>NZ_JBHXJE010000015.1:0-123457 GCF_042723275.1 Streptomyces sp. NPDC058373 | reverse complement strand
GCGCCGGCCGGGCTCAACTGCGCCCACACCCCCCGACCGGGCTATCGAGGCGGCTGGGGCTCACCCGGCCAACCTCAGCCCGGCCGGCGCTTGAGGCCCCTGGCCGGAGGCCAGGCACCCCCTCCGGTCAGGAGGAGAAACTCAGCCCTTCCAGGCGACGAATCCAGCCTGGCCGGCGTTTGAGGCCACCCCAGCCCGGCCGGCGTTTGAGGCCAATGACAGCCCGGCCGGCGCCTGAGGCCCCCAGGCCGGAGGCCGGGCAGACCCCCGCCCCGGCAGGGGCAAGCCCTCGGGCACCCCAGCCCGCCGCCAGGCGAATGACACCATGGCCAAAACCCCACTCAACCGACGCGAGGCCAACCCGCACCATGACCCACGACCACCACGGCCCCGACCTGATCCCCACCCCGGCCCAGAGGGCGTCAGCCCTCACCCCTCCGCCCGGCCGCACCGGCGGCGACCTGGTCATGGAGACGCTCCACGGCCTCGGCGCCACCACCGTCTTCGGCCTCCCGGGCCAGCACGCGCTCGGCATGTTCGACGCCCTGCGCCGCGCCCCCATGGAGTACGTGGGGCTCCGCGTCGAGAACAACGCCGGGTTCGCCGCCGACGCGTACGGCCGGGTCACCGGTGAGGCGGCCCCGCTGCTCCTCTCCACCGGCCCGGGCGCCCTCACCTCGCTGGCCGCGCTCCAGGAGGCGGCCGCCGCCAGCGCCCCGGTGCTGGCGATCAGCAGCCAGATCCCGGTGGCGGGGCTCGGCGGCGGGCGCCACGGGTACCTGCACGAGCTGCGCGACCAGCAGGCGTCGTTCCGGGACGTGGTGAAGTCCGTGCACACCGTGCGGACCGCCTCGCAGATCCCCACCGCCGTCGCCGAGGCGTGGCGGAGCGCCCTGACCGCCCCGCACGGCCCGGTCTGGGTGGAGATCCCCGCCGACGTCCTCAGCGCCGGGACCACGCTCCCGCAGGTCACCGCGCCGGACGCGACCCCGGACCACCCGGCGCCGCGCCCCGAGCTGACCGCTGTCGCCGCCGACTGGCTGGGCCGCGCCGAGCGGCCGGTGATCATCGCGGGCGGCGGCGTGGTCCGCGCCGACGCCGCCGGGAAGCTCACCGCGCTGGCCGAGCGGATCCAGGCGCCGGTGGTCACCACCTTCGGCGGCAAGGGCGCGTTCGCCTGGGACCACCCGCTCTCCCTCCAGTCCTGGATGGAGGACCGGCACACCACGGCCTTCCTGGAGGAGGCCGACGTGGTCCTCGTCGTCGGCTCCGGCCTCGGCGAGCTCTCCTCGCACTACGGGACCTTCACCCCGGGCGGCCGGATCATCCAGGTCGACGCCGACCTCGGCAAGCTGGAGGCCAACTACCCGGCCCTCGGCATCCACGCCGACGCCCGCCTCGCCCTCACCGCCCTGCTGGAGACCGTCCCCGAGCGCGAGGACCCGGACGCCGCCGAGCGGGTCGCCGCCACCCTCGCCGCGATCCGCGACCGCATCGACGGCCAGGGCCTCGACACCGAGCAGCGCGTCCTGGCCGCCGTCCGCGAGGCCCTGCCGGACACCTCGCCCAGCTTCTGGGACATGACGATCCTCGGCTACTGGGCCTGGTCCGCCTTCGACGCCCGCCGCCCCGGCACCTTCCACTCCGGCCAGGGCGCCGGCGGCCTCGGCTACGCCTACCCGGCCGCGCTCGGCGCCGCCGTGGCCGACCCGACCCGCCCGGTCCTCGCCGTCTCCGGCGACGGCGGCGCCCTGTACTCGATCGCCGAGCTGGCCACCGCCCGCCAGCACGACCTGCCCGTCACCTGGCTCATCGTGGACGACGGCGGGTACGGCATCCTCCGCGAGTACATGAACGAGGCCTTCGGCACCACCACCGCCACGGAGCTGAGCCGCCCGGACTACGCGGCCCTGGCCGCCGCCTTCCACATCCCGGCCACCACCACCTCAGTGGAGACCCTCGCCGCCGACCTCGCCGAGGCGCTGGCCGCCCCGGGCCCGTCGGTGGTGGTCCTTCCGGTCCACCTGAGGATGTTCGCCGCGACGCATGAGGAGTCCCGGGAAGGGTGACGTCCGCCCTCTCCTGTGCTGGAGTGCTCCCGTCGCGGGGCACTCCGGCCGGGAGCGGCCCGGCCGGCCCGCGCGGCACGGTGTAAGGAACGGACCATGGATGTACGGCGAGTCGTACCGAATCTGCGGACCGAGGACACCCGGGCGTGCGGGGCGTTCTACACCCGGCTCGGCCTCAGTCCCGCGATGGACCTCGGCTGGATCACCACCCTCACCGCCCCCGGCACCCCGGCGGCGCAGCTCAGCCTGATGACGGAGGACCGCACCGGCCCCGTCGTCCCCGACCTCAGCATCGAGGTCGACGACGTGGACGCCGCGTACGAGGAGATGCGGGCGAGCGGCGCCGAGATCCTCTTGCCGGTGCGTGACGAGGAGTGGGGCGTACGCCGCTTCTTCGTCCGCGACCCGGACGGCCGCGTCGTCAACGTCCTCGGCCACCGCTGACCGGCGGCCCTCTCGGCCCCCGCTGGTCCGCGCCGCCCGGCCCCCGGGCGCCACGTTCCCCGGCACCCCTCGCGCGCCGGTGCGCCCCCGCCCGTTTGTTGCGGCGGGATGAAAACCCCCGCTCCGGGCGTTGGCGCTGGCGGTAGACCGGACCGAACGGGACGACGGAAGGACCACGGGTGGCGGGCGCGCGGCAGCACCGACAGGGGCAGGGGGAGCGGGGGCGGGTGCCGACGCGCCAGGAGGACGGCGGGGTGCCGGGCAGACCGGAGGCGGCCATCGAGGACCGCGGCTGGGGCAAGCGGCTCACCGCGTACGCCTGGCGGCACCCCAAGGACGTGATCCTCTCGCTGGGCGCCTCGCTGGCCGGGATGGGCGTCATGGCGCTGGTCCCGCTGATCACCAAGGTCGTCATCGACGACGTGATCGGCGGCAGCCGCTCGCTGGCCCTGTGGACCGGGCTGCTGGTGGCGGCCGCCCTGGTCGTCTACGGGCTGACGTACATCCGCCGCTACTACGGCGGGCGGCTCGCCCTGGACGTGCAGCACGAGCTGCGCACCGACATGTTCGACACCATCACCAAGCTGGACGGCAGACGGCAGGACGAGCTCTCCACCGGGCAGGTCGTCGGCCGTGCCACCAGCGACCTCCAGCTCATCCAGGGCCTGCTCTTCATGCTGCCGATGACCATCGGCAACGTCCTGCTCTTCCTGATGTCCCTGGCGATCATGGCGTGGCTCTCGCTGCCGCTGACCCTGGTCGTCGTCGCCGTCGCCCCCGCCCTGTGGTGGATCGCCCGCCGCAGCCGCGTCCGGCTGCACCCCGCCACCTGGTACGCCCAGGGGCAGGCCGCCGCCGTCGCCGGGGTGGTCGACGGGGCCGTCTCCGGCGTCCGCGTCGTCAAGGGGTTCGGGCAGGAGGACCAGGAGACCGGCAAGGTCCGCGAGGTCAGCCGCCGCCTCTTCGCGGGCCGCCTGCGCACCGTCAAGCTCAACGCCCGCTACACCCCCGCCCTCCAGGCCGTCCCCATGCTCGGCCAGGTCGCGATGCTCGCCCTCGGCGGCTGGCTGGCGGTGCGCGGGCAGATCACGCTCGGCACCTTCGTCGCCTTCTCCACCTACCTCGCGCAGCTGGTCGGCCCGGTCCGGATGCTCGCCATGGTCCTCACCGTCGGCCAGCAGGCCCGGGCGGGCGCCGAACGCGTCCTGGAGCTGATCGACACCGAACCCTCGATCGCCGACGGCACCCGCGAGCTGCCCGCCGACGCCCCGGCCACCGTCGAGTTCGACGGCGTCACCTTCGGCTACGGCGACGCCCGCCCCGTCCTCGACGGCTTCCGCGTGGAGATCCGCGAGGGCGAGACCCTCGCCCTGGTCGGCGCCTCCGGCAGCGGCAAGTCCACCGTCTCGATGCTGCTGCCGCGCTACTACGACGTGAGCCGCGGCGCCGTCCTCGTCGGCGGCCACGACGTGCGCGAGCTGACCCTCGACTCGCTGCGCGCCGCCATCGGCATGGTCCCCGAGGACAGCTTCCTCTTCTCCGACACCATCCGCGCCAACCTCGCCTACGGCCGCCCCGACGCCACCGACGAGCAGATCACCGCCGCCGCCCGGGCCGCCCGCGCCGACCGCTTCATCGACGCGCTCCCCGACGGCTACGACACCGCCGTCGGCGAGCACGGCCTGACTCTCTCCGGCGGCCAGCGCCAGCGCCTGGCCCTGGCCCGCGCCCTGCTCACCGACCCCCGGCTGCTGATCCTGGACGACGCCACCTCGGCGGTGGACGCCCGCGTCGAGCACGAGATCCACGAGACGCTGGCCGAGGTCATGGCGGGCCGCACCACGTTGCTCATCGCCCACCGGCGCTCCACCCTGAACCTCGCCGACCGCATCGCCGTCCTCGACGAGGGCCGGCTCGCCGCCATCGGCACCCACGAGGAGCTGGAGCGCACCTCGCCGCTCTACCGCCGCCTGCTCACCGACCCCGACGAACTCGGCGGCGTCTCCCCCGGCCACACCCCCGAGCCCTCGCCCCCCGTACTGCCCGAGGAGGAGGCCCTCACCGACGAACTCCGCGACGAGCTGGACGCCGAGTTCGACGCCGAGCGCGGCATCACCCCGGCACTGTGGGTCCGCGACAGGGAGGCCCGCGACCCGGCCGCCGCCCTCGCCGGGATGCCCGCCACCCCCGAACTGCTCGCCCAGGTCGAGGCGCTGCCGCCCGCCGACGAGAAACCCGGGGTCGACGAGGCCCGCGCCGTCACCCCGGAGGACTCCTACGGCCTGCGGCGGCTGCTGCGCGGCTTCGGCAAGCCGCTGGCGATCGCCTTCCTCTTCGTCGCCGCCGACGCGGGACTCGGCCTGCTGCTGCCGGTGCTGATCCGGCACGGCATCGACGAGGGCGTCAACCAGATGGCGCTCGGCGCGGTCTGGGCCGCCGCCGGACTCGCCCTGCTCGCGGTCGTCGCCCAGTGGTCGGCGCAGACCGTCGAGATCCGTAAGACCGGCCGCACCGGCGAGCGGGTGCTGTACGCGCTGCGGCTGAAGATCTTCGCCCAGCTCCAGCGGCTCGGCCTGGACTTCTACGAGCGTGAGCTGACCGGCCGGATCATGACCCGGATGACCACCGACGTCGACGCGCTCTCCACCTTCCTCCAGACCGGCCTGGTCACCGCCTTCGTCTCGGTCGTCACCTTCTTCGGGATCATGGGCGTGCTGCTCGTCATCGACCTCCAGCTGGCGCTGGTCGTCTTCGCGACGCTGCCCGTCCTGGCCGTCGGCACGTACTTCTTCCGCAAGCGCAGCGTCAAGGCGTACGAACTGGCCCGTGAGCGGGTCTCGGGGGTCAACGCCGACCTCCAGGAGAACGTCGCGGGGCTCCGGATCGTGCAGGCCTTCCGCCGCGAGGGGACCAGCGCCCGCCGGTTCGCCGAGCGCAGCGACTCGTACCGGCTGGCGCGGCTCAAGGGGCAGTGGCTGATCTCGGTCTACTTCCCCTTCGTGCAGCTCCTCGCCTCGGTGGCGGCCGCCGCCGTGCTCATCGTCGGCGCCGGGCGGATCGAGGCGGGCACCCTGACCACCGGTGCGCTGGTGGCGTACCTGCTCTACATCGACCTGTTCTTCGCCCCGGTCCAGCAGCTCTCGCAGGTCTTCGACGGCTACCAGCAGGCCACCGTCTCGCTCGGCCGCATCCAGCAGCTGCTGCGCGAGAAGCCGTCCACCGGGCGGGCCGCCGAACCGCTCGACGTGCTCTCGCTGCGCGGCGAGATCGCCTTCGAGAACACCGGCTTCGCCTACCGCCCGGCCGACGGCGACGGCCAGGCCGAAGAGGCGCTGACCGGCGTCGACCTGCGGATCAGCCCCGGCGAGACGGTCGCCTTCGTCGGCGAGACCGGCGCGGGCAAGTCGACCCTCGTCAAGCTGGTCGCCCGGTTCTACGACCCCACCACCGGCCGGGTCACCGTCGACGGCACCGACCTGCGCGACCTGGACCTGACGGCCTACCGGCACCGGCTCGGCGTCGTCCCGCAGGAGGCGTACCTCTTCGAGGGGACCGTCCGGGACGCCATCGCCTACGGGCGGCCCGAGGCGAGCGACGCCGAGGTGGAGGCGGCGGCCCGCGCGGTCGGCGCCCACGACATGATCGCCCGGCTCGACGGCGGCTACCTGCACCCCGTCGCCGAACGCGGCCGCAATCTCTCCGCCGGGCAGCGCCAGTTGGTCGCGCTGGCCCGGGCCGAGCTGGTCGACCCGGACATCCTGCTGCTGGACGAGGCGACCGCCGCCCTGGACCTCGCCACCGAGGCCCTGGTCAACCAGGCCACCGAGCGCGTCGCGGGCCGCCGCACCACACTGGTGGTCGCCCACCGCCTCACCACCGCCGCCCGCGCCGACCGCGTCGTCGTCATGGACCACGGCCGGGTCGCCGAGGTCGGCAGCCACGACGAACTCCTCGCCCGGAACGGCGCCTACGCCGCGCTGTGGGGTGCGTTCGTGGGAGCCACGGCCGCCTGACGGGCGGTCACCCGCCGCCCGCCGGCCGCGCCCCTGCCCCGCCCGGGACAGGGGGCGCGGCGCTGCCCGCCCGCCCCAGGGCCCGTGCGAACGGCTGTCCGTCACCCGCCGGGAGCAGGCGTTCTGGTGGAGCGGCCGCCACTGGGCTAAGTTCCGGCGGGCCGGGACGCGCCCGGAGTGACTATCGGAACAGGGGAGGGCTCATGCGCACGGTGTTGCGCTGGCTGCTGTCGCTCGTGGTCCTGGCGGGGGCCGTCACGGCCCAGGCCGGCAGCGCGGTGGCCGACCAGGAACCGGCACGCGACGGCCGGGACATCCTTCAGCGGCTGCTCGCCGTCGAGGGCGTCAAGCTCGTGGAGGAGAAGCCGTACGAGGGGTACCGGTACTTCGTCCTCACCTACACCCAGCCGGTCGACCACCGGCACCCGAAGCGGGGCACGTTCGAGCAGCGGTTCACCGTGCTGCACAAGGACACCTCGCGCCCCACCGTCTTCCACACCTCCGGCTACGGCGTCTCCGCCAACCCCGGCCGCAGCGAACCGACGAGGATCGTCGACGGCAACCAGATCTCGCTGGAGTACCGTTACTTCACCCCGTCGAGGCCCGCCCCCGCCGACTGGTCGAAGTTGACGATCTGGCAGGCCGCCAGCGACCAGCACCGCCTGTTCACCGCCCTCAAGCCCCTCTACGGCAAGAAGTGGCTCGCCACCGGCGGCTCCAAGGGCGGCATGACCGCCACCTACTACGAGCGGTTCTACCCGCGCGACATGGACGCCGTCGTCGCCTACGTCGCCCCCAACGACGTGGTCGACAGCGAGGACTCCGCCTACGACCGCTTCCTCGCCACCGTCGGCACCGCCGAGTGCCGTGACGCGCTCCACGCCGTGCAGCGGGAGGCGCTGCTGCGCCGCGACACCCTCAGCGAGCGGTACGCGGAGGAGGCCGAGAAGACCGGCGCGACCTTCACCACCGTCGGCAGCCTCGACCGGGCCTTCGAGGCCGTCGTCCTCGACCTCGCCTGGGGTTTCTGGCAGTACTCCGAGGAGGCCGACTGCGCCGAGGTGCCCGAGGCCCGCACCGCGACCGACGCCGAGCTGTTCGCGTACGTGGACGAGGTCTCCGGATGGTCCTTCTACAGCGACCAGGGACTCGACCCGTACACGCCGTACTACTACCAGGCCGGCACCCAGCTCGGCTCGCCCGGCATCACCCAGCCGCACCTGGCGGGGCTGAGCCGCTACGGCTACCAGGCGCCCCGGAACTTCGTACCGCGCTCCATCCCCATGCGGTTCGAGAAGCACGCCATGCGCGACGTCGACACCTGGGTCCGCCACCATGCCCAGCGCATGATGTTCGTCTACGGCGAGAACGACCCGTGGGGAGCCGAGCCCTTCCGCCTCGGCGCGGGCGCCCGCGACTCGTACGTGCTGACCGCGCCCGGCGCCAACCACGGCGCCAACGTCGCGGGCCTCGTCCCCGACGAGAGCGCCCGCGCCACCGCCCGCATCCAGCAGTGGGCAGGCGTCGCCCCGGCCGCCGCCAAGGCCGACCCGAAGGCGGCCGCACCGCTCGCCGACTACGACCGCACCCTGGACTCCCTGGACCAGCGGCTGCTGGAGAAATACCGGGGCGGCAGGCCCTGACCCGACCCGCCCCGCCCACCGAAACGCGCCGCCCGCCGCCCGCGGTCTCCGGTCCCCGGAGCCACGGACGGCGGGCGGCGCCACGCCACGGGGACGTCAGGCCGTCAGTACCGCAGCCCGTACCCGACCGGCAGCAGCTCCTGCGACGGGTCGTCCGCCCGCTGCACCGGCACCGGCAGCTTCCCGCGCGGCCGGGCCCGGCCCGCCAGGACGCGGACGGCCGCCCGCAGCTCCACGTCGGTCCAGGAGTAGGTGGCGAGCACCGCGTCCGCCTCGGGCAGGTGGGCCACGTCGTACGGGTTGCGGATGGCCAGCGCCACCACCGGCACCCCGGTCGCGGCCAGCGCGCGCACCAGCTCCCGCTGGGCGCTGTCCGCCGTCACGTTGTACGTCCCGACGACCACCGCGTCCTTGCCCTCGGCCGCCGCCACCGCCGCGTCGATGGCGGCCTGCGTGGGTGTCGTGCCGGTCGGCAGCGTGGTCACCCGGAAGCCCAGCTCCGTCAGCTCCTCGGTGAGGGCGGTGGTCGGCGGCCCTGTGGTGCCCGACGGGGAGGCCGGGTCGGCGCCGACCACCAGGAGGTCGCGGTGGGTGCGGCGGCTCAGCGGGAGCAGGCCGTCGCGGTGGGCGAGCAGGGTCGTGGTGCGCTCGGCGATCCGGTCCGCCTCGGCCAGGTGCGCGCGCACGCCCACGGTCCGGTCGACCTCCCTGCGGGTCACGTACGGGTCCTCGAACAGGCCGCGCCTGGCCTTCAGTTCGAGGACGCGCAGCACCGAGGCGTCGATCCGCTCCTCGGTCAGCTCGCCGTCACGCACCGCCGCCAGCACCGCGTCGTACGCCACCTTGATGCTCGGCGGGTTGAGGAGCTGGTCGACCCCGGCGAGCAGCGCGAGGACCGGCACCCGGTCGTCGCCGTACTTGGTGCGCACCCCCTCCATGCCGAGGGAGTCGGTGATCACCACGCCGTCGTACCCCAGCTCCTCGCGGAGGATGCCGGTCAGGATCGGGCGGGAGAGCGTCGCCGGATCCTCGGCCGGGTCGAGGGAGGGCACCACGATGTGCGCCGTCATGATCGAGTCGATCCCCGCCGCGATCGCCGCCCGGAACGGCGGCGCGTCCAGCCGCTCCCACTCCTCGCGGGTGTGGTGGATGGTCGGCAGCGCCTCGTGGCTGTCGGTGGTGGTGTCGCCGTGACCCGGGAAGTGCTTGGCCGAGGCGGCGACCCCCGCCCCCTGGTACCCCTTCACCTGCGCGGCCACCAGCTCGGCCACCGCCTCGGGGTCGGAGCTGAAGGAGCGCACGCCGATCACCGGGTTGGCCGGGTTGACGTTGACGTCCGCGTCGGGCGCGTAGTTCTGGAGGATGCCGAGGGCGGCCAGTTCGGCGCCGGCGATGTGCGCGGCCCGCCGGGTGTCGGTGCGGCTGCCGCCCGCGCCCAGCGCCATCGCGCCCGGCAGCAGGGTGGCGGGGGCGCCGACCCGGCAGACGATGCCGTGCTCCTGGTCGGTGGAGACGAGGACGGGCAGGCCGTTCTTTTGGCCGAGCGAGGCGCGCTGGATGCCGTTGGAGAGCTCGGCGATCTGGTGGGGGTCGCGGGTGTTGCGCGCCCAGGTGAAGTAGATGATGCCGCCCACGTGGTACGTGGCGATCAGCTCGGCGGCGTCCCTGACGCCGAGTTCTTCGAGGTTGGCGTCGATGTCCGCCTGGTCCGGGTCGGTGGCGGAGTGGCCGTAGACCCGCATCACGAAGAGCTGGCCGACCTTCTCCTCCAGGCTCATCCGGGCGAGCAGGGCCTTGAGCTGGTTGCGGGTGGGTCTGCGCGCGGCGGGCCGGACGCCGCTCGCGCCGCTCTGGGGGCCGACGGCGGAGGCCGTCGTGCTGACGGTGGCCGCGGCGGCGGCTCCCGCGCCCGCGGCGAGCACGGCGCGGCGGGAGGTGCCGGGGGATCGGTGGTGCACGTGCGCTCCTTCCGATGGGAGGGGCGCCGGGCGGGTGCGCGCTGCCCGTGCCGCCTCGACGGACAGCCCCTGAAGGAAACTGCCAGGAATCACGGATAGCCCGAAGATTTCTGCCAGTCAAGGGGAGGGGCGCGTGTTGCGCCGGAGGCCCGCGCCGCTTGTCCGGCTTTGGCTCGTCTGGGGCAGGGGGCGGACAACATTCGAGGGGCCCGGTCCGCGGACCGGGCCCCTCGTGTCTCCCCCCGGAGGTCCCCCCCTCCAGCTCAGAACTCCCTGAATCCCCCCCGGGAATCCCCCCGGAAGTCCTGATGCCACGTAAGACGGCCGCCCCTCACCAAGGGTTGTGCGGAAAACGCGAGGAGTCGCGAGAAATTTCCGAGGCCCGCCTCGTCCCCCCGGCGGCCACCGCGAGAACGCGCACCGCGAGCTCCCGGGGACCCGGCCCGCGGCTCCGCCGTACGGCGTACCGTCGGGCCATGCCCAGCACTTCCCAGAACGGGCCCCGACCCGCCCTCGCCGTCCTGGAAGCCGTCCTCGAACGGATCACCTACGCCAATGAGGAGAACGGCTACACCGTCGCCCGGGTCGACACCGGGCGCGGCGGCGACCTGCTCACCGTGGTCGGGTCGCTGCTCGGGGCGCAGCCGGGGGAGTCGCTGCGGATGGAGGGGCGGTGGGGGTCGCACCCCCAGTACGGCAAGCAGTTCACGGTGGAGAACTACACGACCGTCCTCCCCGCCACCGTCCAGGGCATCCGGCGCTACCTCGGCTCCGGCCTCATCAAGGGCATCGGCCCGCGCATCGCCGACCGGATCACCGAGCACTTCGGCGTCGACACCCTGGACGTCATCGAGACCGACGCGAAGCGGCTGGTCGAGGTACCCGGGCTCGGCCCCAAGCGGACCAAGCTGATCGCCGCCGCCTGGGAGGAGCAGAAGGCGATCAAGGAGGTGATGGTCTTCCTCCAGGGCGTCGGCGTCACCACCTCCATCGCCGTGCGCATCTACAAGAAGTACGGCGACGCCTCCATCTCCGTCGTCCGCAACCAGCCCTACCGGCTCGCCGCCGACGTCTGGGGCATCGGCTTCCTCACCGCCGACCGCATCGCTCAGGCCGTCGGCATCCCGCACGACAGCCCCGACCGCGTCAAGGCCGGCCTCCAGTACGCCCTCTCCCAGTCCAGCGACCAGGGCCACGTCTACCTCCCCGAGGACCGGCTCATCGCCGACGCCGTCAAACTCCTCCAGGTCGACACCGGCCTGGTCATCGACTGCCTCGCCGAACTCGCCGGCGACGAGGAGGGCGTGGTCCGCGAGAAGGTCCCCGGGCCGGACGGCCAACCCGTCACCGCCGTCTACCTGGTCCCCTTCCACCGGGCCGAACTCTCCCTCGCCGCCCAGCTCCTGCGGCTGCTGCACGCCCCGGTGGACCGGCTGCCCGCCTTCCAGGGCGTCGACTGGGAGAAGGCGCTCGGCTGGCTCGCCGGCCGCACCGGCACCGAACTCGCCCCCGAACAGCGGGACGCGGTACGGCTCGCCCTCACCCAGAAGGCGGCCGTGCTGACCGGCGGGCCCGGCTGCGGGAAGTCGTTCACCGTCCGCTCGGTGGTCGAACTGGCCCGTGCCAAGGGCGCCAAGGTGGTCCTCGCCGCCCCCACCGGCCGCGCCGCCAAGCGGCTCGCCGAACTGACCGGCGCCGAGGCCTCCACCGTCCACCGCCTGCTGGAACTGCGGCCCGGCGGGGACGCCGCCTACGATCGCGAACGGCCCCTCGACGCCGACCTGGTGGTGGTCGACGAGGCGTCCATGCTCGACGTGCTCCTCGCCAACAAACTGGTCAAGGCCGTCGCCCCCGGCGCCCACCTGCTCTTCGTCGGCGACGTCGACCAGCTGCCGAGCGTCGGCGCCGGCGAGGTGCTGCGCGACCTGCTCGCCGACGGCGGCCCGATCCCCTCCGTCCGCCTCACCCGGATCTTCCGACAGGCCCAGCGCTCCGGCGTCGTCACCAACGCCCACCGCATCAACGCCGGCACCCCACCGCTCACCCAGGGCCTGGACGACTTCTTCCTCTTCGTCGAGGACGACACCGAGGAGACCGGCCGCCTCACCGTCGACGTCGCCGCCCGGCGCGTCCCGGCCCGCTTCGGCCTCGACCCGCGCCGCGACATCCAGGTGCTGGCCCCCATGCACCGCGGCCCGGCGGGCGCGGGCGCCCTGAACGGCCTCCTCCAGCAGGCCATGACCCCGGCCCGGCCCGACCTGCCCGAGAAGCGGTTCGGCGGCCGCGTCTTCCGCGTCGGGGACAAAGTGACCCAGATCCGTAACAATTATGACAAAGGGCTCAACGGGGTCTTCAACGGCACCGTCGGCGTCGTCACCGCCCTGAACGCCGAGGAGCAGCGGCTGACCGTGCTCACCGACGAGGACGAGGAGGTCCCGTACGACTTCGACGAACTGGACGAGTTGGTCCACGCCTACGCCGTGACGATCCACCGCTCACAGGGCAGCGAGTACCCGGCCGTGGTGGTGCCGGTGACCACCGGCGCCTGGATGATGCTCCAGCGGAACCTGCTCTACACCGCGGTCACCCGGGCCAAGAAGCTGGTCGTCCTGGTGGGCTCGCGCAAGGCGATCGGCCAGGCTGTGCGTACGGTTTCCGCAGGCAGGAGGTGTACCGCCCTGGATCACCGGCTGCTCTCGGGGACGGCGCACCGGCCGTTCGGTCAGAAATGATCGATCAAATCGGTGGGATACGTCACGCAGCCCTTCCGGAACCGGAGGGAGAGGGGCAGGATGAACAGGTTGGCGGCACTGAGTGCCGCCAAAGGGCCGAAGGGTCGACCCCGAGTGCACTCTCCTGAGCCAAATGGGGGATGGTAGAGACAGTCAGGGCACCTCGAAGATGAGGCACTACGTCGGTGAGGGAAAGACGTGAGCGACAACTCTGTAGTACTGCGGTTCGGCGACAGTGAGCACACCTACCCGGTGATCGACTCCACCGTCGGCGACAAGGGCTTCGACATCGGGAAGCTTCGCGCCCAGACGGGTCTGGTGACCCTCGACAGCGGCTATGGCAACACCGCGGCGTACAAATCCGGGATCACCTATCTCGACGGCGAGCAGGGCATCCTCCGCTATCGCGGGTACCCGATCGAGCAGCTGGCGGAGAGCGGCACCTTCACCGAGGTGGCGTACCTGCTCATCAACGGCGAGCTGCCGACCGTCGACGAGCTGGCTGCCTTCAAGAACGAGATCACCCAGCACACGCTCCTCCACGAGGACGTGAAGCGGTTCTTCGACGGCTTCCCGCGTGACGCCCACCCGATGGCGATGCTGTCGTCCGTGGTCAGCGCGCTGTCGACGTTCTACCAGGACAGCCACAACCCGTTCGACGAGGAGCAGCGCCACCTCTCGACGATCCGTCTGCTGGCCAAGCTGCCGACCATCGCGGCCTACGCCTACAAGAAGTCGATCGGGCAGCCCTTCGTCTACCCGCGCAACGACCTGGGCTACGTCGAGAACTTCCTGCGGATGACCTTCTCGGTCCCCGCCCAGGAGTACGAGCTCGACCCGGTCGTCGTCTCGGCGCTGGACAAGCTCTTCATCCTGCACGCCGACCACGAGCAGAACTGCTCCACGTCGACCGTGCGCCTGGTCGGCTCCTCGCAGGCCAACATGTTCGCCTCCATCTCCGCCGGCATCTCCGCGCTGTGGGGCCCGCTGCACGGCGGCGCCAACCAGTCGGTGCTGGAGATGCTGGAAGGCATCCGTGCCGAAGGCGGCGACGTCGACTCCTTCATCCGCAAGGTGAAGAACAAGGAGGACGGCGTCCGGCTGATGGGCTTCGGCCACCGCGTCTACAAGAGCTTCGACCCGCGGGCGAAGATCATCAAGGCGGCGGCCCACGATGTCCTCTCGGCGCTCGGCAAGTCCGACGAGCTGCTGGACATCGCGCTCAAGCTGGAGGAGCACGCGCTCTCCGACGACTACTTCGTCTCGCGGAACCTCTACCCGAACGTGGACTTCTACACCGGGCTGATCTACCGCGCCATGGGCTTCCCGACCGAGATGTTCACCGTGCTCTTCGCGCTGGGCCGGCTCCCCGGGTGGATCGCCCAGTGGACCGAGATGATCAAGGAGCCCGGATCGCGCATCGGGCGCCCGCGCCAGATCTACACCGGCGAGGTCCTCCGCGACTTCGTCCCGGTCGAGGCTCGCTGACGAGGCTGCCGCCTCGGTAGGGGCTGCGCCCCACCTGGCCCGTCTTTTCCCCGCCGCCGTGGGGGAGGGGCGGGCTTTCGGCTGGGCGAAGCTCCTCAGCCCGGCCGGCGTTTGAGGCCATCTTGACGGCGGCCAGATGTGGGCCGCACTCTCCAGCGCACCTTTACCCCGTCGGGGCCGACGTGGGTGGCCTCAAGCGCCGGCCGGGCTGGAGTTGGCCGAGCCGGGCCGGGACCGGCCGGGGTTGGCTGGAGATGGGCGCGAGAGCGTAGAAAGCGCCCCGGCACCAGTCCCCCCACGGGCTGATGCTCGGGGCGCTTTCCTGTGTCCCGAGCGGATTCCCCCCACGGGATCCGGCCGGGCGTCTGTGCGGTCTGCCAGGACACGTACGTACGGGAGGGCCGCTCAAAGCTCCCCGGTGCACGTGCCCCGGCCTACACGGTCGAAGGACGTCCCCCAAGACGCCCTCCCGATTCCGGAGACGTCCCCCAAGACATTTCCGGTATCGCCTTCTTAGACTCACGAGCCCCCCACTTGGTTACGTCGCGGGGAGTGTGATCTGCGTCTCTCGCATGTCCTGATGCTGCTGCGAGAGCCCCAGGGTTCGGGGTCCAAGAGTAAGGGTAGTGCGTCAACTATGTGAAGGACTTGAGGCGAAGACTGTTGGTTACGACGAAGACCGAGGAGAAGGCCATCGCGGCCCCCGCGATCATCGGGTTCAGCAGTCCGGCGGCGGCCAGCGGGAGCGCCGCCACGTTGTAGCCGAAGGCCCAGAAGAGGTTGCCCTTGATGGTGGCCAGGGTGCGGCGGGAGAGCCGGATCGCGTCGGCCGCCGCGCGCAGGTCGCCGCGGACGAGGGTGAGGTCCCCGGCCTCGATCGCCGCGTCCGTCCCGGTGCCCATGGCGAGCCCCAGGTCGGCGGTGGCGAGCGCCGCCGCGTCGTTGACGCCGTCGCCCACCATCGCCACCGTACGGCCTTCGGCGCGCAGCCGCTCGACCTCCGCCACCTTGCCCTCCGGGAGCACCCCGGCCACGACGCGGTCGATGCCGACGGTACGGGCCACCTCGGCGGCCACGGCGGCGTTGTCCCCGGTCAGCAGGACGGGCGTGAGCCCGAGCGCGCGCAGGTCGCGGACGGCCTCGGCGCTGGTCCCGCGCAGCGCGTCGGCGAGGGTCAGCAGGCCGCGTGCGGCCCCGTCCCAGCCGACCGCCACCACGGTCCGCCCCCGCGCCTCGGCCTCGGCCAGCCCCTGTTCCAGCTCCGGGGTGAGCGGCATGCCCGCCTCGGCCAGCAGCCGGGGGCGCCCGGTGACGGCCTGGTGGCCCTCGACGGTGCCGCGTACACCCAGCCCGGAGGTGCTGGTGAAGTCGGAGACGGGCGGGAGCGGGCCGTGGCGCTCCTCGGCGGCCCGGGCCACGGCGCGGGCGACCGGGTGCTCGGACGCGTGCTCCAGGGCGCCCGCGAGGCGCAGCAGTTCGGCCTCGCCGGTGCCGGAGGCGGGCAGGGTCCCGGTCAGCTCCATGCGGCCGGTGGTGAGGGTGCCGGTCTTGTCGAGGACGACGGTGTCGACGCGGCGGGTGCTCTCCAGCACCTCCGGGCCCCGGATGAGGATGCCGAGCTGGGCGCCGCGCCCGGTGCCGACCAGCAGGGCGGTGGGTGTGGCGAGGCCGAGCGCGCAGGGGCAGGCGATGATCAGGACGGCGACGGCGGCGGTGAACGCGGCGGTGGTGTCCCCGGTGGCCGCCAGCCACCCGGCCAGGGTGCCCACGGCGATGACCAGGACGACCGGCACGAAGACCGCCGAGACCCGGTCGGCGAGCCGCTGCACGGCCGCCTTGCCGTTCTGGGCGTCCTCGACCAGCCGCGCCATCCGGGCCAGCTGGGTGTCGGCGCCGATCCGGGTGGCCTCGACGGTGAGGCGGCCGCCGGTGTTGACGGTGGCGCCGGTGACCTGGTCGCCGGGGCCCACGTCCACCGGTACCGACTCGCCGGTCAGCAGGGAGGTGTCGACGGCCGAGACGCCCTCCAGGACCGTGCCGTCGGTGGCGATCGTCTCGCCGGGGCGGACCGTGAACCGGTCGCCGGCCACCAGCCGCGCCACCGGGACCCGCACCTCGCGCCCGTCCCGCAGGACGGTGGCCTCGCGCGCCCCCAGCTCCAGCAGGGCGCGCAGGGCGGCGCCCGCCTTCCGCTTGGCCCGGGCCTCCAGCCAGCGGCCCAGCAGGAGGAAGGTGATGACGCCCGCCGCCACCTCCAGGTAGATCATCGAGGAGGCGTCGGCGCGGGAGGCCGTCAGGTCGAAGCCGTGCCGCATGCCGGTCGTCCCGGCGTGGCCGAGGAAGAGCGCCCACAGCGACCAGCCGAAGGCGGCGAGGGTGCCGACCGAGACGAGGGTGTCCATGGTGGTCGCGCCGTGCCGCAGGTTGGTCCAGGCGGCCCGGTGGAAGGGCAGGCCGCCCCAGACCACGACCGGCGCGGTCAGCGTCAGGCAGAGCCACTGCCAGTGGTCGAACTGGAGCGCCGGGATCATCGACAGCAGTACCACCGGGGCGGCGAGGAGCGCGGAGACGGTGAACCGCTGCCGCAGGGCCTCGGTCTCGGCGTCCCCGGGGGCGCCGGCGGCCTCTTGCCCGCCGTCACCCCCGGGGGTGTCCGGGGCGGCCGGCTCGGGCTCCGGCGGGCGGATCTCCTCGGCGGTGTAGCCGGTGCGGACCACGGTGGCGATCAGGTCGGCGACGCCGAGGTCGTCCCCCGGCTCGTAGGCCACCTTCGCCTTCTCGGTGGCGTAGTTGACGGTGGCGGTGACGCCCGGCATGCGGTTGAGCTTCTTCTCCACCCGGGCCGCGCAGGAGGCGCAGGTCATGCCGCCGACGCTGAGCTCGACCTCGGTGGTCCCGGATGCTGCCGGCTGCTCGGGGGCCGTGCTGGTGGTCATGGTCTGGCGGTCTCCGGTACGGGGCTGGGGGAGTGGCGGACGCCGGGCGGGCCCGGTCCTTCCATGGTGCGGCCCCGCCCGGGCGCGGTGCCGGGGCGGGGCGTCGTGCGCGCCGGGGTCAGGCGCGGCCGGTCAGCTCGTAACCGGCCTCGTCGACGGCGGCGCGGACGGCCTCCTCGTCGAGCGGGGCGGCGGAGACGACGGTGACCTTGCCGGTGGCGGCCTCGGCGGTGACGGAGGAGATGCCGGGCAGGGCGGAGACTTCCTCGGAGACGGCGCCCTCGCAGTGGCCGCAGGTCATGCCGGTGACCGTGTAGACCGTGGTGACGGCGCCCGCCTCGGCGCAGCCGCCGGCGGAGGCGGAGGAGCCGGAGCAGCAGGAGCCGGCGGTCTGCGCCTGCGTCTGGGCCTGGGTGTCGCTGGTCATGGTGTCCTCCTGAGGGGCCGCCCCGGTCGGGCGGAGATGGTCGTGATGTCCAGGATGGTGCAGCGGTGGTGCGCGTGGTGCCGGTGAGGCGGGCGTGCGGGCCGGGGGCTTCCGGGCAGACGGGTCCTGAGGTGCGCCCGGGAAGGCCGGCTCTGAGTCCAGACTATACCCCTAGGGGGTATGAATCCACCTCCCGGACGGCACAGTGAGCCGCGTGGCCCGCCCCGGGGCCGCCAGGACGAAGGGTGATCGGATGCGCGCAGTGGTCTTCGAACGGTTCGGCGAGCGCCCCGAGGTGCGGAAGCTGCCCGACCCCGCGCCCTCACCCGAAGGGGTGGTCGTCCGCGTCGAGGCCACCGGCGTCTGCCGCAGCGACTGGCACGGCTGGCAGGGCCACGACCCGGACATCGCGCTGCCGCACGTCCCGGGCCACGAGCTGTCCGGCACCGTCGCCGCGACCGGCTCCCGCGTCACCCGCTTCCACGCCGGGGACCGCGTCACCGTGCCGTTCGTCTGCGCCTGCGGCACCTGCCCCGCCTGCGCCCAGGACGACCACCAGGTCTGCGAGAACCAGACCCAGCCCGGCTTCACCCACCACGGCTCCTTCGCCGAGTACGTCGCCCTGGACCACGCCGACACCAATCTCGTCGCCCTCCCCGACGACCTCGCCCACCCGACCGCCGCCGGACTCGGCTGCCGCTTCGCCACCGCCCACCGCGCCGTCACCGCCCAGGGCCGCGTCGCCCCCGGCGAGTGGGTCGCCGTGCACGGCTGCGGCGGGGTCGGCCTCTCCGCCGTGATGATCGCGGCCGCCGCCGGGGCCCGCGTCGTCGCCGTCGACGTGTCGCCCGACGCCCTGGAACTGGCCCGCCGCTTCGGCGCCGAGGTCTGCCTCGACGCCCGGGTGGGGATCGTCCCGGCCGACGGCGCCGTACGCCCCGGCTCCGGCGGGGAGGTCGCCGCCGCCGTCCGCGAACTCACCGGCGGCGGCGCCCACCTCTCCCTCGACGCCCTCGGCTCACCCGCCACCTGTGTCGCCTCCGTCGAGGGGCTGCGCCGCCGGGGCCGCCACGTCCAGGTGGGCCTGCTCCCGCCCGCCACCGGCCGCCCCGTCCTCCCCATGGACCGCGTCATCGCCCACGAACTGGAACTCCTCGGCAGCCACGGCATGGCCGCCCACGCCTACCCGCCCCTCCTCGCCCAGGTCGCCGCCGGCACCCTCCGCCCCGACCTCCTCGTCACCGCCGTACGGCCGCTTGAGGAGGCGCCCGACGCGCTGGCCGCGCTGGGGGTGGCGCCAGGGGCGGGGATCACGGTGATCGAGCCCTGGGGGTAGCCCTGCGGGTCTGCCGTTCCAGGCTGGGTCCGTTTCAGGCTGGGGCCCTTCGGCCTGGCCGCCCTTCGGCCCGCCAACCCTCGCCCGGCCGGGCTGGAGTCGGCCGGGCTGGGCTCTGCCCCACAGGCGCTCCGGTGCCTACTTCCCCCTGTTCCGCGGCCGGTTGGCCACCCAGCGGCGGACCGTGTCGGCGTGCCAGTAGGGCTTTCCGTCGCGGGTCACGTCCGGTGGGGGGAGTTGGCCGTTCTTGCGGTAGGAGCGCACGGTGTCGGGCTGGACCCGGATGTGCGCGGCGATCTCCCGGTACGACCACAGGTCCCGGTCGCCCACGTGGACACCTCCCGTCCGCGCCCCGTGGGGGCGCACCGTCGCGCCGCCGAGGTGCCAGGGGCGCTCTCGGTGATCACCACCCTGGAGCGGCGGGCCGCGCGCGCCCGGGAGCGCGGGCGGCGCCGTGAAGCGACCGTGACAAGGGTGTGGCGGGACCGGGACACTTCCGCACCCCGGACGGGGATGGGCGCTCACCCGTCCAGGTACGACTCCAGCAGCGCCCGGGTGCGCCGCGCCACCGGCAGCGGGCGGTCCGGCGGGCACGGGTACATGTCCTGTTCGACGATGGCGAAGAGGTCGACGCCGAGCGGCTTCGCCGCCGCCAGCACCGGCTCCAGCGCGGGCACGCCGAGCGGCGGCTCGCACATCACGCCCCGCGCCACCGCCGGGCCGAACGGCAGGTCCTCCGCGCGCACCCGCGCCAGCACCTCGGGGTCGACCTGCTTGAGGTGGAGGTAGCCGAGCCGTTCGCCGTAGGTCTCGATCAGGCGGACGCTGTCACCGCCGCAGTAGGCGTAGTGGCCGGTGTCCAGGCAGAGTTCGACCAGGCCGGGGTCGGTGGTGTCGAGGAGGCGGACGACGTGCTCCTCGGTGTCCACATGGGTGTCCGCGTGCGGGTGGAGCACCGTGCGCAGCCCGTACTCCTCGCGGACCCGGCGGGCCAGACGCTCCGTCAGCCGGGCCAGGTCGCGCCAGGCGGCCGGGGTCAGCTCGCGGTCCTCCAGCACCTCGCCGGTCTTGTCGTCCCGCCAGAAGGCGGGGATCGCCACCAGGTACCCGGCGCCCGCCTCCCGGGTCAGCTCCGCGACCTCGGCCACGTGCGCCCAGGTCTCCTCCCAGACCGCCTCGCCCCGGTGCAGCCCGGTGAAGACGGTGCCCGCCGACACGCTCAGGCCGCGCCGGGCCGTCTCGTCGCGCAGGCGTACCGGGTCGGTGGGGAGGTAGCCGTAGGGGCCCAGCTCGATCCAGGCGTACCCGGCCTCGGCCACCTCGTCCAGGAAGCGGGACCACCCCACCTGCCGGCGGTCGTCCGGGAACCACACGCCCCACGAGTCGGGGGCCGACCCGATCCGCAGCCGGGAGGCCGGGGCGCCGGTGCCGGTCGGGGGCTGGGGCTCGTTCGTACGGTGCATCAGATGTACGCCTTCCGGTCGCCGTCCGGGACGGTGCGGGTGCCGTCCGCCGTGCTTTCCCCCAGCCTGCCCCGGCCGGGGCACGGGCGTTGGTCCGAATGTCCGGACAAAATGTTGACAGGGTTCGGCGCCGCCGACTAGACCTGGGCACGCCCCGGGTCCGTACCGTCCGGGGCGGACCGCCGCCGCAACGACGCAGCGAGGGGGAGACCGTGACGGGCCCACAGCCGGGACACGGGACCGGGGAGCCACCCGGTCCGCCATACGACGCGGGGTACGACCTGATCGCCCTGGGGCGCCTCGGCGTCGACCTCTATCCGCTGCGCACCGGCGTGCCCCTCGCCGACGTGGACACCTTCGGGAAGTTCCTCGGCGGCTCGCCCGCCAACGTCGCCGTCGCGGCGGCCCGGCTGGGACGGCGTACCGCCCTCGTCAGCCGTACCGGTGACGACCCGTTCGGCGACTACCTGCGGGCCGAGCTGAAGGCGTTCGGTGTCGACGCGCGCTGGGTGGAGCCCGTGCCGGAGCTGCCCACACCCGTCACCTTCTGCGAGATCTTCCCGCCGGACGACTTCCCGCTCTACTTCTACCGGCGGCCCGAAGCCCCCGACCTGCGGATCACCGCCGGCTCCCTCGACCTCGACGCGATCCGCGCCGCCCGCGTCCTGTGGGCCACCGGCACCGGCCTGAGCGCCGAGCCCAGCCGCACCGCCACCCTCACCGCCCTGGCGCACCGGCGCCGCGCCGCCCACACCGTCCTCGACCTCGACTGGCGGCCCATGCTCTGGGACGAGGCCGAGCGCCCGCACGCCCGCGCCCACTACGCCGCCGCCCTCGCCCACGCCACCGTCGCCGTCGGCAACATCGCCGAGTGCGCCGAGGCCACCGGCCACCGCGACCCGGACGCCGCCGCCGACGCGCTGCTCGCCGCCGGGGTCACCCTCGCCGTCGTCAAGCAGGGGCCCGAAGGGGTCCTCGCCGCCCACCGCGACGGCGCCCGCGTCACCCTGCCGCCCGTCCCCGTCGAGGTGGTCAACGGCCTCGGCGCCGGGGACGCCTTCGGCGGCGCCCTCTGCCACGGCCTGCTCGCCGGCTGGCCGCTCGCGACCACCATCCGGTACGCCAACGCCGCCGGGGCCCTCGTCGCGGGCCGCCTCGCCTGCTCCTCCGCGATGCCCCGCGCCGACGAGATCGACGCGCTCCTCGGCGGCACCGCGTGAGCGCCGCCCACGCCGTCGACCCGGCCGTCCTCGCCCGGCTGCGGGCCCACCACCCCGAGGCGATCGCCGAGGCCGCCGCGCGCCGCGTCCGCAGGCCCCTGCTGGGGCGGGACGGGCGGCTGCTGATCCTCGCCGCCGACCATCCTGCGCGCGGCGCCCTCGGCGCGGGCGGCGGCGACCGCGCCATGGCCGACCGCGCCCAACTCCTCGCCCGGCTGCGGCTCGGCCTCTCCCGCCCCGGCGTCGACGGGGTGCTGGCCAGCGCCGACGTCCTGGACGACCTGCTGCTGCTCGGCGCGCTGGAGGGCAAGGCCGTCATCGGCTCGATGAACCGCGGCGGCCTCGCCGGGGCCGCCTTCGAACTGGACGACCGCTTCACCGGCTTCCGCCCCGAGGACCTCGCCCGCTCCCGCTACGACGCCGGGAAACTCCTGCTCCGCCTCGACTACGACGACCCCGGCTCGCTCACCACCCTGCACGCGGCGGCCCGCGCCGTCGACGCCATGGCCGCGCTGCGGCTCCCGGTCTTCGTCGAGCCGTTCCTCTGCCGCCGGGTCGGGGGGAAGCTGCGGACCGACCTGGACGCCGCCGCCGTCACCACCTCCCTCGCCGTCGCCTCCGGCCTCGGCGGCACCTCCGCGTACACCTGGCTCAAGGTGCCGGTCACCGAGGACCCGGACGACATGGCGCGGGTGATGGCCGCCTCCACGCTGCCCGCCGTCCTGCTCGGCGGGCCGGTCGGCGGAGCTGCCGAGGAGGAGGCCACCTACGAGCGGTGGCGCCAGGCGCTGGCGCTGCCCACGGTGCGCGGCCTGGTCGCCGGACGAGCCCTGCTCTACCCGCCCGACGGGGACGTGGCCGGGGCCGTCGACACCGCCGCCGCCCTCGTCCACGGAGACGGCCGGGACGGGGGGACCCGCGCCCTGACCGGCCGGTCACGCGGCCTTCCGGCGCCGCGCGGGGTAGGGGAAGGGCCATGACGACGACACCGCCGAACGGCCCGCACCCGCTCCACCTGCGCCCTGACGCCACCTCGCCCGCCGGCCCGTACCGGCTCTCCGCCGGGCCCGCCCAGGGCCTGCGCCACACCGCCCTGCACGTCCTGGAACTCGGCCCCGGCGCCTCGCACACCTTCGACACCGGCGACGCCGAGTGGATCGTGCTCCCGCTTTCCGGCGGCTGCGCCCTCCGCGTACTCCCGGACGAGGCACGGGCCGGTGAGGAAGAGGCGGAGTTCGCCCTCCACGGCCGCCCGGACGTGTTCGCCGGACCCACCGACTTCGCGTACGTCCCCCGGGACGCCCGCGTCGAGATCACCTCCGGCGCCGCAGGCCGGTTCGCTCTGGCAGGAGCGAGGTGCGGGCGCCGACTCCCCGCCCGCCGCGGCCCGGCGCCGGAGGTACCCGTGGAGGAGCGGGGGAGCGGGGTCTGCGCGCGGCAGGTGCGGAACTTCGCCGCCGCCGACACCTTCGCCTGCGACCGGCTGATCGCCGTCGAGGTCGTCACCCCGCCGGGGCACTGGTCCTCGTACCCGCCGCACAAGCACGACGAGCACCGGCCGGGTCAGGAGAGCGAGCTGGAGGAGATCTACTGGTTCGCCGTCGACGGGCCCGCCCCGGCCTTCCACCGGGTGGCGCCGTCCCGGCCCGGCGGCGCCGACCTCCTCGCCGAGGTCCGCGACGGCGAGGCGGTCCTCGTCCCCGACGGCTGGCACGGCCCGTCCGTCGCCCCGCCCGGCCACCCGCTCTACTACCTCAACGTCATGGCGGGCCCCGGCCCCGGCCGCGAGTGGCGGATCACCTTCCACCCCGACCACACGGAGGGCTACCGGTGAGGCTGACCACCGCCCAGGCACTGATCCGCTTCCTCTCCGTCCAGTACAGCGAGCGGGACGGCGAGCGGCAGCGGCTGATCCCCGCCGTCTGGGGCATCTTCGGCCACGGCAACGTCGCCGGGATCGGACAGGCGCTCGCCGAGCACACCGCCGACCGGCCCGAGGGCACCGGCGAACTCCGCTTCCACCAGGGCCGCAACGAGCAGGCCATGGTGCACGCCGCCACCGGCTTCGCCCGGCAGCGCCGCCGCCTCGCCACCCACGCCGTCACCACCTCCATCGGGCCCGGCGCCACCAACCTCGTCACCGGCGCCGCCCTCGCCACCGTCAACCGGCTGCCCGTCCTGCTGCTCCCCGGCGACACCTTCGCCGCCCGCCCCGCCGACCCCGTCCTCCAGCAGCTCGAAGTCCCCTACGCCGGGGACCTCACCGTCAACGACTGCCTGCGGCCCGTCTCCCGCCACTTCGACCGCGTCACCCGCCCCGAGGCGCTGATCCCCGCCGCCCTGACCGCGATGCGGGTCCTCACCGACCCCGCCGCCACCGGCGCCGTCACCCTCGCCCTGCCGCAGGACGTGCAGGCCGAGGCGTACGACTGGCCCGAGGAGTTCTTCGCCGAGCGGACCTGGCACGTCCGCCGCCCCGCCCCCGACACCGCCTCCCTGACCGAGGCGGCCGAACTGCTGCGGGCCGCCCGCCGCCCCCTCGTCGTCGCGGGCGGCGGGGTCCGGCACGCCGGGGCCGAGGCCGCGCTGGACGCCTTCGCCCGCGCCACCGGCATCCCCGTCGCCGCCACCCAGGCCGGGAAGGGCGCGCTGCCCCACGACCACCCGCAGGACGTCGGCGCGATCGGCCACACCGGCACCGCCACCGCCGACGACCTGGCCCGCACCGCCGACCTCGTCCTCGCCGTCGGTACCCGCCTCACCGACTTCACCACCGCCTCCGGCACCCTCTTCGCCGCCGACGGCGTCCGCTTCGCCCACCTCAACCTCGACCCGGCCGACGCCCACAAACTCGCCGCGCACGCGGTCGTCGGCGACGCCCGCGAAGGGCTCACCGCCCTCACCGGGCTCCTCGAAGGCCACCGCCTCCCGGCCGCGCACATCGACGCGTACACCGCCGCCAAGGCCGTCTGGGAGGCGCGCGTCACCGCCGCCTTCGCCGCCCCCGACCCGGCCGCCCGCCCCACCCAGACCCAGCTCCTCGGCGCCCTCGGCGCCCTGGTCACCGGCGACGACATCCTGGTCAACGCCGCCGGCTCGCTCCCCGGCGACCTGCACCGCCTGTGGCGGGCCCGCTCGGCGGACCAGTACCACGTCGAGTACGGCTACTCCTGCATGGGCTACGAGATCCCCGGCGCCCTCGGCGTCCTCCTCGCCGCCCCCGGCCGGCCCGTCTGGGCACTGGTCGGCGACGGCACGTACCTGATGAACCCGACCGAACTGGCCACCGCCGTCCAGGAGTCGCTGCCGCTCAAGCTCGTCCTGGTCGACAACCACGGCTACGCCTCCATCGGCGGCCTCTCCCACACGGTCGGCGCCGAGGGGTTCGGCACCGCCTACCGGATGCCGGGCCCGGACGGGCTCCTGGACGGGGAGCCGCTGCCGCTCGACCTCGCCGCCAACGCCGCCTCCCTCGGCGTGCGGATGCTCCGCGCGGAGACCGTCGCCGAGCTGCGGGAGGCCCTCGCCGAGGTGCGGGCCGCCACCGTGCCCACGGGTGTCTACGTGCGGACCGAAACGCCCGACACAGTGTCCAGCCCGCCGCCCGCGCAGGCGTGGTGGGATGTTCCCGTGGCCCGGACCGCGCACCGCGAGGAGGCGGCCCGCGCCCGGAAGGAGTACGACCGGAACGTCGCAGCCCGGCGCCGTCATCTGTGAAGGAGCGTCCCCGCATGAAGACCGTGAACCACTGGATCGGCGGCCAGGCCGTCGACGGCGTGTCGGGCGACCACGGCCCCGTCACCGACCCCGCCACCGGCGAGGTCACCACCCAGGTCGCCCTGGCCTCCGCCGACGAGGTGGACGCCGCCGTCGCCGCCGCCAAGGCCGCCTACGCGAGCTGGGGCACCTCCTCGCTGGCCCAGCGCACCTCGGTCATGTTCAAGTTCCGTGCCCTGCTCGACCAGCACCGCGACGAGATCGCCCGGCTCATCACCGCCGAGCACGGCAAGGTCCACGACGACGCCCTCGGCGAGGTCGCCCGCGGCCTGGAGATCGTCGACCTGGCCTGCGGCATCACCGTGCAGCTCAAGGGCGAGCTCTCCACCCAGGTCGCCAGCCGCGTCGACGTCGCCTCCATCCGCCAGCCGCTCGGCGTGGTCGCGGGCATCACGCCCTTCAACTTCCCGGCCATGGTGCCGATGTGGATGTTCCCCCTCGCCATCGCCTGCGGCAACACCTTCGTCCTCAAGCCCAGCGAGAAGGACCCCTCGGCCGCGCTGCGGCTGGCCGAGCTCTTCAGCGAGGCCGGCCTGCCCGACGGCGTCCTCAACGTCGTCAACGGCGACAAGCCGGCCGTCGACCGCCTCCTGGAGCACCCGGACGTCGCCGCCGTCTCCTTCGTCGGCTCCACCCCGATCGCCCGCCACATCCACGCCACCGCCACCGCCCACGGCAAGCGCGTCCAGGCCCTCGGCGGCGCCAAGAACCACATGCTGGTCCTCCCCGACGCCGACCTGGACGCCGCGGCCGACGCCGCCGTCTCCGCCGCGTACGGCTCGGCGGGCGAGCGGTGCATGGCCGTCTCCGCCGTCGTCGCCGTCGGCGCGGTCGGCGACGAGCTGGTCGCCAAGATCAAGGAGCGCGCCGAGAAGATCACCATCGGCCCCGGGAACGACCCCGCCTCCGAGATGGGCCCGCTCATCACCGCCGCCCACCGCGACAAGGTCGCCGGGTACGTGGCGGGCGCCGCCGCCCAGGGCGCCGAGGTCGTCCTCGACGGCACCGGCTTCACCGTCGAGGGGTACGAGAAGGGCCACTGGATCGGCCTCTCCCTCCTCGACAAGGTCTCCACCGACTCCGACGCCTACCGCGACGAGATCTTCGGCCCCGTCCTGTGCGTCCTGCGCGCCGAGACCTACGAGGAGGGCCTCGCCCTCATCAACGCCTCGCCGTACGGCAACGGCACCGCCGTCTTCACCCGCGACGGCGGCGCCGCCCGCCGCTTCCAGCTGGAGGTCGAGGCGGGCATGGTCGGCGTCAACGTCCCGATCCCGGTCCCCGTCGGCTACCACTCCTTCGGCGGCTGGAAGGACTCCCTCTTCGGCGACCACCACATCTACGGCAACGACGGCACGCACTTCTACACCCGCGGCAAGGTCGTCACCACCCGCTGGCCCGACCCGGCCGACGCCCCCGCCGGCGTCGACCTGGGCTTCCCCCGCAACCACTGAGGCCCGCCCCGCACCACACCCCACCACGCCCCGGCGCCTCCCCCCGAGCGCCGGGGCGTGGTACACCCGCACGGTGATCAGCCGACTCCCTCTCGACGAACAACTCGCCGCCCTGCGCGCCACTCTGAGCCGCAACCCGACCCTGCTCGCCGTCCTCGGCCGTGCCGTCGGCCTCGCGCTGCCCGGCTGGTACCTGACAGCGGGCTGCCTCTTCCAGACCGTCTGGAACGTCACCACCGGTCGCCCGCCCGAACAGGGCATCAAGGACTACGACTCTTCTACTTCGACGCCGGCGACCTCTCCTGGGAGGCCGAGGACCGAGCCGTCCAGGCCGGCCGCGAGGCGTTCGCCGGCATCCCCGCCGAGGTCGAGATCCGCAACGAGGCCCGCGTCCACCTCTGGTACGAGGGGAAGTTCGGCACCCCCTGCCCGCCGCACCTCTCCACCGAGGCGGCCATCGACACCTTCGCCGCCACCACCTGCTGCCTCGGCGTCCGCCTCGAACCCGGCGGCCGTTGGCGCGTCTACGCCCCGCACGGCCTCGCCGACGTCTTCGCCCTGACCCTCCGCCCCAACCCGGTCCTCGCACCCCGCGAGGTCTACGAGACGAAGGCGGCCCGGTGGCGGGGGGCGTGGCCGGAGTTGAGGGTGATTCCTTGGCCGGAGGCCACGCGGGGTGAGACTCGCTGACGACGTCTCACCTAGTCGAGGCCTCACCGCTGTCGTTCACCCACCGCTGAGCCTGCGCCAGGTTCGCGGCGGTGCCCACGGGCTCGTACCAGAACCCGTTCCACTCCTCCAGCGCCCTCGGCTCATCGGGGCGCAGGTGGCTGCCACCGCCGTGCAACGGGCGGTGCCGACGGTGGACGTCCATCGGCGGTCGGCGCCGCTTGTCGTATGCCGCGAGCCGGTCATCGGCGCTGACGCTCGGCACGGCGCGGGACGGCTGGTTCGGCGGCCCGGGTCGGGAGTGCTTGCCCATGGTCCCGATGGTCTCAGGCGGCGACTGGAGTTGGGCGGGTCGCTGCGAGATCGGCTACGCGGGCGCGGACCTCGTTCACCGTTCCGGTTCGGTAGCGTCCGGCCGCGCTCAGCAGGGTGTTAAGGCGAGATGTCACGAGTGTGGAGTCGATGCGGATGGCGTCGTCCAGTGCGTGGTGGGCTGCGGCGGCCCCAAGCTCCGGCTCTCCCTCAGCGAACAGGGCAGCGGCCAGACCGATACGGTCCATAACCTTCACCCTGTCGAATCCGTCTCTGCGCAGCCGGAGTGCGTTGGAGAAGTGGGCGCTGGCGGGCTGTTCCTTACCAAGGAGCCCGGCGAGGTCGCGGGCGGAGACCGCGCGGGCTCCGGCATGTTCGGCGCCGTCGAAGTAGTCCACCCACGCGGGCGAATCGCCCAGGCCCTGGGCGACCAGTTCGTCAGCGGTGCCGAGGTGCCGCCCGGCGTTTCGCTCATCGCCGAGGGCCGCATGCACCCGACCGGTCTGGGAGGCGACCAACGCCCGGGTCGCGGGCATGGTCGCCTTCTTGGCGGCGACCCCGAGCAGACCCAAGGCATCGGCTGGATGTCCCAGATAGATCATCTGGTGGGACATGCGGGTGACGATCTCTACCCCACGGTCCGGCTGTGCGGCCTCAGAGGCGGCATAGATTCCATACGACCAGTACCGCTGTGCGGTCGGGTAGCGGCCGCAGTCGTGGCTGACCCACCCCGCGAGCGCCGCGAGATCGGCGGTGGCTGCGAAGACCCGGGCTTTCAGGGAAAGGGGTACCCCCTCCTCGATGCGGCGAGCGACTTCGGCAAGCTGGGCGACGATCGCGGAGCGGTACAGGCCGCCGCCTTTGGACGCATCAGCCTTGGTGAAGAAAGCCGTGACTTCTTCCAGCGCAGCCGTGGTGTCGGCGTCGAAGCCCCGGGTGGTGCGGGTCAGCCGGCGGGCGGTGCCACCCAACATGCGCTCGGCGGCGAGGATGAGTGGGGCCCCGAGGGCGAGTTTGAGGGTGTCGCGGCGGTCTATGAAGAGGTCCATCTGCGTCCATCCGGCAAGGGTGCGTGCGGCTGCCTCGGTCAGCAGGGGGAGCTGGATGCTGTCGAGTGTGGGCCCCGCGGTGGTGAGGCCGAGGTCACCCGGTGTGAGCGATTGGCCGACCGCATCGGAAATCACCCCGGCGAGCAAAGAGGGCACCGGCGGGCGGGGGCGTTCGCCGTCGACCCAGCGGCGAATCCGAGTGGTGTCCGGGGCGATCTGCCGGTGGCCTTCGGCTTTTGCCGCTGCGGCGATTCGTCTGGCGATCTCGCCGTGGGACAGGCCGGTGGCGGCGATCCACAGGGCGAGGTGCTGGTTCTTCGATCTGCCGGTCATCGCTGTCGCATCCTCCTCAACCTCTGTCGCAGAGCGTGGCCTTTTCGCCACGTTTCGCGACCTCCACGGTACTGGCGATTGCCCTGGCCACGGGGGGATTCTGCTCGGGCGGGTGGCTGCCCGGCCATCCGCCTGACGTCAAAGAAGGAGGACTCGCATGGAGACGATTGCCCCCCAGGCGCCGTGGGCGATGAAACTGATCACCGACCGGCTGCCGGTCGGCCCGCCGTCGTATGCGACGGTAACGCTCGACGCCTCGACGCAGACCGCCGTCTACACCGACTCCGTCGGCCGGGTGGTGGAGATGGGTAAGCACGGCACGAGCAGGACCACCGGCACCGCTTCGATGTCCGGCGGGGGAGACGGGCAGGCCCCGCAGCCGCAGACGCAGGACGACCACACCACCGATTACGAGTCGGACTGACCCGATGGCTTCCACCGTCCTGGTTGTCACCGCGCTGGAAGACGTCACCGCGGACTGGGTCATCGCCGCGCTGAACGAGCGCAGGGTGCCGGTCGTACGTGTCGATCCGGCTGACATCGGCCATGGTCTTGTGTTCGGCGCACGTATCGGCGCCGGATCGCAGGCTTGGGCCGGACGGCTGGTCACCGGCAGTCGGGAGGTGGAACTGGGGGAGGTGGCGGCGGTGTACTACCGCCGCCCCACCCCGTACGCCGTCCGCTATCAGCATCTGCCGGCCCAGCAGAGGGACTTCGCTACCGCCGAGGCCAGGCACGGCCTCGGCGGCGTCCTGAACCACCTGCACTGCGCCGTATACGTCAATCACCCCGGCGCGGTCACGGCGGCGGACTTCAAGCCCGCACAACTTCAGCTCGCGCCCCAGTTGGGCCTGGCCATCCCGCCGACACTAGTCACCAATGACATTGAAGATGTCCGCGCATTCGCCGCGGATCACGGGTCCATGATTTACAAGACGTTTCGCGGCCTGCCTCGCGACCAGGACGGGCACACTGGTGCGATCTGGGCTCAGCGCGTGGATCCAGGCGCTCTCGACGGCACGCTTGCCGTGACGGCCCACCTGTTCCAGGCGGAAGTCCCCAAGGTTGGAGACGTGCGCGTCACCGTCGTCGGACGGCGGGTGTTCGCACAGCAAATCGCCGCTCCAGACGGCGCCCTGGACTGGCGCCGCGGCGATTGGGACAAGCTCCGGCACGCCCCGATCCGCGTCCCCACGCCCGTCGAGACCGCGCTACACAGTTACCTTGCCGCGTTCGGTCTGGTCTTCGGTTGCTTCGACTTCGCCCTGATCGGTGAGGGCGACCGTCTGGAGGACTGGGTGTTCATCGAATGCAATCCCAACGGGCAGTGGGGCTGGCTGCCCGACGCCGACGCCATTGCCCATGCGTTTGCCGAAATCCTGAGCACAAGCACGGAAGGAGCCGGAGCGTAATGCTGCCCGCCGACCAGGAGACCGATGCCCCTCATCTGCGCCATGCGATGGTGGAGGCCCTAGCCAACGACGGCATCCTCACCGCCCCCGGTTGGCAGGCCGCTGTTGAGCGGGTGCCGAGACACCGGTTTGTGCCGGGCTTCTACCTGCCCGCTGACGAGCGTGACCGGCAAGGCTTGACCGTATGGGAGCCCGTCACACCCAGGCTCGACTACGGCAGGTGGCTGGCCGCTGCGTACTCCGACACCACCCTCATCACGCAGTTCGACAGTGACGAACCTGACTGGAGTGACCCCTCCCCGCGGCACGGTGGGGCGCCCACCTCGTCCTCCACACTGCCCTCCCTTGCCGTACAGATGTGGGCCGACGCGGAGGTGGCTGAGGGGCACACCGTGCTGGAGATCGGCACGGGTACCGGCTACTCCACTGCGCTGGCCTGTGAACGCCTCGACCCCGCCGACGTGACCTCGATCGAGGTCGACCCGCGTCGGCTGGAGCAGGCGGCAAGTGCACTGTTCGCCTGCGGTTACACCCCCACCCTCGCTGTGGCGGACGGCCTGTACGGATACTGGCCCGAGGCCAAGTTCGACCGCGTTGTGGCCGCGTGTTCCTTCCGTGCTGTACCACCTGCCCTGCTCGCGCAGACTCGGCCGAGCGGGAAGATTCTGCTGACCCTCTCGGGGTGGCTCTACGGATACGCCCGAGTCCTGCTTACGGTGAAGGGCGACGGCACCGCTGAAGGCAAGCTGTTGGGCGGCACGGTGTCGTTCATGTCGGCCCGAGCGCATGCAGCACCGGTGTTTGGCAATCCTGCCCACTGGGCCGCAGGGCTTCCTCGGACCGCCCGGACGGCGCGGCAAAGTCCGGAGAGGATCACTGCCGCAACCGAGGAAGCGTTCCACCTGCGTTTCCTCGCTCAATGCGCCGTACCTGACGCACAGATGACGACCGTCGGTGACATCGTGTATCTGGTCGACGTCGTCACCGGCTCCGCCGCCACGCTCACCCCAGTCGGCGACAGGTGGGAGGTGCGCGAGGGTGGCCCAGTGCGGCTGTGGGAGCGTGTCGAGGACCTGCTGTGCGCGTACGACGAGGCCGGGCGGCCCGGACCGGAGACGTTCACCCTGCACGTGGACGACGGAGGCCAGCATGTGCGGCATCCGCAGCTGCCCGCTCTGCCGCTGCCGAGGCTGTGAGTAGCCCGCTCACCCGAACTCCCACCCCAGCATCGCGAACCGCCCCTCGTTCACCGCACCCGCCGACCGGTAGGCGGCCAGGGCGGCCGTGTTGCCGGTCTCGACGCCGACCCACATGCCGTGGCAGCCGCGGTCGCGGGCGACGCGGGTCAGGGCCTCGATCAGGGAGCGGCCGATGCCCCGGTGACGGTGGGCCGGGGCCACCCCCAGCTCGTAGAGGAGCATTTCGGCGCCTTTGTCGGGATGGGCCGTCTCCACGCCCGAGACGAACCCCACAGCCTCCTCGCCGGCATACGCGAGCAGCAGGTGATGCCCCTCACGTTCGAGGAAGTCCAGGGCGTGCGCCGGGCGGACCGGAGCGTCGAACAGGCCCTCGGCGGCGATCAGTTCGGCAACGCTGCGAGCAGGGCGGATCTCCGGCGCGGGCGGCGGGGCGGGCGAGGTCGAGGTCATGGGTACGGACTACCACGGATGCGGTACGCGGCACGCGGGTATACGCCTCGCGCAGCACGTCAGGGTCCACCTGGAGGGGGCACAGAGCACCCTTCGCGCGCCCGTACCGTGGGTCCATGCGTCTCAACAAGCACGGACCGCCCCGGTGGAGGGCAGCCCTCGCCTCGGCGGGTGTCCTGGCCGCTCTGCTCGTCCCGGCGGGCTCCGCGTCGGCGGCCGACGACGGCGGGGTGAAGCGGCAGGACCAGATACTCAGGACCGGGAGCGGCGTCCGGATCGACACCTCCTACTTCACCGCGGGCGGCGACGGCCGCCGCCCCGCCGTGCTGCTCGCCCACGGCTTCGGCAGCACCAAGACCGACCTGCGCGCCCAGGCGCAGAAGCTGGCCCAGGACGGGTACGCCGTCCTCACCTGGACCGCGCGCGGCTTCGGGAAGTCGAACGGCAAGATCGGGCTCAACGACCCGAAGGGCGAGGTGGCCGACGCCTCCAAGCTCATCGACTGGCTCGCCGAACAGCCCGAGGTCCAGCTCGACGGCGACGGCGACCCGCGCGTCGGCATGACCGGCGCCTCCTACGGCGGCGCCGTCTCCCTGCTCACCGCCGGCCACGACGAGCGGGTCGACGCCATCGCCCCGCTCATCACCTGGTGGGACCTGCCCGAGGCGCTCTTCCCGAACGGCGTCTTCAAGAAGCTGTGGACCGGCATGTTCCTGTCCACAGGCGGCGGTTGCGAGCGGTTCGAGGACGAACTGTGCGCCATGTACAACCGCGTCGCCGTCTCCGGGAAGCCCGACGCGAAGGCCCGCGAACTGCTCGCCACCCGCAGCCCGAAGGCGGTCGCCGACCGCATCAAGGTGCCCGCCCTCTTCGTGCAGGGACAGCAGGACTCCCTCTTCCCGCTCTCCCACACCGACCAGGCCGTCCAGGCGCTGAAGAAGAACGGCCAGCCCGTCGCCGTCGACTGGATGGCCGGCGGCCACGACGGCGGCAACCCCGAGGCGGCCCGCGTCGAACAGCGCGTCACCGACTGGTTCGACCGCTACCTCAAGCAGGACGAGAACGCCGACACCGGGCCCGCCTTCCGCGTCACCCGCACCGGCGGCGTCGACTCCACCAACGGCGCCGCCCAGCTCCGCGGCGCCGGCGGCGACAGCTATCCCGGCCTCGCCCACGACCCCCGGCGCATCCCGCTGGCCGGCCGCGAGCAGAAGGTCGACAACCCGGCCGGGGCCGTCCCGCCCTCCGTCTCCACCCTGCCCGGACTCGGCGGCGGCGGACCGGGCGGCGGCGAGAGCGCCGACCAGGGCAGCTCCATCGCCCAGCTCTCCTCCCTCGGCGTCGGCGTCTCCTTCGACTTCCCCGGCCAGCACGCCCGCTTCGACTCCGCGCCGCTGACGAAGGACCTGCGGATCACCGGCTCCCCGACGGTCCGCGTCAAGGTCTCCGCCGACACGGAGGACGCCGTCCTCTTCGGCAAGGTCTACGACGTGGCCCCCGGCGGCAGGAGCCAGGTGCTCCCGGCCCAGCTGGTCTCCCCGATCCGGGTCACCGGCGCCGACCAGGGCCGCACCCTCACCCTGAAGCTCCCGGCGATCGACCACGAGGTCCGCCAGGGCCACTCGCTGCGCGTCGTCCTCTCCGCCACCGACCTCGGCTACGCCTCACCCGCCGAACCGGCCACCTACCGGATCGCCGCCGAAGGCCCCCTGAACGTGCCGACGGCCCCCGCCGTCCGCACCGCCGCGACCCCGCTGCCCGCCTGGATCTGGGCGCTGCCGCTCGGCGCGGCCGCCGTCGCCGCCGGGCTGCTCCTCCTCGGCCGCCGCCGCACCACCGCGCCCCCGGCCGACCCGGAGCTGACCGGCGTACCGCTCAGGATCACCGGCCTCAGCAAGAAGTACGCCGGGTCCGCCGACCGGTACGCCGTACGCGACCTCTCCTTCGGCGTCGAACGCGGGCAGGTGCTCGGCCTCCTCGGCCCCAACGGCGCCGGGAAGACCACCACCCTGCGGATGCTGATGGGCCTCATCCGGCCCGACGAGGGCGAGATCCGCGTCTTCGGCCAGGCCATCCGGCCCGGCGCGCCCGTCCTCTCCCGGGTCGGCGCCTTCGTCGAGGGCGCCGGCTTCCTGCCGCACCTCAGCGGCCGCGCCAACCTCGACCTGTACTGGCAGGCCACCGGCCGCCCGGCCGAGGACGCCCACCTCGACCAGGCCCTGGAGATCGCGGGGCTCGGCGGTGCCCTGGAGCGCGCGGTGCGCACCTACTCGCAGGGCATGCGGCAGCGGCTCGCCATCGCCCAGGCCATGCTGGGCCTGCCCGACCTGCTGATCCTGGACGAGCCCACCAACGGGCTCGACCCGCCCCAGATCCGAGAGATGCGCGAGGTGATGATCAGGTACGCCTCGGCCGGGCGCACCGTCATCGTCTCCAGCCACCTGCTCGCCGAGGTCGAGCAGACCTGCACCCACCTGGTCGTCATGGACCAGGGGCAACTGGTGCAGGCCGGGCCGGTCGCCGAGATCGTCGGCAGCGGCGACACCCTGCACGTCGGGCTGGCCGCCCCCGTCGACGCGCCGCTCGCCGACAAGGTCGCGGCGCTGGCGGGCGTCGCCGCCGTCGACCCCACCGAGAACGGGCTCCTCGTCCGGCTCGACGGCATCGGCGCCGACCAGCTCGTCGTCGAACTCGTCCGCCTCGGCGTGCCGGTGACCTCGGTCATGCCGCACCGCCGCCTGGAGGACGCCTTCCTCACCCTGATCGGAGGTACCGGATGAGCACCCCCGGCACCCTCACCGACCCCGCCCGCACCGACCCGACCGCACCCGGCTACCGGCCCGGCCGGACCCTGCCGCTGCGCGTCGAGGCGGTACGCCAGCTGCGCCGCCGCCGAACCCAGGTGATGGCGGCCGTCCTCGGACTGCTGCCGTTCGTCATGGTCGCCGCCTTCGCCATCGGCGGCGAACCCGAGCAGCGCGGCCGGGTCAACCTGATGGACACCGCCACCGCCTCCGGGCTCAACTTCGCGGCGGTCTGCCTCTTCGTCTCCGCCGGGTTCCTGCTGGTGGTCCCGGTCGCCCTGTTCTGCGGCGACACGGTGGCGAGCGAGGCCGGCTGGTCCTCACTCAGGTACCTGCTGGCCGCCCCCGTCCCCCGCGCCCGCCTGCTGTGGAGCAAGCTCGTCGTCGCGCTGGCCTTCAGCGCCGCCGCGATGGTGCTGCTGCCCCTGGTCGGCCTGCTCGTCGGCGGCCTCGCCTACGGCTGGGGGCCCCTCCAGATCCCCACCGGCGGTTCCCTCCCGGCGGGCGAGGCCCTGGGCCGCCTGCTCCTGGTGGTGGCGTACGTGTACGTGTCGCAGCTGGTCACCGCCGGTCTGGCGTTCTGGCTCTCCACCCGCACCGACGCCCCGCTGGGCGCGGTCGGCGGCGCGGTCGGCCTGACCATCGTCGGCAACGTCCTGGACGCCGTCACCGCCCTCGGCGACTGGCGCGCCTTCCTCCCCGCCCACTGGCAGTTCGCCTGGGCCGACGCCCTCCAGCCGGAGATCGCCTGGTCCGGCATGCTCCAGGGCGCCTCGGTCTCCGTCAGCTACGCCCTCGTCCTCTTCGCGCTGGCCTTCCGGGGCTTCGCGCGCAAGGACATCGTGTCCTGAGACGGCAGGACCGCGGCGTCTCGGCCGTCCGCCTCCCCGGCAACCGGGGGAGCGGGCGGCCGTCGCGTTCCCCGCCTCGATAATGGCCGCATGGGACAAGCGACACCGACCGCCGAGCGGGCCTACGAGCACGTGAAGGAACTCATCCTCGACGGCACCTACGACAGCGGTGAACTCCTCTCGGAAGGGCAGGTCGCCACCGAGCTGGGCATCTCCCGCACCCCGGTCCGCGAGGCGTTCCTCCGGTTGCGCTCCGACGGCTTCCTGGAGCTGTACCCGAAGCGCGGCGCCCTCGTCGTGCCCGTCTCCATCGGCGAGGGGCGCGACATCATGCAGGCCCGCCTCCTCCTGGAGAGCTTCGCGCTGGACGCCCTCGCCGCACGCGGCCCCGAGGCCCTGCGCCGGGTCGGCGACGGCCTGGCCGCGCTCTGCGGGCCCGCCGCGACCCCGCGCGAGGCCCGCGACGCCGGGCGCGCCTACCACGCGGCGCTGGTCGCCGCCGCGGACAACCGCACCGTCACCGGGCTCTTCGAGACGCTCTGGCACCAGCACCAGCGGTTCACCGCGGCCGCGCTCGCCGGCCGCCAAGAGGTCGCCGAGGACACCGCCGAGCACCTGGCACTGGCCCGCGCCCTCCAGAGCGGCGACGCGCCCGGCGCCAAGGAGCTGCTGCACCGGCACATCGGCTCCATCCTGCGCCGCGCCGGGGTCGACGGCGAAGGGCTGGGCCTCCCGGACCGGGTCGCCTGAGCGGCGGGGGAGCTTCCGCTCAGCTCCGCCCGCCCGCCACCACGTACGCCGTGATCGCGTCGCAGCCCTGCTCGGCGCGGGCCACCCGGCGCTCCAGCACCGGGAAGCGGTCCGGGTCCCGGTGGGGTTCGGCGCCCGCCGTGTCCAGGGCCTGGCGGGCCTCGGCGAGGCGGCGGTAGGCGGTACGGCGCAGCTGGTGCCGCTCGTCGGGGGAGGCGGTGGGCGCCCGCCGGTCGTAGCGGCGCCAGGCCCGGTCGGCGGCGGCGACGCGCAGCTCGGCCCGGACCCGCCACGAGTCGGGGCGGGTCAGGAAGTGGGCGGTGAGGACCAGCGCGGCCGCGATCACCGTCTCCAGCACCCGGGAGGGCAGCAGCTGCCGGTCGTCGCCGAGGAAGTCGATGAAGACGAAGACGATCACGGTCAGGCCGAAGGTGGAGAGCGCGTAGTGGTAGCGCACGCCCGCCGCCATCACCGCCCCGAAGGCCGCCGCCACCAGGGTCAGTGCCCACTGCTCGGCCACCAGCCACGCCACCAGCGCCACCATGCCGACCCCGGCCACCGTGCCCAGGCAGCGGTTGAGGGCCCGCCCGAAGACCGGCCCCAGATCCGGCTTGTAGAGGAAGGCCACGGTCATCGGCAGCCAGTAGCCGCGCGGCCCGTGCAGCAGGTGGGCCACGACCACCGCGACCAGCGTGCAGCCGCCCAGCAGCAGCGCGAACCGCAGCCGCTCCGCGAGGCGCGGCCCCTCGTACGCGGGCGGGTCGGGCAGCAGGGTCAGGGCGTGGCCCGGCGCCCGGTACACCTCGGCCAGCGCCCGCAGCGCGGGGGTGTCGGCGGTGAACGGCGGCTCCAGCTCCTCCGCCGCCTCGGCCGGCGCCGGACGCCCGCCGCGGACCGGCGGGACCACGCGGGCGGCCAGCAGCGACGGCACCCGGACCACCGCCGGGGGCAGCGGGCGGCCCTCCACGACCAGCGCGGTGGCCGCCTCGACCAGATGGACGGCGGCCCGGAACGCCACGATCAGCCCGCCGATGTGGGTCGGCCGTTCGGCGTGCTTGCGGGAACTGTGCACCGCCAGCAGGTCCTGGGCGGTGTTGAGGGCCAGCGTCATCCGCGCCCGCGCCTCGGTCGCCCCCGAGGTGCCCGCCCGCGACAGCGCCTGCTCGGCCGCGTCGAAGACGGCGATGACCGCCTCCCGCTCCGGGCTGTTGCGCCGCCACAGCCAGGGCAGGCAGGTCAGCGCGAGGGCGAACAGGGCGCCGCCCAGCAGCTCCAGCGGCCCCGCCCACCAGGGCCCGGGCACCGGGATGCCGGTACCGACGGTCGCCCCGAGCAGCAGGTGCATCCCGGCGACCGAGGCGAGCGGCCCCCCGACACTCACCCACCCCGACACCAGCCCCGCCGCCGCCAGCAGCGCCGCGATCACCGCGATGTCCCCGTGCCGCAGCGCCGTCGCCCCCGCCAGCAGCCCGACCGCCGCCGACCCTCCGAGCGCCGCGATCCGCAACGCCCGCGCCTTGTACGGAGCGGCGCTGTCCTGCCCCACCGCCCACAGCCCCCCGAGCCCCACGGCCACCCCCGCCACGGGCTGCCCCACCATCAGCCCCACCATCAGCGGAACCGAGACAGCGAGCGCCCCCCGCACAGCGGCGGCCCGAGGAAACGGCGCCCGAGCAGCCCGCAGCGACCGCCCCAGCCACCCCGGCACCGCCCCACGAAGAGCGAAACCACGGGAGAACAGGGCGCTGCGCGTGCTCATACGGTTCCTTTCGGACGACGGACGACGGGACGGCGGGCAGCCCGGACCGTCATGGGTACTCGGCCAGCATCTGGCCGGGCCTCCACGGGCGGGCAGCCCCTTGCTCGGGGCTCTGCCGACGGTCGGCCACCCTTCTCCGGGTTCCACCGGCGAGCGGTCACCATTCGCCGCCTCCAACGGCAACCCGCCACATCTCAGCCCGGCCACATCTCAGCCCGGCCGTCGCGGCCGGCCGCATCTCGGCCCAGCCACATCTCAGCCCGGCCGGCGTTCGAGGCCATCAGTGACGGACGGGGACGACCGGAGTCACGACCGACCACCCCAGCCCACCGCGGCACCTACAGCCCGGCCGGCGCTTGAGGCCACACCACCCCGGGCAGCACCGACCGGGACGTATGCATACAAGGATAGATGCAACAGGTGCCAAACACATTGCCCGAAGGTTTCGCGCACCCGAAGACCCCGCCAACCCGCCTGCCCCCCTGCTCCGGCCCCCCTGAGGCCCGAGGGGGGGCGTCATCCACCCCCGGGCGCAGCCCGAAAGACAACCCGGCACACATGCCGCCCGGTACGAACCACCATCGGCGCCCCCAGCTCCCCACCCCGCTCCGGGGCGGAGCCCAGCAGATGCACGGCACAGCCGAGCACCACAGGATCGAGCCGCGCCCGAGCGGCCCCCCAGGGCCGCTCCGCCGCGGCCTCCCACACCCGCCCGTCCCGCACCCGCACCAGACACCGGTCGGTGTCGAGCGCGGCCACCGCCACGCTCAGTCCCGGCAGCCGCCGGAACGCCTCCTCGGCCCACTCGGTCGGCGCCGTCGCCGCGTCCACCAGGGTCCGCGCCAGCACGTCGGCGCTCTGCGGCCAGAGCGGATGGGTCTCCTCGTCGGTCACCGCGTAGAACCCGCGCGGCTCCGTCTCGTGGCGCGGGGCCAGCGGATGCCGCCGTACCTCCACCACCCCGTCCGGGCCGACCCGCCCGGTCACGTCGAAGGCGGTCGGCGCCCGGTGCGCGAGCGGCCGCGGATCGGGGACGGGCTCCGGCTCCGGGGTCGCGGCGGGCGTCCCGATCCCGGCGGCGGCGAGCAGCCCGTACAGCAGCTCCTGGGTCAGCGCCGCCGACTTGTCCGGCGCCTCCCACTGGCTCTCCACCACCGGGCCCAGCCGCTCCGGGTCGTGCGCGGCGTCCGCGCGCAGCAGCTGTTCGTACAGGTCCCCGGCGACGTCCAGACGCGGCGCCCGGCGGGCGAAGTCGGCCGTGGGGGAGGCGGCGTCCAGCTCGTCCAGACCGGTCGCGGCGAGCAGCACCGTCCGGTCGAGCGCCGCCGAGTACAGCGAGGTGCTCCCGTGGTCCCCGACCACCCAGTCCCCGGCGACGACCGCGGCCCGCCACCCCTCCTCGGGCGGGACGACCAGCAGCCCCGCGTCCATCGCCCGCTCCAGCCGCTCCAGCACCCCGCGCCTGCTGTGCCGCGCCCACACGTTGGGGTGCAGGACGGCGGCGACCGCGTACTCGTCCGCGGGCAGCGAGGTGACCAGCTCCAGCGGCAGCTCCGGGTGGGTGCCGAGCAGCGAGTGGCTGGACCAGGTGGAGTGCAGGACCACCAGCCGGCGTCCGTCGACCGCGCCGAGCAGCGCGCGGTAGCGGTCGCGCAGCGGCAGGCTGCGGCGGATGCGGTCCAGGCAGATGTCGCCGACGACGGCGGCCCGCTCCACCGCCTCCGGGCAGGACCCGGCGAGCCGCCCCAGCTGCTCCGAGTGCGACACCCCGATCGCCGCCGGGACGACCTTGCCGCGCCAGGTCAGCTCCCGGCGCGAGAGTCCGGCGGGCGCCGTGGCGTCGCCGGTGGCCTCGGTGACGAGCCGGTTGTACCCGGCGCCGTGCGGCAGCACCACCAGCGGCGCGTCGAGCTGCCGCATCGAGTTGTTGACGGTGCACGCCACCGCCAGGTCGAAGGAGCGCCGGGTCGCCTCCGGCCAGCTCAGCAGCCGGTCGCCGACGCCGAGCGAGGTGAAGTAGGCGTGCAGCCCTTCCGCGAAGGCCGACCCCGGGTTGACGGTGTAGTACGTCTCGATGCCGTCCTCGCGGCGCAGCAGCGGCAGCACGTCCAGCAGCCGCGTCGCCGAGGTCAGGGTGCGGGCCACGCACAGGACGTGCGCCTTGGGCGCCTCCCAGGTGTCCCAGCGGTCACGGCCGGAGCCGCGCTCGCCGCGGAGCGGGCGCCCGGGACGGCGCGCCCCGGACCGGCCGGGCAGGCGGAACCCCACGGATCACGCACCCCCGCCCCGGTCGCCCGGCCCCCGCAGCTCCGCCAGGCGGCGCTCGCAGCTCTCGGCGAGCGCGGTGTCCCCGGACCGCCCGGCGAGTTCCTTGAGCAGTTCCAGCCCCTCGCGGACCTTGGCCAGCAGCCGCTGCCCGTTGGCCTGCTCCACGGCGTCGGTGGCGGCCACGAGGGCCTGCTCCACCGCTCCGGCGTCCGCGTGCACCCGGGCCGTCATCAGCGTCAGCCGGGGGATCATCGACACGTCCCCGGTCTCCCGGGCCAGCCGCAGCGCCCCGTCCAGCAGGCGCCGGGCCTCGCCGTGGTCGCCGCAGGCCCGTACGGCGTCGGCCAGGTGGTAGTTCTGCACGACCATGCCGTGCCGGTCGCCGCACTCGGTGTTGGCGGCGAGCGAGGAGGTGAACAGGGCGCGGGCGTCGGCCGGGCGGCCCTGGCCGAGCGCGACCAGGCCGCCGGTCTCCCACAGCATGCCGCGCAGCCGGGCGTCCTCGGTGAGCTCCAGCAGAGGCTCCCCGGCGCTCAGTTCGGCGGCCGCCCGGTCCAGGTCGCCGAGGGCGCGGTGGGCCCGGGCCAACTGGTTGCGCATCCGGATCTCGGCGTCGGGCCGGTTCTCCCAGCGGGCCGCCTCGATGCCCAGCGGGTGCGCCTCCAGGGAGTCGGCGTGACGGGCCCGGTTGTGGAAGAGCGGCCAGAGCGACTCGCAGAGCCGCCAGACCGCGTCGTGCAGCCCGTCGCGGGAGGCGGCCCGCAGCACCGCGAGGAAGTTGCCGCGCTCCGCGTCGAGCCAGTCGAGCGCCTGCCCCTTGCCGCTGAACGCGCCCTCGGGGAAACCGAGTTCGGTCAGCGAACGGGTGGGCGCGGCCTGCAGGCGGAAGCGGCTGCCGAGCGCCCGGTCGGCGTGCGACGCCGCCTCGGTGTAGAAGTCGGTGACGGTGCGGAGCAGGGACCGGGCCGCCTCCTCGGGCAGCGCGGCGGCCTCGGCGGCGGCGTGCGCGCGGGCCAGGTCGTGCATCCGGAACCGGTGCGGAGGCCCGGCCGGGGTAGCGCCGTCCCGCTCTGGTCCGGCCGGGACGACGAGGTGGCTGGTCAGCAGGTCGCCGAGGGCGTCGTCGGCCCGGGGGAGCCCGGCCGCGCGGGGGAGCGCGGCGGGGAAGGTGGTGCCGGGCAGCGCGCCCAGGAAGCGGTACAGGGCCCGCGTGTGGTCGGGGAGCTGCCGCAGCACCGAGTCGAAGACCTGCTCCATCACGTCCACCGTCCCTTCGTCGGCCGAAGCCGTGCCGTCCGTACCCTCCGCCGGACCCCACGGCCCGGCGGACCCCGGCGCCAGCGAGCGCACCGCGTCGTCCAGCCCCAACTGGGGTCGCCGGACCAGCCACTCGCCGACCGCGCGCAGCGCCAGCGGCACCCCGCCGCACCGCCGGACCAGTTCGGCGGCGGCCGGCTCCTCGCCCTGCGCCACCGGCCAGCCGCGGACGATCCCGATGGCCTCCCGTTCGTCCAGCGGGTCGACGACGAGCTGCACCGCGCCGTCCATCCGCAACGCGGGCAGCATGGTACGGCTCGTCGCCACCTGGAGTCCGTCGCCGGGGGTGAGGGCACGGACCTCCGGCGCCTGCCGGACGTTGTCGACCACCACCAGGACCCGCCTGCCCGTGGTCACCGTGCGGAACAGGTCGGCGCGGGCCCCCAGTCCGGCGGGCTGATGGGCGTACGGCACCCCGAAGGCGTGCAGCCAGTCGCCGAGCACCCCCGCCACGTCCACGGCACCGTCCCGGCGGACGTCGGCGAGGTCCACGTACAACTGGCCGTCCGGGAAGAGGGCGTCCAGGTCGCTGCGGACGCAGTGGGCGATCAGCTGGGTCTTGCCCACGCCGCCGAGCCCGGTCACCACGACCGTACGTACGCCCTGGCCGGCGGCCGCCTCGGCCAGCTGCCGCAGCGTCGCACGCTCCCGGGTCCGGTTGACGAACCCCGGCAGCGGGCGCGGGAGTTGGCGCGGCGGCCAGTACGGCGCAGGGGCCTCCATCACGAGCGAGTCGATGCGCTGGGCCTGCACCAGCGCGCCGACGACGGTCCCGCCGGACATCGTGTTCCTCGCCACGGCCCCGCCGCCCGGCCCGTCCCCGTCCACCACAGAAACCCCTCCCCGCCGTCCGTTTCGCCAAGCTCACCCTAGGCGCTGCCCCGGTGCGGGCGGGGGGAGTTGCCGCACAGGCCTCTCCGGGTCAGGGCTCACACACCGCGTCCCGCACGGGTGCCTCCTCCGGCGCGGTGAAGAACGCCGTGACGCGCCCCGCGCACCCCCCGTCCGCCAGCGTGCCGTGCTCCCCGTCGGCCACCACCAGCAGCGACCCCCCGGTCCGGGCCCGCATCGCCCGGGCCCACGGCAGCGGCGTCACCACCTCGTCCCGGTGGGCGACGAGCAGCAGCGGCCCCCCGCTCCGCCCCGGCACGACCGGCGCCCGGTCAGGGGCGGGCAGGCCGGCGCAGGTACTGGTCCCCGGCACCTCCCCGCTGCCCGGGAACATCGGCCGGGAGGCCCCCAGCACCGGGTAGGCGGTCCGCCGCTCGCCGTACGCCTCCCACTGCTCGGCGAACGACCGCGCGCGGGTCACCTGCGAGCAGATCATCACCGTCCCGGCGAACGGCGCCACCAGCGGCGGCGCGCCGGCCCGCGCCTTCCCGTCGCCGCCCCCGCCCGGCGCCCGGCCCCGGGCCAGCGCCGCCAGCGCGGCCGCCGCTCCCGCCCGGTCGGACGGCTCGGCGTCCAGGTACTGGTCGGCCTCGACCCGTCCGTACGTCCCCCCGGCCGCCCGCAGCGGCCGCGCCGTCAGCCGCTCCCGCAGGGCCAGCAGCCGCTCGCGTACCTCCTCGGCGGTGGCGCCGAGCCGGTAGCGGCCGGAGCGGGCGGCGATCCACCCGGTGAACCGCGCGAACCGCTCCTCGCGGGCGCGCGTCACCCCGTCCAGCAGCCCGCGCAGATCCGGGTCCGGTGCCACCACCGACTCCAGCAGCATCCGGCCGGACCGCCCGGGGAAGAGCGTCCGGTACGTGACGCCGAGACTCGTCCCCCACGACACCCCGTAGTAGTGCAGCCGGGGCGCGCCCAGCGCCGCACGCAGCGCCTCCAGGTCGCGGGCGGCGTCGGCGGTGGTCAGCGAGGCGACCCAGGCCGGGTCGGCCTCCGCGCACGCGGCGTGGGCGCGGGACAGCCGGTCCCAGTAGGCGCGGGCGGCGTCACGCGCGGGCACGGCGGCCTGCGGACCGGCGTCCAGGGACTCGGCGGCGGGGCAGGCGGCGGGCCGGGAGCGTCCGGTGCCGCGCACGTCGAGACCGACCAGGTCGTACCGGTCCAGCAGGCCGCGCGCCCCGCCGCCCGCGACGCCCACCGGCATCAGCCGCCCGGAGACGCCGGGCCCGCCCGGGTTGAGCGCCAGCGGCCCGGCACGGCCGCCACCGGTGGACGGCAGCACCGCCACCGCCAGACCGAACCGCCGCCCGTCCGGCTCCGCCCAGTCCACCGGCACCGTCAGCGTGCCGCACCGCAGCCGCTCCGCGTGGAGCGCGTACGCCGGACGGTGCTCCGCCGCACCCCACACCTGCGCCTCGGCCTCACTCGGCACCGGGCATTCGCGCCAGGCCAACTCCCCGACGGCCCCGCCTTCCACCCCGACCGCCACCGGACGCGCCCCGCCCCCGGAACACCCACCCGCCACCACCCCCGCGAGAACCACCCCCACCAGCAGCCGCACCCCGCTGAACCCTCTCCCACCCACCACAACTCCACCCATGGACGACCAAAGCCAGCCCGACGATAGACACCCCACCCGCCCCCACCCCACGACGCGCCCCACCCCTACGCCAACCGAGTGCCCCCACCTACCGACCGCACGTCCCACCCACCCCGACCCCGACCGCCGATCGGGCACAACACGCGCCCCCCTCCAGCCCGGCAGGCGTCGGCGGCTGTCTGCGCGACACCCTTCAGCCCGGCCGGCGCTTGAGGCCACTGACCGCCGGGTGGGAACGGCGCGCGCCCATTCCTCAGCCCGGCCGGCGTTTGAGGCCATCTGTGACCGTCGGGTCGGGACGGCGCGCGCCTTACCCACCCTCAGCCCGGCCGGCGCTTGAGGCCACTGACCGCCGGGCCGGCACGGCGCGCACCCATCCCTCAGCCCGGCCGGCGCTTGAGGCCCCTGACCGTAAGGCCCGGGACGGCGAGCCCACCCTTACAGCCCGGCCGGCGCCTGAGGCCAAGCCGCGGCCCCGCGCGGCTCACCGCTTGCCGTAACGCAACATCTCCCACGTCTTCGGCCCGACCATCCCGTCCGACAGGGCCTCGCTCCCGTAGTACCACTGGAACCAGAAGACGGCGGACTCGGTCGTCGGACCGAAATCACCGTCGACGACGAGCCGCTTGCCGGTCTGCTTCGGCCAGATGGTCGTCTCGTTGATGAGCGCCTGGATCTCCTTCACATGGGCGCCGTTGCTGCCGCGCTGGGCGAAGGTGCTCCCGGTGTGGTAGCCGCAGTACAGGCCCACGGTGCTGACCCCGCGGCAGGTGTCGGCGGCGACCGGTACGGGCGCGGCGGCCGCCTTGGCCGCGGGCAGCAGCGCCAGTGCGGCGGCGGCGACCACTCCGGCGGCGACGGAACGAACGAGCTGACGGCTGCGCATGGGGTCCCCCTGTCGTCGGGCCGGGACGTCCCGGCACGGGAAGGCGCCACCGGGGCCTCCGGGCCGGTCCCCCGTGCCGGCCCGGAAGGCGCTGGTGGCGCGGTCCTCGCGGCTGCCCGGGCCGCCGGTCCGCGAGGGGACCGTGGGGCGCCGGGCGGCGCGGTGTGACGGGCTCCAGCCTCCCGGGCGTGGCCGATCACCGCCACCCGGCTGGGCGACTTGGCGGTATTCTGGGTCGTCCCAGGCTCTGACCAGGGAGTTTTCCCGCCCAGGAGAGCATGTTGGGGTCCACCGGAGCCGGGGTACTTGGGGGAGGACGCAGAGCATGCCGCCGTGGAAGACGCTGCCGGAGCACCTCGATCCGCAGGCCAGACGGCTGGTCGACCGGATGAGGAGGCTCAAGGACGCCACCGGGCTCAGTTTCACGGCTTTGGCCACGAGAACGAGTTACAGCCGTTCTTCCTGGGAGCGCTATCTGAACGGCCGAAAGCTGCCGCCCGCCGAGGCGGTCACCGAGCTGGCCGTACTGTCGGGCGCCGACCCCGACCGCATGCTCGCCCTGCACACCCTCGCCGCCCAGACCTGGACGGCGCAACCACCGGCCAAGGACGCCGCCCCGGCAGCGGGCCCGGAGCCGGGCACGGACTCCGCCGACCCCGCCGCTCCCGCCAACTCCACGAACAGCGCGGCAGAACGGGACGAGGCCAGGGGCGCGGCGGAGGAGCCCGCCCCCCGGCCCGCCGGCGCCGCGTCCCGAACCGCAGGCGTGCCCGAGGCAGACACCGGCGGTGTGGCCGCCCTGGGCTCCGACGCCCCGGATCCCGCCGCCGAGCAGGCCGACCCCGCAGCCGGGCCCGACAGCGGCCGGCCCGTGGTCATCGGCGCCCCGGCCACCGCGGCGAAGCCGGCCCGGTCGCGCTCCGCCCGCCGTACCCTGCTGGCCGCCGGAGCCGCGCTCGTCGTGGTCGCCGGGGTGCTGGCCGTCGTCCTCACGCTGATTCTGCCGGGCCGGGGCACCGCCGGGACCAGCGAGGAGGAGCACCGCCGGGTCGCGGTCGAGGAGTTCGCCTTCGAGCCCGGCCGCACCTACGCCTGCGACATCCACCGCTTCGAGGGCCGGCTCTACGCCGGGCGCAGCGAGACCACGGAGGCCCTGCTCCAGCAGATCACCACCAGCTGGGACGTGGTCGAGGCGCAGTGCCTGCTGGAGCACCGCGGTTACCGCATCGGCGGCGTCGACGGCGCCTACGGGGCCGCCACCGAACGCGCCGTGAAACGGCTCCAGGACAAGGAGGGCCTCGTCGTCGACGGGATCATGGGACCGCACACCTGGGAAGCGCTGCGACGGTGACCGGCGAGCTGCCCCTGGAATGCGCCCACCTCGCCCGCGAACTCGCCGCCCTGCGCGCCTCCACCGGGCTGAGCCTGGCCGGGCTGGCCGCCCGCACCACCGCCAGCAAGTCGTCCTGGCAGCGCTACCTCGGCGGCACCAAGATCCCGCCGCCCGAGCTGGTCCGCGAACTCTGCGCCCTCGCCGACGAGCCCCCGGCCCGGCTCCTCGCCCTGCGGGAACTGGCCGAGCTCTCCCGGCGCCACCCGCAGCCGGAGGCGGCGCCGCCCCAGCCCGGCGAGCCCGCCGAGCCGGTGGTCCCGGCGCCCCGGGAAGAGGCGGAGCCCGGCCCGGGGGACAGGCGGGACGGTGTCGCCCCGCCCGCCACGCGTCAGACCCCCGTGTCCCCGCCCGACGAGCCGTCCGCCTCCCCGGCCGGGCCCACCGCAGCCGCGCCCGCCCGCGTCCCCCACTCCCGGCGCCGCCGCGTGGCGCTCGCCGGGGCCGGGGCGCTGGCGGCGGCCGCCATGGTGGCGGGGGCGTTGCTGCTCGGCGGGGCGCGGGAGGACCCGGAGGCCGAGTCGCTCTGGCCCGGCTGCGTGGGCCGGGAGTGCCGGGGCAAGTCCTCGCAGGCGCAGGGGTGCGGCATCTCCGGTAGCGGGCTGCGGACCGTGGCGGAGCAGGGGTTCGGTGAACAGACGGCGGTCGAGATCCGCTACAGCCCGTCCTGCCGGGCGAGTTGGGTCCGTATCCGGTTCGGCGCGGTCGGCGACCGCATCGAGATCACCGGCCCGGACCGGGAGAGCCAGTCGGCCGAGGTCGTCGACAAGTACGACGCCCTCGACTACCTCTCCACCCCCATGCTCGCGGGCGGCCCCGAGGGAATGACAGCCTGCCTGGTCCGCGCCGACAGCGACAAACGCCACTGCTTCGAACCGTGACCGACCCCGGACCCCGAACCACCTCGGCAGGCAACCTCCAGCGTGGCGGACACCCCCAGGCCCGGCAGGCAACCTCCGGCCCGGCCGGCGTCTGAGGCCCGACCAAGCCCGGCCGGCGTCTGAGGCCCGACCAAGCCCGGCCGGCGCTTGAGGCCATCTGTGACAGCGGCCCCACGCAACCACCAGGCCGGAGAGCCCCCCGTCAGCCGCGCAGCGACCTGCCCGCCTGGTCAAGGAGTTCCTGAAGACGCAGCCCCCGCGCGGCATCCGGAGCGGTGGTGACCCCGCTGCGCACCGCCGCCGCGAACGCGGCCCGCAGCACCGGCCAGCACTCCTCGTGATCGATCCCCGCGGTGTCGTACACCAACTCCCCCTGCTCCCCGAAGAGCTCCACACGCGTCCGGGCCCGCGGCAGGCGCACGGCCCCGGAGAGGGAGGCCTGGCTGACCGCCCCGTTCTCGTGCGTGCAGGTCAGCTCGGTCCAGCGACGCGGATCCCCCGCGGCGCTGACCGAGACGATCGGCGCGACGGCCGCGTCGAGCAGGTCGAGGAGGTGCGGGCCGAGGTCGAGCAGTGCCCCGTGCTCCAGCCGCCAGGTGGTTGCCTGGTCGCCTTCGAGGAAGGCGCCGTGCAGGTAGCAGGAGCGGGCGCCGGTGGTGTCGTGGGCGGCGGCGCGGGCCAGGAAGGCCTGGGTCGCCGGGTGGTAGCGCTTGGTGAGCACCAGTTGGGAGACGACGCCGTGCTCCGCGACTGCCTCCGCCACGCTCCGGGCCGCCACCAGATCCGCGCCGAGCGGCTTCTCCAGCAGCAGCGCCCGCCCGGCCGCCGCCGCGCGGACGGCCAGCGGCGCCTGGACCGCCGGGGGCACGGCGAAGGCCACCGCCTCGCAGGAGTCGAGCAACTCCTCGAAGGAACCGGCCGCCTTGGCGCCGTGGGCCGCCGCCACCTCGGCCGCCGCCTCGGGCCTGCGCGCCCAGACGGCGGTGAGGGTGGTCTCGGGCCCGGCCGCGAGGATCCGGGCGTGCATGGTGCGCGCCCACGGGCCCGCGCCGACGAGTCCGACCCGGACCGGAGGGTGGTTCTGGGCGGGGGCGGTGGGTACCGAGTCGTGCATGGTGCTCTCCGGGGTGCTACTGGGGGACGGCCGCGAGCGCGCCGGTACGGCTGAGGGCGGCGAGCCGCGCGTCGGCCCGGTCGGGTGCGTAGAGGTGGTCCACCACCATGGAGGCGGCGCCGACGAGTCCGGCGCGGTCGCCGAGGTCCGAGGTGAGGACCTGGAGGTTGGCGGTGGTGCGCGGCATGGCGCGCTGGTAGAGCAGTTCGCGCACCCCGGTCAGGAACGGGGTGCTGGCGAGGTCGCCGCCGAGGACGAGGACGCCGGGGTTGAGCAGGGTCACGACGGTGACGAGGACCTCGCCGACGCGCTGCCCGGCCCGCCGCGTGAGGCGTACGGCGTCCGGCTGCCCCGCCGTGAGGTGGGCGCGCACGTCGAAGCCGGAGGCGGTCGGCACGCCCGCCTCGGTGAGCTGCCCGGCGATGGCCCCGCCGCTGGCGACCGCCGCCAGGCAGCCGGGGGAGCCGCACATGCAGACCACGTCGGGCCGGTCGTGCAGCCGGATGTGGCCGATGTCGCCGGCGCCGCCGTCGATGCCCCGGTACACCTCGCCGTCGACCACGACACCGGCGCCGATGCCCGTGGACGCCTTGACGAAGACGAAGGCCCGGCAGTCGGGGTGGTGGGTGCGCTGCTCGCCGAGGGCCATGAGGTTGGCGTCGTTGTCGACGAAGACCGGGAGCGGGCCGCTCTCGTGTCCGGCCCCGACGTGCTCGGCGTAGAACTCGCGGAACCGCTCGCGGAGCGCGTAGCTGTCCCAGCCGGGCATGATCGGCGGCTGGACGAGCCGGGCCCGCTCCCAGTCGACCGGGCCGGGGACGGAGAGGCCGACGCCGCAGACCCGTTCCGGTCGCAGGCCGGTCCGGTCGAGGAGCGCGCCGAACCAGCGGGCGAGGCGTTCCAGGACGGTGTCGGGCCCGTCCGCTATCACCAGGTCCCCGCTGTGCTCGGCCAGCACCCGTCCGGAGAGGTCGGCCACGGCGGCGCGGCCGTGCCGCGTCTCCAGGTCGGCCACCAGCACCACGGCGTGGTCGGTATCGAACTCCAGCCGGGCGGAGGGGCGTCCGCCGGTGGAGGTGCCGGTGACCCCGCGCAGCCAGCCCGCGCGGAAGAGCTGGTCGAGCCGGTGGCCGACGGTGGAGCGGGAGAGGCCGGTGGCTTCCTGGAGCTCTCCCCGCGTCGTGGCCGCGCCGCTGCGGATGAGTCGCAGCAGGTGCCCGGCGCTCGCCTGGTTTCCCGCCATCAGCGTCTTCCGTCCTGTCCCGTCGTGGCCGGGCCTCGCCCCGGCATGTCACCGCCCACCCTGCCTGCTCCATGTTTCCGGCCGGGGGCGGCCCTGTGTCCCGGGGGTGCCCCCGGGCGGCCTCAGCCCTTGTCCGCCCCGGCCGTCAGCCCTTCGGTCAGCAGCCGTTCGGCGGCGAAGAAGAGGGCGACGACGGGCAGGGTGAGGACCACCGATCCTGCCATGAGGACGGTCTTGGAGACCTCGATGCCGCCCGCGAGCTGCTGGAGTCCGAGGGAGACCGTCCACTTGTCGGGGTCGGCGGCGAGGAAGAGGAGGGCGAAGAGGAACTCGTTCCAGGCGATCATGAAGACGTAGAGGCCGGTCGCCATGAGCGTGGGCAGGGCCAGCGGCAGGATGATCTTGCGGACCGTCTGGAGCCGCGAGGCGCCGTCGATGGCGGCGGCCTCCTCGATGCTGTGCGGGATGGTGACGAAGTAGTTCTTCAGCATGTAGATCGAGACCGGCACGGTCTGCGCGATGTAGACGACGGCGAGGCCGACCAGGCTGCCGGAGAGCCCCATCTTGGCGAACATCACGAAGAGCGGGACGGCGAGCAGGGTCGCCGGGAAGAGGTACACCGCCAGGAAGACCACGCTGACCTGCCGCCCGCCGAAGAACTTCAGCCGGCTGACCGCGTACGCCCCGGGGACGGCGGCCGCCAGCGTCAGCAGCACGGTCGCGATGGCGACCAGCGTCGAGTTGAGCAGCAGGGAGAGGAAGCCCTGACCGCCCTCGGAGGCTGGCTTGAGGACGTTCTCGTAGGTGGCGAAGGTGAACTCCTTCGCCGATATCCACAGCCGCCCGGGGTCGAGCAGCAGGGCGTCGATCGGCTTCACCGACAGCAGGAGCATGTAGTAGAAGGGCACGACCGTGATGAGCACCAGGAAGGCGATCACCACCCAGCGCAGGACCCCGAAGAGCCCTTCCTCGAACTGCGTACGGGTCATGCGGGACGCGCGGCTCATGCGGACTCCTCCTGCACCTTCTTGGCGAAGAACTTGAAGTAGACGCCCAGCAGGACCATCAGTACGACCGCCAGCACCAGGGCCTGGGCCGAGGCCGCGCCGACGTCGAAGCGCGAGGTGAGGAAGTCGTAGACGCGGACGGCGACGACATCGGTGCCGGATCCTCCGCCGGTCAGCAGGTAGACGTCGTCGAACTTGTTGAACGTCATGATGAAGCGGAGCACGCCCAGCAGCGCGATGACCGGCATGAGCTGCGGCAGCATGATGTGCCGGAACCGCTGGGTGGGTGTCGCCCCGTCCACCAGCGCGGCCTCCTCCAGCGAGTCCGGGACGGCCTGGAGCCGGGCAAGCATGAAGAGGAAGGCGAAGGGGAAGTACCGCCACGCCTCGAAGGCGATCACGGTGAGAAGCGCCAGCGGGATGTCGAAGTGCAGCCCGAGGAAGCCCACTTCGTACGAACGGGTGGAGAGGAAGGCGATCGGGTCGTCCCAGCCGAAGAGCGCGCGGCCCCATTCGTTGACGAAGCCGTACTGCGGGCTGAGCGCGATCTCCCAGACGAAGGCGACGGCGACGACCGGCGCGACGTACGGGAGGAGCATCGCGGCACGCAGGATTCCGCGGCCGCGGAAGGGCTTGCGCAGGGCGAGGGCGGCGACGAGACCGAGGACGACGGAGCCCGCGGTGGCGCCGACGGTGTAGACGAGGGTGGTGCCGAGGCTGCTCCAGAAGCCGGGCGAGCCGAAGACCTGCGCGAAGTTGTCCAGCGTCCAGCGGCCGAGGAGGCCGTTCTCCTGGATGTCGACCAGCTTGGCGTTCTGGAAGGCGAGCAGGACCGTCCACAGGATCGGCAGGATCACCACCACCAGCACCACGAGGAAGGTGGGGCTGACGAAGGCCAGCCCGGCGCGGTTCTCCCGGGCGGCGGCGGATTTCGGTGGGGTGCGGCGCTCGGTCGCGCCGGGTGGGGGCGTACGCATGGATGGGTACCTCGTGGGGTGCGGCGGGGGGCGCCGGGATGAGGGGAGCCGGTCGGGGCCGGGCGGGTGGGGCCGGGCCGTGGGCGGCCGTCCGTGGCGGGGCCGGGAATGGCCGCGCCGGACGCCGGTGTCAGGTGCCGGACGCGTGCGGTACGCGTTCCGGTGGGCGGTACGCGTCCGGTGCGGCCGTCGCGCGCCCGGGGCGCCGGTGGCCGGGCGCCGGGCGGGTGGCGTTACTGGAGGGACTTCTGGAGTGCGGCCACCTCGTCGGCGGCGTCCTCGGCCGCCTCGCGCGGGGTGCGCTGGCCGCTGGTCATGGCGCCGATGGCCTTGGCGACGGGGAGTTCGCCGTTGGTGGCGCCGACCAGGGTGCCCTGCCCTTCGGCCAGGCCCCAGCGCTTGATGCCGCCGACCCCGTCGAGGAGCTGGTCGGCCAGGCCGTCCGGGAAGGCGCCCTGGAGCGAGCGCCGCTTGTCGAGGCCCATGTCGGCGTCGCGCCAGGCGGTGCGGAAGGCGTTCGGGTCCTTCGGGGTGCCGTTGCGGACCGGGATCTTCCCCTCGGGGGCCATGCCGAACCACTCGGCGTACCCCTCGCCCATCATGTACGCGATGAACTTCCGGGAGGCCCCGGTCTCGGCGGTCCGGGTGACCGCCCAGGAGGTGATCTCGCCGAACTGCGCGGGCTCCTTGCCGTCGGGGCCCTGCATCGCCGGGACGACGCCGGTGTTGTCGGCGAGGAAGTCCGGGTCCTTCTTGCACTCGGGGCAGCTCGGGAGCGCGTCGGAGCGCAGCCCGGCCAGCTCGTCCAGGAGGAAGGACGACCAGACCATCATCGCGGAGCGGCCGGAGAAGTAGGTGGCCCGGGTGGTGTCGACGCTCTGGGTGCCGGGGGCGCCGTGCTCGCGGGCGAGGGAGTCGTAGGCGCGGAAAGCGGTCTGGCAGGCCGGGGACTCCAGCGCGACATCGCCCGCGTCGTCGACCAGCCGGCAGCCGTTGGCCAGGGCCAGGGACTCGAAGCTCTGCTGGGTGAAGACGTCGGAGGGGTCGGTGGCGAGCGAGATGCCGTCCCGGTCGCCCCGGTCCAGCTCGGCGGCGGCCTTGAGCGCACCGGCGTAACTGGCCGGGGGCTCCAGCCCGGCCTCCTCGAAGAGGTCCTTGCGGTAGACGAGGAGCTGGAGCCAGGCGTCGGAGGGGACGGCCAGCCGGGTCGCACCGTCGGCGGTGAGCGACAGCGCGTTGGGCTGGAAGGTCCCCGGGTCGAGGTCGTCGACGATCTGCTTCGCCACCTTGGTGTCGAGCAGCCCGTTGCCGTACATCTGCCAGACCTGGCCCATGGGCACGGCGCCGATGACGTCGGGCAGTTTCCCGGCGGCAGCCGCCGACATGATCAGTTGCGGGAGCTGCGACTCGTCCACGCCGACCAGGTCGACCTTGACGCCGGACTCCTGCTCGAAGCGGTGCACGACCTTCTTGGTCGCCGCCATCCGCGGTGGCAGGTTCTCCTGGGTCCAGACCGTGATCCGGTTGTCGGATCGCGCCTCGTCGGCCGACTCGCTCCCGCATCCGGCGAGCAGCCCGGCGACGAGGGTCGCGGCGAGCCCGGCGAGAGCCGCCCGCGTCCCTCGGGCCTTTTTCACCATGCTGTTTCCTCACCCCACTTACGTTGATCGTGACTGCATCTCAGCACCACTTTTGCTGCTTGACAAGACATAACTCTGAGATATCTTCGACCGAAGTCAGTGATCACCCCTCGCCCCCCACCCCCTCACCTCCGGAGCCATTCCGTGGAAAGCGTCGTCCAGTTCACCGGCCCCCGACAGGTCGAAGTCGCCCCGCACGAGAGCGCCGCACTCCCTCCCGGCCACCTGCGGGTCCGCACCCACTACAGCGGGATATCGGCGGGCACGGAGCTCACCGCCTACCGGGGCACCAACCCGTACCTGACCCGCACCTGGGACGCCGATGCGCGGCTCTTCCGCGACGGTGCGGCGGGCATCGAGTACCCGGTGGCCGGCTGGGGCTACTCCGAGGTCGGTGAAGTCACCGAGGTGTCGCCGGAGTCGGCCGGGCAGCCGGGCGTGCCCGCCGAGGGCGACCTGGTCTGGGGGATCTGGGGGCACCGCAGCGAGGGGATCGTGCCGGTCGAGCGGATGCTCGGGCACACCCTCCCGGCCGGACTGGAGCCGCTCGCCGGGGCCTTCGCCCGGGTCGGCGCCATCGCGTACAACGCGGTGCTGGCCGCCGACATCCACCTCGGCGAGGACGTCGCGGTCTTCGGGCAGGGCGTCATCGGCCTGCTCACCACCCGGCTCGCCCAGCTCAACGGCGCCCGCGTCACCGCCGTCGACGCCCTCGACGGCCGCCTCACCACCGCCCGCGCCTACGGCGCCACCCACACCCTCAACGCCCGGACCGACGACGTCGCCGAGCGCGTCCGCGCGTCCACCGGCGGCGCCGGGGCGGACGTCGCCATCGAGATCAGCGGGGTCTACCCCGCCCTCCACGAGGCCCTGCGCTCGGTCACCGTCGGCGGCCGGGTCGTCGCTTCCGGCTTCTACCAGGGCGACGGCGCCGGGCTGCGCCTCGGCGACGAGTTCCACCACAACCGGGTGCAGCTCGTCTGCTCGCAGATCGGCGGGGTCCCGCCGCAGCTCGCCGGACGGTGGACGGTCGAACGGCTTCAGCAGACCTTCCTCTCGCTGGTCGCCGAAGGCCGCGTCGACGTCTCGTCCCTGGTCAGCCATGTCGTCCCGGTCGACCAGGCCGCCGAGGCGTACGTCCTGCTCGACGAGCGCCCGGCCGAGGCGCTCCAGGTCGTCCTCAGCTTCTGAGCCCGTCCGGCCGCCGCCGTACCGCCTCCGGGTCCGTACGGTCTCCGGCCCGGTACGACGGCCCGCCGCCCCACACCTCACCCCCACGCGACGCACGCCCGGCGCCCCGCACGAAAGGTCCGCAGCCATGATGAAGACCGCCTGCCAGGAACAACTCCTCCCCGGAGAGAGCCTTCAGGAGAAATGGGCCTTCGCGCAGGAGGCCGGGTTCGACGCCGTCGAGCTGCGTTCCCAGGGCGACTTCCGCTTCCGCGACCGGCTGCCCGAGCTGAAGCGGGCGGTGGCCGACGGCGTGGTGATGCCGACCGTCTGCGTCGAGATGCTGCACTTCTTCGCCGCCTTCGACGACGACCTGCGCCGCGACGCGCTGGAGCAGATGAAGTCCCAGCTCTCCGTCGCCGCCGAGATCGGCGCGCTCGGCGTCCAGACCCCGGCCTCGTACGGCATGTTCTCCCGCCGCCTGCCGCCCTTCGAGCCGCCGCGCTCCGCCGAACAGGACCGCGAGGTGCTGCTGGCCGGCCTCACCGAACTGGGCGAGCACGCCCGCAAGGAGGGCGTCAGCCTGTACCTGGAGCCGCTCAACCGGTACGAGGACCACATGGTCAACCGGCTGGAGCAGGCCGCCGAACTCATCGGCGCCGTCGGCCTGGACTCGGTCCGCATCGGCATCGACAGCTACCACATGAACATCGAGGAGAGCGACCCCGCCGCCGCCATCCTCGCCGCCGCGCCGTTCATCGGCCACGCCCAGGTCAGCGACTCCAACCGCTTCCAGCCCGGCGCCGGCCACCTCGACTGGCCGGCCTGGCTCGGGGCGCTGCACACCATCGGCTTCGACGGCTACCTCGCCGCCGAATGCCGCCTGGACGGCGACCCCCTCGACGCGGTCCGCTCGATCCCCGGCTTCCTGCGGAGGTCCGGCGCGTGACGACGCTGCTCGGTACCGCGGTGCCCACCACTCCCGTGCCCACCGACGCCGCGGACCTGACCCTGCGGCGCGGTGCGGCACGGGTCCTGCTCGACAACTGGCGCGGTGACTCGACGGTCCCCTCGCACGGCCTCTACCCGCACCAGTGGAGCTGGGACTCGGCCTTCATCGCCATCGGCCTGCGCCACCTCTCGGCACGCCGCGCCCAGCGCGAACTGGAGACCCTGACCGCCGCCCAGTGGGGCGACGGACGCATCCCGCACATCGTCTTCAACCCGGCCGTGCCGCTCGACGCCTACTTCCCGAGCCCCGACTTCTGGCGCTCCTCCCGCGCGGGCGCCCAGGCGGGAGCCCCCGCCGCCATCGAGACCTCCGGCATCGTGCAGCCGCCGGTGCACGCGCTCGCCGCCTGGCTGACGCACACCGCCGACCCCGCCACCTCCCGCGCCCGCGGCTTCCTGGAGCGGCTGCGCCCGCGCCTCGCCGCCTGGCACGACTACCTCACCGGCCCCCGCGACCTGGGCGGCGCCGGACTCGCCGCCGTGCTCCACCCCTGGGAGCCCGGCATGGACAACAGCCCCGCCTGGGACGGGCCCCTGGCCCGCGTCGAGCCGGTCCCCACCGGGACCTACCGCCGCGCCGACCTGGACCACGGCCACTCGGCCGAGCGCCCCACCGACCTCGACTACGGCCGGTACGTCCGCCTCGCCACCGACTACCGCGACGCGGGCTACCAGGACACCGGGCCGCACGCCTTCGCCGTCGAGGACCCCTGCTTCAACGCGCTGCTCATCGCCTCCGAGCACGCCCTCGCCCACATCACCGAGGCCACCGGCGGCGACCCGGCCCCGCACGAGGAACGCGCCGCCCGGCTCACCGGGACGCTGGTGAGCCGCCTGTGGTCCGCCGAGGACGGCCTCTTCCTCTGCCGCGACCTCGTCTCCGACCGGCTCATCGCGGAACGCAGCGCCGCCGGACTCGTTCCGCTCGTCGTGCCCGGCCTGCCCGCCCACATCACCGACGCCCTGGTGGACACCGCCCGCGGCGACAGCTTCCGCCTCGGCGACCTCCCCCTCGTCCCCTCCTACGACCTGCGCGGGCCCTCCTTCGACCCGTCCCGCTACTGGCGCGGCCCGGCCTGGTTCAACATCAACTGGCTGGTGGAGCGCGGACTCCGCGGCCACGGCCGGCCCGCCGACGCCGACCGGCTGCGCACGGCCATGCTGCGCGCGGCGGGCGCCAGCGGCTTCGCCGAGTACGTCGACCCGCGGACCGGGGAGGCGCGCGGGACGCGCTCCTTCGGGTGGACGGCGGCGCTCACCCTCGACCTGCTCGCGGCCCGGCGGACCGACCCGCAGGACGCCGCGCCCCTCCCCGCGCCGCGCGGCGCCGCACCCGGCACACGAGAGAGGAACCCGGCGTGAGCCCCACCGCCGACACCACACTGGTACACGCCGGGACCTTCGCCGTCCTCGGCCCCGACGGCGGCCTGACGGGACGCGGCGGCAGCACCCCGGACGGCCTCTTCCGCCGGGACGCCCGGCACCTGAGCCGCTGGGAGCTGACCGTCGACGACCGTGTCCCGCTGGTCCTCGTCCCCCTCCAGGAGGAGGAGGCCACGGCGACCTGTGTGCTGACCCCGCCCGGCACCCGCGACGAGCCCCCGGCCTACACCGTCGTCCGCGAACTCGCCGTCGCCTCCGGCGTCCTGACGGAGCGGCTCCGCCTGGTCAACAACCAGCCGGAGCCCCGGACCGCACGGCTCGCCCTCCTCGCCGACGCGGACTTCGCCGACCAGTTCGAACTCCGCTCCGACCACCGGCGATACCCCAAGGAGGGCGCCCGCCGCACGGCCCACGCCGAGCCCACCGGAGCGCGCTTCACCTACACCCGCGAGGCCTGGGAGTCGCAGACGGTGGTCTCCGCCTCCCCGGCCCCGGGATCGGTCGAGCCGACCGGCTCCGGAGCCCACCGGCTCACCTGGAACCTCCCCCTCCCCGCCCACGGCGAGGCCGAACTGCTGCTCCGCGTCGAGGCCCGCCCGCACGACGCCCCGGCGCCGGCGCCGGTGACCGACCCCGCCTCCGCCGCCGCCCAGGTCCGCGCGGAAGCGGCGGACTTCCTCGGCCAGGCCCCGCCGACCGTGCCCGCCGACGGGCCCGCGGGCCTCGCCGACGCCTGCCGCCAGGGCCTCGCCGACCTCGCCCGCCTGCGGGTCCCGGCCACCGGCCCGGACGGCGAGGAGGTCTCCGTACCCGGCGCCGGAGTGCCGTGGTTCCTCACCCTCTTCGGCCGCGACTCGCTCCTGACCTCGCTCTTCACCCTGCCGTACCGCTCGGCCCCGGCCGCCGCGACCCTGCGCGCCCTCGCCGCCACCCAGGGCACCTCCTACGACCCCGAGCGCGGCGAGCAGCCCGGCCGCATCGTCCACGAGGTGCGGCACGGCGAACTCGCCCACTTCCGCCAGGTCCCGTACGGCCGTTACTACGGCTCGATCGACGCGACCCCCCTCTTCCTGGTCCTTCTCGGCACCTGCACCGAGACCACCGGCGAGCCGGAACTCGCCCAGGCCCTGGAGGAGCACGCCCGCGCCGCCGTGGAGTGGATGTTCCGCGACGGCGGCCTGGCCGACGGCGGCTACCTCGTCTACCAGCCCGACCCCGACGGCCTGGTCAACCAGAACTGGAAGGACTCCGCCGGGGCCATCTGCTTCCGCGACGGCACCCAGGCCGAAGGCCCGATCGCGGTCGCCGAGGCCCAGGGCTACGCCTACGACGCGCTGCTCCGCACCGCCCGCCTCGCCCGCGCCCACTGGTCCGACCCCGCCTACGCCGACCGCCTGGAGGCCGAGGCCGCCGCGCTGCGCGCCCGCTTCGCCCGCGACTTCTGGATGACCGAGACCGACTTCCCCGCGCTCGCCCTCGACGGCGCGGGCCGCCAGGTCGACGCGCTCGCCTCGGACGCGGGCCACCTCCTGTGGTCCGGCATCCTCGACACCCCGCGCGCCCGGCGCGTCGGCCAACGCCTGCTGGAGCCCGACTTCTTCACCGGCTGGGCCATCCGCACCCTCGCCGCCGGCCAGCCCTGCTACCACCCGCTCTCCTACCACCGCGGCAGCGCCTGGCCGCACGACAACGCCGTCATCGCCCTCGGCCTCGCCCGCCACGGCCTCCGCGACGAGCTGCGCGCCCTCACCGCCGCCCTCACCGAGACGGCCGCCCACCACGCGGGCCGCCTCCCGGAAGTCCTCGCCGGCTACTCCCGCGCCGAACACCCACGCCCGGTCCCCTACCCGCACGCGTGCAGTCCGCAGGCCTGGGCGGCCGCCACACCGCTGGCCCTGCTGGCGAGCCTGCGGGAGGTCGGCCAGGGATGACGGCCGGGCGACAGTCTCCTCGCCCGACACGCGGAAACCTGTCCCCGCCGAAGTAGACATTGCTGGCCGGTGTGGTTAAGGTTTCTGTCGTAGCCGAGATCGAGCAAGGCCCGGCAGAGACGAACTGCCGGGCAGCGGTACCAGCAGGACCAGCAGTACGCAGGACGGTCCGGTGGTGGAGTTCCGAAGCCAGGGTTGTCGTAGGACGGCGACGGGACTGACGACCGGACCGGGTGGCCCGCGGTGATCAGGGGCCGCCACCAGCAGTGCAGCAAGTGCAGTTCAGCGAGTGCAGTACGCAGGAACTGCCCGACGGGCAGTGCACACCGAGGGAAGAACGGAGGGATTGAACGCCATCAGGATCGCCTGGGCGGCAGTACGGAGCCCGGGTACCGCAGGACATCGACAGGCAGGTGGTCTCCGGTCATACATCCGCGATCCCCGCACTCCCCGTCCCCTCGCGGACGGGCACGCGGACACAGAAGGCCGACGCGGTACGAAGGTCGGCAGATGGTGTAGCAGTTCCTTCGGGGCCCTGGTGCCAATGGCGCCAGGGCCCCTCCACATGTTCCCGTGCGGCAGAACCCATATCTACGGCCGCCGAAGGAAGCTTTGGCGCCCGGTGCGCGGAATGTTTTTACCGCAGCGAACGGGCGAGAATTCCGTTTCGTACGCATGGCGTGAGGGCGTGCTACTGTCGATCTCAGTTGCAGTCGTGGTTCCCGGAACGTGAAGTGCTTTCGCCGGTATTTCCAGCAGCCGCACACGTTCGGTATTTCCGGTCGTTCTCCGGGCGGGGCTCATTGCGGCGACCCGGCGCCCGTGCCTCTCGGGCCCCGGCGTACTGCCCCGAAGGAGACATGACATGGCATCCGGCACGGTGAAGTGGTTCCACGCGGCCAAGGGTTTCGGTTTCATCGAGCAGGACGGTGGCGGCGCCGACGTGTTCGCCCACTTCTCGAACATCGCCGACCAGGGTTTCCGCGAACTTCTCGAAGGCCAGAAGGTCACCTTTGACATCGCGCAGGGCCAGAAAGGCCCGACGGCCGAGAACATCGTTCCGGTCTGACCACCTGCGCGCACGTCGTAGCTGGGGCCCGCATCCCTCGGGGTGCGGGCCCCAGCTCCGCTTTTCCCCTCTTCGCGTGACGGCGCCGCCATTCCGCCGCACATGACCGCGGCACATTTCGCGGACGGTATCCGCCGGGGAAATCCCCGCGATATTCCCCGCTCCCGCCGCATCTCCACCGCACGGTTTTCCACCGCATTCTCTTCGGCTCGTTCTCGCGATGTTCCCCGCCGCTCACCGGCGCCGGACCTCCTTGACGCGTGCCGTGTCAAGGAAGGTTCCACATGAACCCCGTACGTACGAACCACCGCTCTTTCCGCAGCCGCACCGGCGGGTCCGCGCCGACCCGGTCCGGCGCCCCGCGCCGCTCGGGAGGCCGACGTCCCGCGGCGCCCCAGGGGGAGTTCGCCCCGCCGAAGACGGTCACCCCCGCCCTGCCCGCCGTCGAGGCCTTCGCCGACCTCGCCCTGCCCGCGCCGCTGCTGGCGGCGCTCACCGCGCAGGGAGTGAGCGTCCCGTTCCCGATCCAGGGCGCGACCCTGCCGAACACCCTGGCGGGCCGCGACGTCCTCGGACGCGGCCGCACCGGCTCCGGCAAGACCCTCGCCTTCGGCCTGGCCCTGCTGGCCCGCACCGAGGGCAAGCGCGCCGAGCCCCGCCAGCCGCTCGCCCTGATCCTCGTCCCCACCCGCGAGCTGGCCCAGCAGGTGACGGACGCGCTCGCCCCGTACGCCCGCTCGGTGCGGCTGCGCCTGGCCACCGTCGTCGGCGGTATGCCCATCGGCCGGCAGGCCGGAGCGCTGCGGAGCGGCGCCGAGGTGGTCGTGGCCACGCCGGGCCGGCTCAAGGACCTCATCGACCGCGGTGACTGCCGGCTGGACCAGGTCGCGACCACTGTCCTCGACGAGGCCGACCAGATGGCCGACATGGGCTTCATGCCGCAGGTCACCGCGCTCTTGGACCAGGTACGCCCCGAGGGCCAGCGGATGCTGTTCTCCGCCACCCTCGACCGCAACGTCGACCTGCTGGTCCGCCGCTACCTCACCGACCCGGTCGTCCACTCCGTCGACCCGTCGGCGGGCGCGGTCACCACGATGGACCACCACGTCCTGCACGTCCACGGAGCCGACAAGCAGCGGACGACGACGCGGATCGCCGCGCGCGACGGCCGCGTGATCATGTTCCTGGACACCAAGCACGCCGTCGACCGGCTGACCCGGGAGCTGCTGGAGAACGGGGTGCGGGCCGCCGCCCTGCACGGCGGGAAGTCGCAGCCGCAGCGCACCCGGACCCTGACCCAGTTCAAGACCGGGCACGTCACCGTGCTGGTGGCGACCAACGTCGCGGCCCGCGGCATCCACGTCGACCACCTCGACCTCGTCGTCAACGTCGACCCGCCGACCGACCACAAGGACTACCTCCACCGCGGCGGCCGTACCGCCAGGGCCGGCGAGTCGGGCAGCGTCGTCACGCTGGTCACGCCCCCTCAGCGCCGCGACATGACCCGCCTCATGGCGGCCGCGGGCATCGTCCCCGAGACCACCCAGCTCCGCTCCGACGACGCGGCACTCCACCGCATCACCGGCGCGCAGGCACCCTCCGGCATCCCCGTCACGATCACCGCGCCGGTCACCGAACGGCGCAGGCGCGGCGCCCCCGCCCGCACCCGGCGCGGGGCCGCCCGCCGCCCCGCCTTCGACACCGCGGCCTGACCGGGACCGCACCCCCGCACGGCTGTCCCTTCCCCCTTACCTTGTGAGGCCTCATGCGCTGTGTCATCGCCCGCTTCCCGTTCGACCTCACCCGAAGCGGTGTCCTGGAGTCGATGCGGGGCGTCAAGCCCGAGCCGGTCACCGGTGAGTCCGTGATCATCGGGCGCCGCAGCTACCCCGCGAAGCAGGTCGGACAGGTCCTCACGCGCCAGGACCGCCGCGACTTCAGCGCCGGTGAAGTCCTCCGGGCGATGGCCCGGCTCGGCTTCACCTGCCGCCTCGTCCCCCGGGACGCCGCGCCCGCCGGCGTCCCGGGGTGACGCCGCAGGCCGGGGGCGGCGCGGGTCAGTGGTCGGAGTAGCTGAAGTCGCCCACCGTCCAGGCGCTGACGTCCTCGATCGCCACGCGGTACATGCCGCCCGTCTCCGGGATTCCCACGGTGCCCTGGAGGATGCGGGCCACATGGAAGTGGAGATGGGTCGGAGGCCCTTCCTGGCGCGGCCCGGCCGTGAAAATGGTGGAGAACTCGCCCAGTTGGGCCGAGTCCGCCAGAACCTCCGAGACCCGCTGGCGCCACACGGCTTCGGGGGCCAGCCGGCCCGTGACGACGGCCCCTCCGGTGACCACGGTCAGAGACATCTGGTTGCTGCGCCCGGACTCCACCAGCGCGGCGACGTCAACGAGCAGTGCGTCAGTCTTCGACATGAAACCCGATCCTAATACCCGACCGCCCGCCCTGAGCAGCGACGCTTGCCCGCGGAGGGCCTGACCGGCCCACGGGCCGCCGCGGAGAAGCCGTCGCCCTCCCAGGCTCCTCGGTGCCGCGGGCGGACCCTGCGGGATCCTCGGTATCTTCGACCGCGACGCCCGCCGCGGCCATCAGCGCGAGGGCGGCGACTGCGACGCCCAGGGCACCCGCGGGTGAGGATGAGGCGGGGGAGCGATCGAGCCGACCCGCCTGGAACGCCGCCCGTTCGGTGTGGCGGCGCTGGCGCCCCCGGCAGGACTCGAACCTGCGGCCAAGCGCTTAGAAGGCGCCTGCTCTATCCACTGAGCTACGGGGGCCGGTGCGGTGTGCCCCGGACACCGGGTGGTCCGGGGGGCGTGCGGCCGGGCACAAGGATAGGGCTCCGGTCGGCCTGGCCCGGTTGCTTCACGCGCGTGGCATGATGTGGAGGTTCGGTGAAGCACAGCGATAATCGCAGGTGAGTGGCGATCGCGCAGTTCTTTTGGCGGCTTGTGCGGCGGGTGTTGTGCACTCGTTATACCCGCGTCACCTGGATCTCTGCCCTTTTCCCGCCATACGGGGCGAATCGTGCGCCGGATGTCGGGCTCCGGTCCGGAGAATGATCGGAAACGGCGGGCGATCAGGTCAACTCGGCCGACGATCGCCCCGGTTCGGGCGAAAGGCGCCATGCCGTACGGGATGCCCGGCCGGCCGCCGCGACTCACCCCGTACGGAACCCGGGCAGCCCCCGGCGGGAAGCCTCAGCGCCCCATCCGCAGGCCGTCGCGGTCGGCGCCCCGGCCCAGCACGGCCTTGCGGACGGCCGCCAGGGCGGCGGTGTCCTCGGGGTCGGGGGCGGCGGCCTCGGTGGCGCGGGCGAGGTTGACCAGGCGCAGCGGGTCGTTGGCCATCCGGTGCGGGACGAACTCCGCCGAGGTCGCCTCCCAGGCGGCCCCCGCCTTCCGGGGCGCGGTGAAGGTGAAGCGGGCGGCGGAGCCGAGCTGGCCGCGCGGGTCGGTCATCTTCCCGGCGACCTGGTCGCCCATGCCGTACACCACCCACGCGCCGTTGACCTTCTCGTACGCCTGCGGGACGTGGGCGTGGGTGCCGAGGACGAGGTCGATGTCGCGGCGGCCCTTGGTGCGGGAGGCGGTGAGCCGCCGGGCCAAGGAGAGCTGCTGCCGGTCGGGGGCCTCCTGCCACTCGGTGCCCCAGTGCGCGCTGACCACCACCACGTCGGCCCCGGCGGCGCGGGCCGCGCGGGCGTCGGCGACGACCTGGTCCGGGTCGAGTTCGTTGACGAGGAAGGATCTGCCGGGCGGGATCTCCTTGTTGGTCCAGTGGACGTAGGAGAGGTGGGCGACCCGGGCGTCCCCGGCACGCAGCAGGAGGGGCCGGGCGCGGTCCTCCGCCGAGCGGGCCGAGCCGGTGTGTGCCACGTCGGCCCGGTCCAGCGCGTCCAGGGTTCTGCGGACGCCCTCCTCGCCGTCGTCCATGGAGTGGTTGGAGGCGGTCGAGCAGGTGTCGTACCCGGCGCCGCGGATCGCCCGGGCGACGTGCGGCGGCGTCTTGAACAGGGGGTACCCGGTGAACGGCCCGCCGTCCTCACCGACGATGGTCTCCAGGTGGCAGACGGCCAGGTCGGCGCCGCCGGTGATGTCGCGGGCGCCCGCCAGCATCGGCCCGAAGTCGTACCGCCCGTCGTTCTCCGGCGCGAACGGGTCCGGTCCCGTGTCCCGGTCGGGCACGCCCGAGGCGTCGGCGGCCGCCTGCCGGATCACCGCGTCGTGGGCGAGGATGTCGCCGGTCGCGACCAGGGTGAACCGCCGCGGCTCCGGCGCCGGGGGAGCGGCGGCCCCCCGGGTGGGCGCGGGTGGCGCGGGCTCGGGCGCCGCGCACCCGGCCGCGAGGGCGCAGGCGGCGAGGGTGGCGGTGAGGGCGGCGGTGGGGTGGCGAAGGAAGGGCGGGGGCATGGCCGGCTCCGTACGTGTGGGGGCGTGACATCCGCATTCATGTGATGATCCGGCCGCATTCACGCGTCCGGTGGCGGCGGCTCGTCGCAACGGAGCAGTGGCGTCACCCGCGGACCGCTCCGAGTGGGAGTGGGGACGCGCTCCCGTAGAAGCCCCCGGACCGAGGGGATTCGGTCGAGGTGTCGTGCGCTTCTCGCGGGAGCCGGACATATCGCGTCCACCGGCTGCCTAGGGTGTGCGGGCTGCCCGTTCACGCCCCGTCACGTCTCGTGCGCCGACTGTCCCGTACAAAGCGGGCGTGCCGCGCGAAATCAGGCGCCGGGTGCTCCGGGAGTGGCCGCGGCGGGGGTGGCAGTCCGTGCCTATCAGGGAGTTGTACGTGTCGAAGAAGAAGCTGTGGCTGCGCTCAGCCGCCCCCACCGCCGTGCTGGCGCTGGCCCTCACCGGATGCGGCGGGTCCGACGGGGATGACGGCGCGGCCGCCACCACCGACAAGGGCGGGTCGGTCTCGCAGGAGCGGGACAAGGAGAAGGAGAAGGAGGAGCAGACCCGCGAGCTGGGGGCCGGCGAGAAGGCCACCAGTGAGTTCGAGGAGGGCGACGCCAAGGTCACGTACGAGATCGTCGCCAAGAAGGTCGACGTCGGCACCGCCAAGGACACCGAGGAGCTCGTCTCCGACCCGGCGAAGGCCAAGGGCCTGGTGCCGGCCGTGGCACACGTCGAGTTCACCCTCAAGGACGGCGGTCCGGTGGCGGACTACCCGGACGTCGGCGACGAGATCGAGGTGTACGCCGACGGCGCGCGCGGCACGATCCTGATCGGTGCCTCCGACGACGCCCCCGGCTGCGAGTCCGACTCCGACATCAAGGACTGGAAGGCCGGCGAGAGCCACGTCATCTGCGACACCTTCATGGTGCCGGAGGCCGCGAAGGAGCTGACCGTCCAGTGGTCGGTCGACAGCGACTCCGCCCCGTACATCTGGACGTTCAAGAACGCCTGAGGTCGCGCCCGCGGCGGCGGGCCGACGGGACCGGGTCCGCGCTCCTCGACGGAGCGCGGGCCCGTTGGTGTTTTGCCGGGGCCGGCCGAGGGTCGATGCCGGCCCCGAGATGTCGGTGGGCACGGCGCCTTAGGCCGGGAACCGGGGCTGCCCGCCGAGGTGGTTGGTCCGGGCGCCGGCTCGGTCCCGGAGTCGTTCACCGGGTGGCCGAAGGGGTAAGAGCGCGACGCTGTCGTCGTCGGTGGCCCGGGCGTCGTTGTCGACGACGTGGGGTGGGGTTGCGGGTCCGTTCTGGTGTGCGTTGGTCCGCTGCGACGGCAAGGCGTTTTTCTTTGCGGGGCCTCCAGGGCAGGCCATCCCCTCACCCCTGTCGGCGTCTGAGGTCCTCCTGAACCGGCGCGAGCAACCGGGCGCCGGCCTTCCCCGCCGAGCCCGGCCGGCGCCCGCGGTCGGTCCTCGAGCCCCGCCGCCCAGGCGACAGCCACGCAGAAACGACTCATACGCTTCAAAATCGCTCCAAAATTGGGCATTCTTCGCTTGTGGTGACCTTGGACGTACAGCCTCAGCTCCTGGACGCTCTCTCCGCCCTGCGCGACCGTGTCGCCGCCGCGCGCTTCCCTCTACCCGTGCCCGGCGCCCCCCGGGCCCGGGTGAGCCGCGACGAACTCCTCGCCCAGCTCGACGACTACCTGCTGCCCCGGCTCCGCGCCCCCGAGGCCCCCCTCCTCGCGGTCATCGGCGGCTCCACCGGCGCGGGCAAGTCCACCCTGGTCAACTCCCTGATCGGGCGCCGGGTCAGCGAGGCGGGCGTGCTGCGCCCCACCACCCGCACCCCGGTCCTGGTCTGCCACCCGGACGACCACCACTGGTTCGGCACCGACCGCGTCCTCCCGGGGCTCGCCCGGGTCCCGCGCCCCACCCGGCACGCGAGCGGACCCGACCCCGACCCCGACGAGGACGACGAGCAGACCGAGGAGGCGGGCGCCCCGGTCCTGCGCGTCGAGACCGCCGCCACCCTGCCCCGCGGCCTCGCCCTCCTCGACGCCCCTGACATCGACTCCCTGGTCACCGGCAACCGCCTGCTCGCCGCCGAACTCATCGCCGCCGCCGACATCTGGGTGATGGTCACCACCGCCGCCCGCTACGCCGACGCCGTCCCCTGGCACCTGCTGCGGACCGCCAAGGAGCACGACGCCACCCTCGTCAGCGTCCTCGACCGGGTCCCGCACCAGCTCGTCGCCGAGGTCTCCCGCCACTACGCCGCGCTGCTCACCAAGGCCGGGCTCGGCGACGTACCACGCTTCACCGTCCCCGAACTCCCCGAGTCCGCGGGCGGCGGCGGCCTGCTGCCCGCCACCGCCGTCGCCCCGCTGCGCGCCTGGCTCACCCACCGGGCCCAGGACCCCGACGCCCGGCAGCACGCCATGTCCCGCACCGCCGAGGGCGCCCTCGACTCGCTGCGCGCCCGGATGCCGGAACTGGCCTCCGCCGTCGCCGCCCAGTACGCCGCGGCGCTACGTCTCGGCGGCGCGGTCGAGGACGCGTACGCGGACCAGTACGACCGGCTGCGCGCCCGCCTGGCCGACGGGGAGGTCCTGACCGGCGACGCCGTCACCCGCTGGCGCAGCTTCCCCCTGGACTGCACCGGCACCGAACTCCTCGACTCCCTCGTGGAAGGCCTCGTCTCCCTCGTCCTGTGCGCCGTCACCGCCGCCGACGCCGCCGTCGCCGAGGCGTGGCGGCCCGAGCCCGCCGCCCGCGCCGAACGGCTCGCCACCGCCGCGCCCGACCACGTGGCCGCCGAACACCGGATCGGCATGGCCGTACGGCGCTGGCGGCGCGAGGTGGACGAGTACGTCGAGGACGAACTGCGCGGCCACGAGCGGGCCGCCGTCCCCGACCCCGAAGCCGTCGCCGGGCTCCTCGGCACCGTCCTGCTCGGCGGACGCCGGGGCCGCGCCGCCGGGGAGGACCTCGCCGAACGCATCGGAGCCCAGGGCGCGGCCCGGCTGCGCGACCGGGCGGGGCGGCTGCTGGACCAGTACCTCGACCGGGCCGTGCACGCCGAACGGGAGCGGCGCCTGGCCGCCGTCGAGAGCCTCGGCGTCCATCCCGAGCCACAGGCCGAACTCATCGCCGCACTGTCGGTCCTTCAGAAGGAGAGGTGACGGTGACCAGCACCGCCGAGAACGTCAGGAACGCAGCGGACGCCAAGAAGGCAGAGCGCGCCGGGCGCGCAGAGAAGGCCGCGCCCGCGACCCCGCCCCACGCGGTCCCGCCCCGGCCCGAGACGGCCCCCGCCGCCGGGGCCGGCGCCTGGGACGACGGGCTCATCGCCCGGCGTGCCGCCGCGGCGGCCGGGCCCGGGCAGCCGGTGAGGTCCGCCTTCCCCGGGCCGTACACCTCGGGAACGGCGGGTGACAGCGACGGCGACGACGACCTGACGGCGCGTCTGGACGCCCTGCGCGAGCTGACCGGGCTCTCCCGGCCACGCGTCGACGCCGAGACCCTGGCCGAGGCCGGGCGGGTCCTGGACGACGCCGCCGCACGGCGCCGCCTCTCCCGCCGGCACACCGTCGTCGCCCTCGCCGGAGCCACCGGAAGCGGCAAGTCCACACTCTTCAACGCCCTCGCCGGAGTGACCATCTCGGACACCGGCGTCCGCCGCCCCACCACCTCGGCGGCGCTGGCGTGCAGTTGGGCCGACGGCGCCGCCGGGCTCCTGGACCGCCTGGAGATCCCCGGCCGCCTGCGCCGCCGCCCCGTCCAGGGCCCCGACGGCCCCGGCGCCCTCGACGGCCTGGTCCTCATCGACCTGCCCGACCACGACTCGGCCGCCGTCGAGCACCGCGCCCACGTCGACCGCATCCTCGCCCACGTGGACGCGGTGATCTGGGTGGTCGACCCGGAGAAGTACGGGGACGCCCTCCTCCACGAGCGATACCTGCGGCCGATGGCCGGGTACGCCGAGGTCACCCTCGTCGTCCTCAACCAGGTCGACCGGCTCCCCGAGGACGCCACCGACCAGGTCCTGGACGACCTGCGCCGCCTCCTGGACGAGGACGGCATCGCCCTCGGCGAGCACGGCGAACCGGGCGCCACCGTCCTCGCGCTCTCCGCCCTCACCGGCGACGGCGTCGGCGAACTCCGCGACTGCCTCGGCCAGCTCACCTCCGAGCGCCGCGCCGCCGCCCGCCGCATCGGCGCCGACCTCGACGCGGCCGCCGACCGGCTCCGCCCCGTCTACGTCCCGACCGGCCGGGTCGGCCTCAGCGAGGAGGCCCGCGAACAGTTCGCCGACCGCCTCGCCGAGGCCGTCGGCGCCGCCGCCGCCGGCCAGGCCGCCGAACGCGCTTGGCGCCGCAACGCCGGACGCGCCTGCGGCACCCCGTGGCTGCGCCTATGGCGCTGGTACGAGACCCGCCGCGCGCCCCAGCCCGGGGAGCGGCCGCCCGGCGACGCCCCCGAGGACGAGGCGACCACGGCGCGCCAGCGCGTCGAGCAGGCGGTCCGCGTCGTCGCCGACGAGGCCGCGTGGGGGCTGCCCGCCCCGTGGGCGTGCGCCGTGCGGGAGGCCGCAGGGCGGGGCGCCGAGGGGCTGCCCGAGGCGCTGGACGGGCTGGTCGCGCCCGAGGCGGCACTGACCCGCCCGCCCCGGCCGGGGTGGTGGCCCGTGGCGGTGCTCGCCCAGGTGTCGATGACGCTCCTCCAGGTGGTCGGCGGGATCTGGCTGCTGGGCCAGGTCCTGGGGCTGTTCACCCCCGACCTCCTCCCGCCGGTCCTGCTGATGCTGGCCGGCATCGTCGGCGGTCCGTGCGTCGAGTACGGCAGCAGGCTGGCCGCCCGGGGACCGGCCCGGCGGTACGGGGCGGAGGCCGAACGGGTGCTGCGGGACGCGGCGGCCGGGTGCGGGCGCGCCCGGGTGCTCGACCCGGTGGCGGCGGAGCTGCTGCGGTACCGGGAGGTACGGGAGCAGTACGCGCGGGTGCTCGATCCGGTGGGCGGGGCAGGGGGAGCGGCGCGTTCCGGGGGCGGGACGTCCGCGCTCGGCAGTGCGCGGGGGCCGGCGGGGAGCCGGGGCGTGGGCCGGGTGGCGGAGTTGTCCACAACCGGCCGGTAACCCACAGGCCGGGGCGGGGTGCTCGCGGCCCGGCCAGAGTGGGCGGTGCGCGGGCGGCCCCCTTCCGGGGCGGCTCCGCGCACCGGTGGGCAGGTGACGGCGCGGGCGGTCCGCGCGGCCTCCCGCCACACCTGGCGGGGAGTGGATGAGCATGAACGAGACGATGGTGACCGTGGTCGGCAACGTGGCGACCACCCCGGTCTACCGGGAATCGGCCCAGGGCCCGATGGCCCGTTTCCGGATGGCGGCCACCCCGCGCCGCTGGGACCGGCAGCGGCAGGGCTGGTCCGACGGGCCGACCAGCTTCTTCACCGTCTGGACCACCCGGCAGCTCGCCTCCAACGTCACGGCCTCGATCACCGTGGGGGAGCCCGTCATCGTCCAGGGCCGCCTGCGGGTCCGCGAGACCGAGCGCGGCGGGCAGCAGTGGACCACCGCCGAGATCGACGCCGCCTCGGTCGGCCACGACCTGAACCGGGGCACGGCCGCCTTCCGCCGCGTCCGCAGGCCCACCGGCACCTGGCCCGCCACCAACGGGACCCAGGACACCCGCTCGGCCTCGGCGGCGCAGCGGGCGGCGGGAGGCGGGGACAGCGGCTTTCCTGACGGGGGAGGGGCGCCTGACGAGGGAGGCGCGACAGAGTCGACGCGGCCCGTGACCGAGCCCGACTGGAGCGCGAGCGGGGTGGCGGCCGGAGGGGAATGGGGTGCGCGGGGCGGGGGGACTGCCTCGGCGGGGGCGGACGGGGACGGGGAAGCGGATGGGGGCGAGGGCGGAGGCGTGGACACGGCCACGGCTACGGCTACGGCTACGGCTACGAGAGATCAGGCTGACGTCGGCCCGATGGTGGTGGCAGGAGCCGAAGCGGAGGTCGAGGGGCGCCGGCGGGGGCGGGCCACGTCGAAGGGCCAGGCGGGCACCAGGAAGCGAGGCAGGGCGAAAGCTGAGCCGGACACCGGTGTCCGGAGTGACGGGGAGACCGGGCCTGACGTTGGTGCGCTTCCTCCGGCGCCGGGTGTTTCTGATACCGGGGGTGCGTGATGTCGGTCGCCCTCTGATACCCGTCGTTTCTGACACTCGCCTCTGACACCTGCCGCCTGGCACCTGGCACCTGGCACATGGTGCTTCTGACGCCGCCGCGCCTGACCCCGTCACTCAGCCTGTCGGCGGTGTACGGGAACAGGATGACGGGCGTGCCGGGTGGCGGGTGGTGGGTGGCGGGTGGCGGTGCCGGTGGCTCGGGGAGGGGAGGGGGGGAGGGCAGGGGGGAGGGGGGAGGGCCCCCGGGACGGCAGCCCCGCCACCCCCGTCGCTGCCCCATACACCCAACAACCCCCGCCCCCTCCCCAAGAGCCGTCTATGCCTTCATTGCGCGTCATTCCGCCGACTTCTGACGGCCCGGCAATAACGATTACGACGCGGATCGATTGGCCGAGCGCTCTCGTGGGCAAGGGCCCGCTTTCGCCTCCATAAGATGCCCGGCATAGCTCACGGGGCACTTGATTCTGCTGGCGGGACGACTTCCCCCCTCGTGAACGCGTCCTGCCCGGAGGGGAATTGCATGTTTTCTGTTAGAAGTCGGGCTGTTTCACGCCTGACGGCGGCGACCCTGGCGTCGGGCCTGGTCGCGGCGGGTGTCCTGACCGGAGCCGGCACCGCGGTGGCCGATGAGGCGGCGGCCGGGCACCCCGGTGGCGCGTCGGCCACGCTGAGCGGACTGAAGACCTACGACCAGGCCGTCATCCACGGCCAGGGTGGCGACCAGAAGGTGTCCGCCGGACTCTTCGAGATGGTGGTCGACGGCGGCGGCTCGCTCCAGACGTACTGCATCGACATACACAACCCCACGCAGAAGGAGGCCAAGTACCGGGAGACCGGCTGGGACGCGACCTCCCTCAACTCCAACCAGGACGCCGGGAAGATCCGCTGGATCCTCCAGAACTCCTACCCGCAGGTCAACGACCTCGCGGACCTGGCCGCCAAGGCCGGCGCGGGGTCGCTGACCGAGAAGACCGCCGCCGCCGGCACCCAGGTGGCCATCTGGCGCTACTCGGACGGCGCCGACGTCGAGGCGCTCGACCCGGCCGCCGAGAAGCTCGCCGACTACCTGGAGAAGAGCGCCCAGGCGCTGGCTGAGCCGAAGGCCTCCCTCACGCTCGACCCGCCGGCCGTCTCCGGCAAGGCCGGGGAGAAGCTCGGCCCGGTCACCGTCCACACCGACGCCGACAGCGTGAGCGTCACCGGCCCGGCCGACGCCGCCGCCGGGGTCACCGTCGTCGACGAGGCGGGCAAGCCCGTCACCGAGGCCGCCGACGGCAGCCGCCTCTTCTTCGACGTGCCCGCCGCCGAGGAGGGGGCCGAGCAGAGCGGCAGCGCCGCCCTGACCGTGCAGGCCTCCACGACCGTCCCGGTCGGCCGCGCCTTCGCCTCGGAGACCAAGAGCCAGACCCAGATCCTGGCCGGCTCCAGCGAGTCGACCGTCTCCGCGACGGCCACCGCGCACTGGGCGGGCAAGGGCCCGATCCCGGCGCTCTCCGCCGAGAAGAACTGCTCCGCCTCGGGCATCGACCTCACCGCCTCCAACCAGGGTGACGAGGACTTCACCTTCGAGCTGATGGGCGCCAAGCACACCATCGCCGCGGGCAAGACGCAGACCGTCACGGTTCCCCTCAAGGAGGACCAGGCGTACGACTTCACCATCACGGGTCCGAACGGCTTCGAGAAGCGCGTCACCGGGGTCCTCGACTGCAAGACCGCCGGTGAGACCGGAGCCGGTGGTGGCGCCCAGCCGTCCAGCGAGCCCAGCCCCGCCTCGGCGGGCAGCACCCCGGCCGGCGGCGACGGCCAGGACCTGGCCGCCACCGGCGGCTCCAGCGCCACCCCGGTCATCGGCGGCATCGCCGTCGCCCTCGTGGTGATCGGTGGCGCGACCGTCTTCCTGCTCCGCCGTAAGAAGGTCTCCGCCGAGAGCTGACCGATCCCGGCGCGCCAGCGCCACCTGGTGTCCGCCGGCGCCCCGGCGACCGGCGGACATCGCGGGACCCTGCCCTGACCTGGGTTCCGCGCCCCGGCGCCGGGGCCCGTCCACCCGACGGGCCCCGGCGTTCCGCACGTCCGGGCCGCCCTCCGGCGGCCCACCGGTGCCCCGGGCCGCCGTCGTACCGCGAGCCCCCTGTGATACCCGTTTTCGCCGTGCGGCGCCCGTGCGGCAAGATGGGTGTATCTGCCCACACGGCGGAGCTGACCACCCACACGCCTGATCCAGACTGCCGGACGGTTTCTCTTGGCTGAGTACATCTACACCATGCGCAAGGCGCGTAAAGCGCACGGCGACAAGGTGATCCTCGACGACGTCACGCTGAGTTTCATCCCCGGCGCGAAGATCGGCGTCGTCGGGCCCAACGGTGCCGGTAAGTCCACGGTGCTGAAGATCATGGCCGGCCTGGAGCAGCCGTCGAACGGCGACGCGTTCCTCTCCCCCGGATACACCGTCGGCATCCTCCTCCAGGAGCCGCCGCTCGACGAGACCAAGACGGTCATGGAGAACGTCCAGCAGGGCGTCGCCGAGACCAAGGGCAAGCTCGACCGGTTCAACGAGATCGCCGAGCAGATGGCGACGGACTACTCCGACGCGCTGCTGGAGGAGATGGGCAAGCTCCAGGAGGAGCTCGACCACGCCAACGCCTGGGACCTCGACGCCCAGCTGGAGCAGGCCATGGACGCCCTGGGCTGCCCGCCCGGCGACTCGGCCGTCACCAACCTCTCCGGTGGCGAGAAGCGCCGTGTGGCGCTCTGCAAGCTCCTCCTGGAGGCGCCCGACCTGCTCCTCCTCGACGAGCCCACCAACCACCTGGACGCCGAGTCGGTGAACTGGCTGGAGCAGCACCTCGCCCAGTACCCGGGCACCGTCGTCGCCATCACCCACGACCGGTACTTCCTGGACAACGTCGCGGGCTGGATCATGGAGCTCGACCGCGGCCGCGCCATCGGCTACGAGGGCAACTACTCCACGTATCTGGAGACCAAGCAGACCCGTCTCAAGGTCGAGGGGCAGAAGGACGCCAAGCGCGCCAAGCGCCTCAAGGACGAACTGGAGTGGGTCCGCTCCAACGCCAAGGGCCGCCAGGCCAAGTCCAAGGCCCGCCTCGCCCGGTACGAGGAGATGGCGGCCGAGGCCGACAAGATGCGGAAGCTGGACTTCGAGGAGATCCAGATCCCGCCGGGCCCCCGCCTGGGCAGCGTCGTGGTGGAGGTCGAGCACCTCAGCAAGGCCTTCGGTGACAAGGTCCTCATCGACGACCTCTCCTTCACCCTCCCGCGCAACGGCATCGTCGGCGTCATCGGCCCGAACGGCGCCGGCAAGACCACGCTCTTCAAGATGATCCAGGGCCTGGAGGAAGCGGACTCCGGTTCCATCAAGGTCGGCGACAGCGTCAAGATCAGCTACGTCGACCAGAGCCGCGCCAGCATCGACCCGAAGAAGACGCTGTGGGCCGTCGTCTCCGACGAGCTCGACTACATCAACGTCGGCCAGGTCGAGATGCCCTCCCGCGCCTACGTCTCCGCCTTCGGCTTCAAGGGCCCGGACCAGCAGAAGCCCGCCGGCGTCCTCTCCGGCGGTGAGCGCAACCGCCTCAACCTCGCGCTCACCCTCAAGCAGGGCGGCAACCTCCTCCTCCTCGACGAGCCCACCAACGACCTGGACGTCGAGACCCTCTCCTCGCTGGAGAACGCCCTGCTGGAGTTCCCCGGCTGCGCCGTGGTCGTCTCCCACGACCGGTGGTTCCTGGACCGCGTCGCCACGCACATCCTGGCGTACGAGGGCAACTCCAAGTGGTTCTGGTTTGAGGGCAACTTCGAGTCGTACGAGAAGAACAAGGTGGAGCGGCTCGGTGCCGACGCGGCCCGTCCGCACCGTGCCACCTACAAGAAGCTGACCCGGAGCTGACCAGCGTGGCCCGCCACCTCTACCGCTGCCCCCTGCGCTGGTCGGACATGGACGCCTTCGGGCACGTCAACAACGTCGTCTTCCTGCGGTACCTGGAAGAGGCGCGGATCGACTTCATGTTCCGGCTGGCGCCGGGGAACGGCAGCACGTCGTTCTCCGGCGGCTCCGTCGTCGCTCGCCACGAGATCGACTACAAGCGCCCCCTCGTCCACCGGCACGAACCGGTGCTGGTCGAATCGTGGGTGACCAGCATCCGCGGCGCCTCGCTGACCATCGCCTACGAGGTCAAGGACCCCGACACCGAGGAAGGACCGGGCACCGTCTACGTCCGCGCCTCGACCGTCGTCGTCCCCTACGACTTCCGGACGCAGCGCCCGCGCCGCATCACCGAAGAGGAGCGCCACTTCCTGGAGAAGTACCTCCCGGAGGAGCCCGGCGCCGAGGAGGCGGGCGTGCCGGGGGCGCGTACCGCGTGAGTACGGCACCCCTGCGCCCGGCGGACCGCGGGGAGGCGGCCGACCTGGCCGCCTTCCTGCGCCGCCTGGTCCACTACGACAAGGCCGCCGCCGTCCGCCTCCAGCTCACCGGGGAGCGGCTGGCGGTCTTCGGCCGCCCCGCCTCCTTCGAGGTGCTGGCGGTCCGCACCGTCCTGCTGGACGACGCCCCGCAGAGCCTGGACCGCACCGTCTCCGCCGGTGAGCTGCTGGAACTGGTCCACGCCGAGCCCGAGCCCGGCGCGCCCTTCGGCGTCCCGGCGGCGGTCACCGGCCCGCCCTGGGCCGGGGTGCTGCCGCCCCGCACCGGCTGGCGGCCCGAGCCGGGCCTGCCCGCCCCCGACGCGGTCCGGTCGGTGGTCGCGGGCGTCGTCGCCGAGTTCCGCGCCCGCACCGAGGCGCTGGCGCCCCAGGAGCGGACCCGAAGCGCCCTCGACGCGATCGGCCACGACATCTGGTCCCGGCCGCTCGGCGACACCGCCCTGCCGGTCCGCGCCGCGCACGCCGCCCACGCCATGGGCTTCCTGCGTCCCGCCCCGGTCCGCGTCTCCGCCGGTTCCGCCGCCGGGGACGACTCCCCGGAGCCGTTCGCCCTGCGGTCGGCGGGCGCGTGGCTGCGGCTGCGCACGCCCTACGGCTCGGTCGCGGTCCGCCGCGCCGGCCTCGGCGCCTTCGGGGTCAGCGTCCGCTGACGCCCGGCAGGGCGGCCCCTCGGCTCACCTCGCAGAGGACGGACGCGTGGCATCCTGAGGGCCCGCGCGGTGACGCCCGCCCGCTCACCGCCGCCCGTCCCCTCCCGGGAGCCGCTTCTCCATGCAGAACTACGACGTGAAGCGGGAACTGCGGAACCTCTGCACCGCGAAGCAGAGTTTCGAGCGGGTCGACGTGCCCGCCATGAAGAGGCCCCCACCATCGCCCGCACGCACGACGAGTACCTGCCCGGCCACAGCCTGAGACCCCGCGGTACCCACCACGAGATCCACCTCTCGGACGCCCGCCGCACCGCCCCTTCCCGTCTGCGCACCATCCTGCGCCAGCCGGTCGAGTCCACCGGCACCTGAGCGGGCGACGGCCGGGGCGACCGGGGCCGGGCCCCGTCAGCCCTCCCGCTGCTCCGGGTCCGGCCACACCCCGAGGTGGTCGCTCTCCAGCTCCAGCAGCACCCGGTCGCGCAGGCCCAGCTCCGCGACGTGGTCGGCGGGCAGCTGGAGCCGCCCGGCCCGGTCGAGCATCGCGTACTCCCGGGCCACCACCGCCTCCTGGCCGGTGGCCGCGTCCACCTCGGTGCGGCGCAGCACCTCCGTGGAGGTCCGGCCGTCGCGGATGGCGACGGTCCGGCGCACCTCCGAGGCGACCGCCTGGTCGTGGGTGACGATGACGATGGTGGTGCCCAGCTCCTCGTTGGCGGTGCGGAACGCGGCGAAGATCTCCTCGGCGGTGTGCGAGTCGAGTTCGCCGGTCGGCTCGTCGGCGAGGAGGACCGCGGGTTCGTTGGCGAGGGCCACGGCGAGCGCCACCCGCTGCTGCTGGCCCCCGGACATCTGGTGCGGACGCCGGTCCCGGCACTGCCCGACGCCGAGCAGGTCCAGCAGCTCCTGGGCGCGGCCCGCGCGCTTGCGGGCGCCGCCGCGCAACTGCATCGGCAACGACACGTTCTGCGCCGCCGTCAGGTACGGCAGCAGGTTCCGGCCGGTCTGCTGCCAGACGAAGCCGACCACTTCCCTGCGGTAGCGCAGCCGCTCCTTCGCGCCCATCGCCAGCAGGTCGCACCCGGCCACGGATGCCGCCCCGGCGCTCGGCTCGTCCAGCCCGGCGAGGATGTTCATCAGCGTCGACTTGCCGCTGCCCGAGGCACCCACCAGTGCCATCAGCTCGCCCTCGCGCACCAGCAGGTCCAGCCCCTGGAGCGCCTGCACCTCCACGCCGTCGGCGGAGAAGATCCGCACCAGCCGGTCGCAGGTGATCAGCGCGTCGTGCCCGTACGCCGGACGGTCGCGCCGCGCCGCGGCCCGCGCCTCCAGGTCGGCCAGCGACACGTCGCCCCCGGCCCCCTGCCGCGCACCGCCGTCGCCGGGCCCGGTTTCCGTGGAGTGGGTCATGGTCGAACTCCCGCCTTGGGTGCCGTACGGAGTGAAGGGAGGGCCCGGTGCGAAGGGGCCGCGAGGCCGGGGCGGGCCGTCACCGGCCGTCCCCCGCCCGCAGCTCGGTCGCCGCCGTGCGGCGCGCGGTCCACCAGGCCTGGGCGGCGGCCACCGCCACGGTCAGCAGGACGCTCCCGGCGGCCGGCAGCAGCAGCGACCAGGCGTCGGCCCGCAGCTGCACGGCCTGCGCCGCGTCCGTCCCGGGGGGCAGGGCGAGCAGCTCCAGGCTCACCCCGTCGGCCATCAGCGCGACGGCGGCCCGGCCGACCAGCACGCAGCCGACCGCCGCCGGCACCGCCTGCGGCAGCGACTCCAGGATCAGCAGCCGCCTGCCCTGCCGCGCGCTCAGTCCCATCGTGCGTAGCCGGGCCAGCAGCGCCGTCCGCTCGGACGCGGACTGGAGCAGCGCCAGCAGCACGGCGAGGGCGGCGAAGCCGACCCCGGCCACCACCGCGCCCAGGTAGAGGCGTTCGGCGCCGGACTGGAGCGGCGAGTCGGTGAGCGCGGCGCGTTCGGCGGCACGCAGGGTCAGCTCGGTGTGCTCGCCGGCGGAGCCCGCCGCCTTCTTCAGCGCGGCCTCGTCCAGGCCGGAGCCGGTGGCGAGGACGACGGTCGGCAGCGCCTTCGGCAGGCTCTCCCCGTCGACCAGCAGGAACTCCTGGTCGGGCAGGGCGGGCGTGGTGTCGCGCACCGCGGTGACCTGGAGGGTGAACCGGCCGAGCGGCCCGCCCCAACGGTGCCGTTCCTTCCCCAGCAGCTCGGCCGTCTTCGGCGAGGCGATGGCCGAGAGGACCGGCCCGGACCTCTCGGTGGGGGCCGCGCCGGGCGGCGCCGTGCGCAGCACCTCCGGGTCGAAGGCGCCGAGCCCGGTCTCCCGCGCCAGCCGCGCGTACGCGTCGGGCTCGACCACGGCCATCGCCGCCGTCGTCCCGTCGGGCAGGGCCATGCTGTAGTCGAGGTGGGCGGTGGCCACGTGGCGTACGCCGTCCATGTCGGCGACCTTGTCGGCGAACCCGTCGGGCAGGGGCGCCCGGCTCCGTTCGACGCGGGCGTCGGCGCCGGTGGCGAGGAGCGCGACCCGGTCCCGGGCGTCGCCGATCCCGGCGAGCACCGCCCCGCCGAAGGCCGCCGTGGTCAGCGCGACGAGTACCGCGAGCAGCGGCAGCACCTGCGCCGGTGAGCCGCGCCCGGTGCGGGCCACGGCGAGGAAGCCGAGGGCGCCCCGCATCCGGGCGAGCGGGCGCAACGCGAGCCGCAGCGGCAGCGGGTAGAGCCGGGCCAGGACCAGCGCGGCGATCACCGCGACCAGCACCGGCGCGGCGGCGACCAGCGGCCCGCCCGCCTCCGTACCCCCGCCGCGCAGCGCGAGCACCGCGCCGGCGGCGAGCACCAGCAGGGAGAGTTCCGCGACGGTGCGGCGCCGGGAGGGGCGGGTGAGGACGAGGTCACCGCGAACCTCGTGGACACGGGACGTGCGGTGGGCGAGGGCGGCGCGGACCGGCAGGGCCAGGCAGGCGGTCGCGGCGACCGCCGCGGAGGCGGCCAGCGAGGGCCAGGCGCGGGCCTCGGGGAGCAGCAGCCAGGCCAGCGCCTGCCCGGCGGCGGCCGCCGGGAGCGCCACCACGGCGGTCTCGGCGAGCAGTCGGCCCGCCAGTCCGGCGACCGAGGCGCCCCGGGCGCGCAGCAGGGTCAGCTCGGCGCGCCGTCGGGTGGCGGTCAGCGCCTGCGCCATCAGCAGCACCACCCCGGCGACCGCGCCGGCCCCGACGACGGCGACGGCGGTCACCGAGGAGACCGCCCGGCTGAGCCGGGCGTGGCCGTCCACCGCTCCGTCGAGACCGGTGCTGACCTCGGCGTCGGAGGAGACCACGGTCCGCAGCCGGGACAGGAGCGGCCCGCCCTCGAGCGAGGCCAGCCCCGCCTGGAGCGCCGGTATGTCCCGCGCGGTGAGCCCGGTGGTGTCGGGGCTGATCCGCCAGTACGCCTGGGGGAGCGGGTCCAGGCCGTACAGGAACGGGCCCGCGTCGGGGGCCAGCAGCAGGGCGGCGTGCCAGTAGTACTGGGTGCTGAAGGGGCTGCCGCCGGGGGCTTCGAGGAGTCCGGGGGTGCGCAGGACCTCGGTGTGCGCCCAGTACGGGGTCTGCGGGGCGCGGGGCTCCACGATCCCGGTGATCCGCACGGCGCGGTCCGGGCCCTGCACCGCGGGCAGGTGCACGACCGAGCCCGGCTTCAGCCGCAGGGCCTCGGCGGTGGCGCGGGTGACCGCGGCCTCGGCGCTCCGGTCGGCTGCGCGAACGTCCTCGCCCCGGGGCCAGGCCCCGGCGACCAGCCGGGCGTGGGATTCCAGGCCGTCCTGGGCGGCGACCAGGAAGCGCGGCGGGAGCCCGTCGGGCCGGGGGAGGCCGGGGTCCTCCGAGGGGAGCGAGCCGGAGAGCTGGAGCCCCAGCGACCCCTGGTCCGGCGCGGCGGTCAGCGGTGCCGGGAGGAGCGCGTCGATCTCCTCGCCGACTTCGCGCAGGGTCTCCACCCGGGCCGCCTCCTCGCGCAGCTCGGTCGCCCGGTGGGGGCCGGGCGGGCTGCCCACCACCTCGACGGCCCCGCCGTTCGGCCCGGCGCCGAGCAGCGCGTGCCGCAGCCCGGCGGACTCGGCGTCCTCCACGGCACGCGGCAGGACCCCGGCGAGGAACGCCGTGACGAGGACCAGGACGGCGAGGGAGAGCGCCTGGAGCGGGGCGGCGCGCAGCCGGGTGCGTATCCAGGGGGCGGCTGATCGTGCGGCCATGTCAGCGGCCTCCCTCGTGGCGCAGGGTCACGGTCGGGTCGCCCCGGCGGAGGGCGAGCGCGGCGACGATCAGCAGGGGGACGGCGACGACTCCGGCGAGCAGGGCGATGAGCCGGCCGACGGGGAGCTCGACCAGGACCTCGGGGAGGGGGCGGGTCGCCTCCCCGGTGAGGACGACCAGGGGCACCACGGCGCGGGCCAGGACCGCGCCCAGCAGGGGGCCCACCAGCAGGGCGATGCCGATCAGCACCGCCTGCTCGATGGCGATCAGCCGGGCGAGCTGGCGGCGGGGCGCGCCGAGTGCCCGCAGCACGGAGAGTTCGGCGCCGCGTTCGCGCAGCGACCCGGCGGCGCTGACGGCGAAGCCGACGGCGGCGAGGGCGGCCGCGACCACGGCGACGGCGAGCAGCGCGGCCTGCGGCCCGGCGCCGAGCGGGTCGTCGCGGAGCCGCTCGCCGATGGCCTGCCGGTCGGTGATCTGCTCCGGGTCGGTGTCGGGCCGGGCGGCGAGGGCGGCGGCGGCCTTCGCCGCGTCACCGGGCGCGGTCCGCAGCCACCACTCCCCGGGGACGGGGGCGGTGGCGCCGGTGTCGTGCAGGGCGGCGTTGACCGCCGCCAGGTCCAGCAGGAGCGCGCCGCCGTCGCCGCCGCCGGACGTACGGTCGCCCGCGCCCGTGGTGGGCAGCGCCTCGACGGTCCCCGTGATCTTGGCGCTCACTGTCTCGGCGCCCAGGGGGACGTCGACCACGGACCCGGTCCGCGCGCCGCTGGAGGCGAGGAAGCGCGGGGTGGCCACGGCGGTCAGCGGCGGTGGTTCCGGCCGCTTCGCGCCGACCGTGATGTCGACGCCGCCCGCCTCCTCCCGTGCGAAGTAGGAGTCCGAGGCCGCCGGGGCCACGCCCGTTTCGTAGGTGACGCGCAGCGGGGTGTCCGCGGTGGTGGCGGGGGCGAGCGGGGTGAGCGGCGGGGGTCCGTCGCCGTCCTCCGGTTCCGTCCCGCCGGTGTCGCGGTGGCCCTCCCAGGCGAAGCCGTCCGGCAGCGGCACCGCCGTGCCCCGCCCGTCCGCGCCCACGGGCACGGCACGGATCTCCTCGACGGTCAGTTCGTGGTCCTGCCCGCGCTCGGCGGGCTGGTCGACCTGGAGCCGCACCTCGGTGACGGTGAAGGGCGCGGCGGCGCTCCGCGCACCCTTGCCCCGGGCCTCCGTGGCGAGCGGTACCGCCACCTCGCGGCGTTCCCCGTCGGCGGGCAGCGGCCCGGTGTGGACCAGGTGGCGGGAGCCGAACCGGTCCTCGACCACCACCGTCAGCCGCGGCGCCAGCGGCTCCCCGTGGTCCCCGCCGGCCGCCTTGAGCCGCGTCGTCAGCACCGCCCGTCCGGTCTCCTCGGGCAGCGGCACCCCGGCCGGGGCGACCGGCGCCGGGCGGAGCAGCCGGGCGACCTTCTCCCGGTCGCCGAGGTCCTCGCGGAGCAGCAGCGCCTCCCCGGCGAACTCGGCGTCGACCGCGAGGACGGACGCCGTCCGGTCGGCGGCCAGGTCCATGGTGGAGCGCAGCACCGGTGCGGTGTCGCGTACGCCGTCCAGGCCGCCGTACACCCAGCCGCGGTCGGCCTCCGGTATCCGGCCGCCCGCCACCCGGACCTGGGCGCCCGCGGCGAAGTCGGCCTGGTCGCGCTGGGACCGTTCCCAGGTGGCGCCCTGGCCGATGGCGAGCATGCCCATCGCCATGGCGAGGACCAGCAGCAGCACCGGGCCCGCGCCGCGCAGCGGGCGGCGGCTGAGCTGCCACCCGGCGAGCGCGCCCGGCAGACCCCGGCCCTTGGCGGCGCGGCGCTCGGCGAGCCCGGCCACCGGCGGCAGCAGGCGCAGGGTGAGGACGGTTCCGGCGAGCAGGGCGAGGGCGGGGGCCGCGACCAGCAGCGGGTCGACGCCCGACGCTCCTTCGTCCGGGGCGGTCCGACGGTCCAACTGCCAGTACGCCGCGCCCGCGACGGCCAGCAGCGCCACGTCCGCGCCCGCCTTGACCCAGCCCGGCAGCGCGCCGGTGCGGCCGCCGGCCGCGTCCTGGCCGGAGGCGGCGGAGAGCGCCGGGGCGACGACGGCGAGGGCGCAGCCCAGCGCGGTCGCGGCGGCCACCAGCCAGACGGCCGGGGTCGGCGAGGTGTCCAGCCGCAGTCCGATCCGCTCCAGCGCGCCCTGCCCGGCCATCAGGTCGGTGAGGGGCCCGGCGAGCAGCGGCGCGAGGACGACGGCGGGCAGCGCCAGCAGCAGCGCCTCCACGGCGGCGAGCGCGGCGACCCGGCGGCGCGAGGCGCCGCGGGCCAGCAGCAGCCCGGTCTCCCCGGCGCGTTCGGTGCTCAGCAGCCGGGCGACCAGCAGCAGCGCGTACCCGGCGAGCAGGACCAGTTGGAGGGCGACGACCAGCAGCGTGGTGCGCGAGACGGTCAGGGCCCGCTCGGAGCGCTCCAGCACCTGCGGCAGCCCCGTCTCGGCCGAGGCGCCGGCCCCGAGCGCGGGGTTCTTCGCGAGGCGGGCGGCCTCGGCGGTCGCCGTCCTGGCCAGGACGGCGGAGCGGTCGGTGTCGAGGGTGGAGTGGTCGGCGGTGGCGAGCCAGCCGGTGGGGCCGGGCGCGACCCGGGGCGCGGCGAGCGCCTTCGGCCCGGTCAGCAGCGGCCCGTAGGTGGTGAAGTCGACGGTGCGCAGGCCGCGCCCGCCCAGCTCGTCCAGGAGCCAGTACGGCGCCGAGGTGTCGGCGGGCCGGTACAGGCCGGTGATCTCGACGGTCAGGGTGCGGTCGGCGGTCCGGTCGGCCAGCGTCAGCGGCTCGCCGCCCGGCGCCAGCTTCAGCGCGGCGGCGGCACTCTCCGGCAGCGCCACCCGCAGCGGGTCGGCCTTGGTCCCGGCGCCGCCGTCGGCGGGCCAGCTCCCGGCGGCGAGCCGCAGCTGCGAGCGGTCGAGAGCGGCGAGATGGGTGAGCGACGGCTCCTCGCCCGCCCGCGCCCCGGGCAGCGCGTACGTGGCCGAGCGCGGCAGGGTGCGTACGGTCACCGGCAGCCCGCCGAAGGTGCGGCGGGCCCCCTCGGCGACGGCCCGATCGGCGGCCTCGCGGGCCTCGGGCTCCGGCTCGCCGTGGACGACCAGGGCCGCGTCGGCGGCGGCCCGGTGATCGAGGGTGTGGCGCAGGGCTGCCTCGCCGACCGATCCGGAGAAAGCGGTGAGGGCGGCCAGTACGGAGGCGGTGAGCAGGACGGCGAGCAGTGCCGCGGACAGCAGCAGCCGGTGCGCGCGCAGCCGCAGCAGTACGAACCTGGTCACGAACCGTCCCCCGAATCCCCTGCGTGGGGAGGCCGCCCCCGCACCCCGCTGCCGTCCCGCACGTCTGCCGGGAAGCCTCTCCGGCGCGGGGCGGCCGCGACAACGCTCCGGCAGACGACTTGATCAGATCGTGACCGTAATGCGTTCACGGAGTGCCGGAATGTGAGCATCCCCCACGCAGGGGGAGGGGATGCGGGGGGACGCGTTCGGAGGGCGGGTCAGCCCTCGGTGTTGACCATCGACGCCGCGGCGTACGTCAGGTAGTTCCACAGGAGCCGCTCCTGCTCCTCGGGGAGTCCCAGCTCGTCCAGGGCGACCCGCATGTGCCGCAGCCACGCGTCGTGCGCGGCCCGGTCGACCTTGAACGGGGCGTGCCGCATCCGCAGCCGGGGGTGGCCGCGCTGGTCGCTGTAGGTGCGGGGGCCGCCCCAGTACTGCATCAGGAAGAGGGCGAACCGCTCCTCGGCCGGCCCGAGGTCCTCCTCCGGGTACATCGGCCGCAGCAGCGGGTCCTCCGCGACGCCCTGGTAGAAGCGGTGCACCAGGCGCCGGAAGGTCTTCTCGCCGCCGACCTGCTCGTAGAAGGTCTGCTCCTGAAGCGTGTCGTGCTGCGGGTCGTTAGTCACGGTTCCATCGTCGCAGACGAGCCGGCGGAGGGCTGGGGACTTAGGTCTCCCGGGGGCCTCACGCGCCGGCCGGGCTGTCTTTTGCTGTGGCGCCGGTTGGCCGGTGCGGTCACTGATGGCCTCAAGCGCCGGCCGGGCTTGGGGTGGGGTGGCCTCAAGCGCCGGCTGGGCTTGGGGTGGGCCGGGGGCGGGTCTGGGGTGGGCTGTCGGTGGAGCCTGGGGTCTGGGGTGGGCTGTCGGTGGCGGCCTGGGGGCTGGGGCCTGGAGTCTGGGGCTGGGGGTCGGGGGGGGTGGGGGGCATGTGTTGGCCTCTGGTTGTTCTGCGCAGCACAGTGGGGGTATGACCGATCCGCGTGGACAGCAAGGAACGCAGGGTGGTGGTGGGCCGCCGGGGCCGCGTAAGGCTCCTGAGGGTGGGGGGACCGGTGGGAGATGGGAGGAGGCGGTGGCCCTGGCTCGGGCCGGGCTGTTGCAGGACATCGCCAATCAGGGGGTGTTCGACGGGGAACCGGAGTGGCGGGAGGCGTTCACGGCCGTTCCGCGGCATCTCTTCGTGCCGACCTATCACGCGCCGTCGGCGGGCGGCTGGCGGCGTATGTGGGGGGAGGACCCCGACCCCGGGCGGCGGCAGCGCTGGCTCGACGGGGTCTACACCGACACCCCGCTCGCCACCCGGCTGCGCGACGGCGAACTCCTCTCCTCCAGCAGTCAGCCCTCCCTGATGGCCAGGATGCTCGCCGACCTGCGGGTCCGCGACGGCGACAAGGTCCTGGAGATCGGCGCGGGCACCGGCTGGAACGCCGCCCTCCTCGCCCACCGGCTCGGCTCCGACCACGTCACCACCGTCGACCTCGACCCGGACATCACCGACTCCGCCCGCCGCCACCTCGACGCGGCCGGGCTCCACCCGCACGTCGTCACCGGCGACGGCGCCCGCGGCTGCCGCGCCGACGCGCCGTACGACCGCGTCCTCGCCACCTGCGCGCTGGACACCGTGCCCAGCGCCTGGCTGGCGCAGACCCGGCCCGGCGGGCTGATCCTCACGCCGTTCGGGACCGGCCTGGTCCGCCTCACCGTGCACGGTCCCGACCACGCCGAGGGCCGCTTCCTGCCCACCCCCGCCTACTTCGTCCCCCTGCGCGGCACCGAGCCCCGCACCGCACACCGGCTCCCCCCGGCCGAAGGCGTCGCCCGGCACCTGCTCAACAACGAGCGGTTCCGCTTCCTGCTGACGCTGACCGCCGGGCGGCTCAGCCCCGCCGAGGCGCTCGACGTGTGGCAGCGCGAGAACCACCCCGTCCGCGAACGGTTCGGCCTCACCGCCAGCTCCTCCACCCTGACCGCCTGGCTCGACGACCCCGAGGGGCCGTACCGCTGGGAGCTGGTCTGACGCCCGGCGCACGCGAAGGCCGCGCCCACCCCCGTGCGGGGGCGGACGCGGCCTTCGGACCGGAGGCGGCGTCGGTCAGTCGCGGTGCAGGGTCACCGTGGTCCAGGCGCCGACGTGCACCCGGTCGCCGTCGGAGAGCGGAACCGGGACGTACGGCTGGATCGGCTCCTCGCCGCCGTTGACGGTGGTGCCGTTGGTGGAGTTCTGGTCCACCACCGCCCAGCCGCCGTCCGGCTGCTTGACCAGCATGGCGTGCTGGTGCGAGACGCCCGGGTCCTCCGGCGGCACCGACAGGTCGATGTCCGGGGTGTCACCGGTGGAGTGGCGCCGCCGCCCGATGGAGAGCTGGTTGCCCACCAGGCTGTGGCGCTGCTCCGGCGAGTACGCGGGCAGGTTCAGCCCGGACGCCTCCGGGCCACTGCGCTGCATCATCGCCATGAAGTAGGAGCGGTCCGGGCCCACCGACACCGACCAGGTCGCCGGAGCCGAAGCCCCGGGTCTCTGCGGCGCCGGCCCCTGCGGCCCGGAACTCTGCGGTCCGGACGGCCCGCCCGCCGGGGCCGACGGCGGGGGGAGCACCCAGTCGTCGTCCTGCCCGGCACCGGTCCGCCCGGCGCCGGGCGGCGCCTGCGCGGGGAAGGCCCCGCCACCGGTCGCCGGCGGAGGCGGCGGCGGACCCTGAGCGGGCCCGCCCGCGTACGGCGGCGCCGGGTACGCGGTCGGTACGCCCGGCTGGCTCGGCATCACCGGCGGCGGGCCCTGCTGGGAGCCGGGGCTGAGCGGCTCGGCGGGGCGGTTCATCTGCGAGGGGCGCGAGCCCTGGTAGTCGTACGACTGCGGGGGCGTGCCGAAGCCGCCGGGCGGGCCGCCGGCCGGGGGCCGGGGCGCTGCGGGCGTGTACGAGGTGGCGGTGTTGGTGATGAAGTTCCACCGGCACTCCTCGCAGAACGGCTCGGCGGCTACGCGCGGGGTGTGGCACTGGGGGCAGAGCTGCGGCTGGCCGCCAGAAGCGCCCTGGCCGCCGAAGCCGCCCAGTCCTCCGGGGCCACCGGGGCCGCTCTGCGGGCCGCCGGGACCACCGGGGCCGGGGCCGCCGGGACCACCGGGGCCGGGGCCGCCAGGCTGGTGGCCCGGGCCCGGCGGCGGGTAGCCGTAACCGGGGGCGGGCGGTGGCGGGGGCGGCGGGGGAACGTTGCCTCCGGGACCGCCCGGCCCCGGAGGCACACCCGGGCCGGCCATGCGGTGGCCGCAGACCTCGCACCAGTCGTCGGCGTCCGACTGGTGTCCGTTGGGGCAGGTCGGCATGTCGGGCCTTTCCCCTCTCCTTCGGCGGCCGCGGGGCCGCGTCCGTGCCCTCGGGCACGTCGTCGTCGTGGTTCGGTGTGCGCGGCACCGCCGCCCACCGCGGGCGCCGGGCACGGCGACCGCAGTCGTCAGTGTCCGCTGTGACCGCGGAGACGGCAATGCCCGCCGTCACGTCCCGGGTGGACGGGACCGGCGGCGCCCGGCCGGGACCCTCAGGCGGCCCGGGGACGTCACCCGGTCCCGGGCCGGGGCGCCGGCGGGTGCTGTTGGTGGAGGCGGGCCGTCTTCGTCGAGCGGGTGTCCAAGGTCATCTCGTCGGCGTCCTCGACCCGTGCCTTCAGCCGCACAGTACCGTTCGCCTCGTCGATCACGTCCACCACCTTGGCCAGCAGCTTCGCGGTATCGGCGTGGCCGGAGGCGCCCGCGAGCTGCACCGCCCGGCCGAGTTTCGCGGTCGCCCCGTCGACGTCCCCGGCCTTCCGCGCGGCCAGCCCGTCCTGGATCGCCTCGGCCAGTTCGGCCTGTCCGGTGTAGTGCGCGACCTGCGGGTTCAGCGAGGTGGAGGCGGCCGTGTCGTCGGTCCACACCGCCCGTACCAGGCCCTGGGCGAGCGGCGTGGCACCGCCGTCGCCCCGCGGCACGACCAATGAGACGCGGGCGGCCAGCATCTCGCGGCCCACGTCGGCCGCGGGCACCCGTACGCAGACGTGGTAGTCGCGGGACTCGTCGCCCCACGAACCGGTCGGGTAGTCCCCGGCGCGCGGCCCGGTGTCCGTCCGGCGGGCCGTCAGGTCGGCGACGGTCGGGGCGACTTGCTTGACGAAGGTGATCTCCGCGCCCTGCGGCGTCCACAGCCGCAGCGAGACGTCGGCGACCTCCTTGCCCATCGCCGCCTCCATCATCCGCCGGAAGTCCGGGGCGAGCCCGGCCGGGTCGGCGACGATGTCGGCCGAACCGAGCAGCGCGGAGGCGATCCCTGTGACCTCTTTCACTTCCCAGTCGGTGCCGACACCGCGCGCGTCACAGGTGAACCGCCCGGCGCAGGCGTCCAGCGCGGCCCGCAGCTCCTCGGGCGCCTCGTGCTCGTTGCGCCCGTCGGTGAGGAGGATGCCGTGCCGGATGGCGACGGGGACCGAGGCGAGGAGCCGCTCGGCCAGCCGCAGCCAGGTGCCGATGGCGGTGCCGCCGCCCGCCCGCAGATTCAGCAGCGACTCCTTGGCCTCCGCCCGCGTCCGGTCGTCGGCGGTGGCGAGCCGGTCGCCGCCCGGGTAGACCTCCTCGGCGACGTGGGTCCCGGCGATCACCGCGAACCGCGTCCCGTCGCGCAGGGCGTCAACGGCGGCCCGGGTGGCGTCCCGGGCGTGCCGCATCTTCGAGGACGGGTACTCCATCGAGCCCGAGCAGTCCACCATCAGCGCCACCGCCGAGGCCGCCCCCGCCCCGGCGGCGAGCCCGGGCGCGGCGCCGAGGGTGCCGCCGCCGGTCGCGGTGGCGGTGACGATCGCGTTGACGTCCCGCCCGCCCGCCGGCAGGAACTCGTTCTGGTAGACCTCCACGGTGAACCGCGGCACGTCCGGTTTGGCGAAGTTGGCCATCTGTCTCCCCCTGGGACCGCGCGGCCGGAGTCGGCCCGGCCGCGCGGACAGCGTCGATGACGTACACCGGGAGCCGTCGGTCCCGGCCCGGTCAGGCCGATCCTGCCCTCAGGGGGTGGCAGGTGAATCCTGTACGGCGCCCGTGATGTCCGGCACGCCCGGGATCTGTCAGGCGTCCCCCGGGGGCCGCACGTCGAAGGGGACCACCGCCACCGTGACGTTGTCGTGGCCGCCGCCGTCCAGCGCGTGGCCCACCAGGACCTGGGCGCTGTGCAGCGGGCGGGTGAGGGCGTCGGCCGGGACCGCGGCCGCCATCTCCTCGGCGGACTCGGCGTAGTTCCACAGGCCGTCGCTGCAGACCACGACCACGCCCGGCCGGTCCGGCTTGAACGAGGCGGTGTGCGGGTCGAGTTCGTAGGCGTCGGCGCCGAGCCAGCCGGTGATGGCGTGAGCCCGCGCGTCGGCGTGGGCCTCGGCCTCGGTCATCAGCCCGGCGGCGACCATCTGCGCCGCCCACGAGTCATCCTCGGTGAGCCGCGCGACCGGGCCCTCGCGGTCCACCGGCACCCAGTAGACGCGGCTGTCGCCGATCCACCCGACCACCAGCAGCCCGCCCGCCGCGACGGCGCCGACGATGGTGCAGGCCGGGGCGTTCTGACGGGGCGCCTCCCCGTCGGCCGGGCGCTCGTCGGCCAGGTCGTCCACGGCGCGGGCGGCCGCGACGATCGCCTCGTGCATCGCCGTCTGCGGGTGCGTGCCCTGCCCGAGCGCGGTCACCAGCGACTCACTGGCGGCGCGGGAGGCGGCCAGGGACGCCTCGTCGGGGCGGGTCGCGGACGACACCCCGTCGCAGACGATCGCCACCACGGCGGGCGAACCGTCCGGCAGCGCCGCCGAGGCCAGCGCGAACGCGTCCTCGTTGCGGTGGTGGCGCAGCCCCCGGTCGCTGACCGCCGCGACCCCCGCGATCTCCTCCTCCATGTGGTCCCGCTCGCGCGGCTGCGCGTGCCCGCAGTTCTCGCAGTACCCGTCCGCGTCCACCTGCCCGGCCCGGCACGCCACACAGGTCTTCCGCCCGGAGGGAGCCCCGCCGGCCACGGTGGTCCGCGGGTCGGCCGGCGTGTCGCCCCCGGTGAGCGGCGCATCCGCGGCGGTCTCCGCCTCGGCGGGCCCGGGCTCGCCAGCGGGCGCCGGGTCGACCAGGGTCGGGGGCCCCTCGCTGGGCGGCGCGGGAGGAGCGGCGGGCGCCGGCGGGGTGGGCGGTACGGGCGGCGCGGGCGGTACGGCTCCGGGCTCGGGGAGCGCGAAGTCGCCCTGCTCCCCGGCGGCCTCGACCCCGCCGCTCCGGGCGCCGGGAACCCGCGTACCGGCGGCGGGCGGCGCCCCCCAGGGCCCGGGCGCGGGCGCCGGAGCCGACGGCGGCGGGGTGCCCGCGGGGACGGCCGGAGCCGGCGGGCCGGCCGGGGCGGCGGGCGCCGGCGCGGCCGGCGACGTGGGCCCGGCGGACGGGTCGGCCGAGGCAGCCGGGACTACGGCGTCGGCGGAGGAGCCCTCAGGCCCGCCCGCCGGCGGCGCCTCGGCCGCGTCCGTGTCCGGCAGCTCCTCCGCCCGGTGCAGCAGCGAGGCCTCGCCGGGCGCGGCCGACGGCGGGACCGGTGGCGCGGGCGGCCACGCCACCGGTGTGCCCGTGACGCCCTGGGCGGGCGGCCCGTCGGGCGAGACCGCGCCGGGGCGGCCCCGGGGCGGCTCGGGCACGGACGACAGGTCGAACCCGCACGCCCCGCAGAAGTGGTCGGCCGGCTCCAGCGGCTCCTCGCAGCTGGGGCAGGCGGAGAGTTGGGGAATCCGCGACATCAATCACACCATCGTCCGGGGGCGGAAGCGGTTGGCCCGCTCCACCAGTTCGATCCGCTCCTCGCCCCGCCGGGCGAGTCTGGCCAGGGTCCGGTAGGCGCGCTCCAGACCGAATCTGAGGCCGCGCTCGTCCAGTTCGCTGCCCAGCAGCACCGTACGGGCCGTGCCACCGGCCCGCGGCCCGGAACCGGAAGCTCCGTCAGGCGTCTGCCCCGGGCTACCCGAGAGTACCCAGTCGAGGGCCGTTCCCAGCACCTCGGTGGCCAGCCGCTCCCGGCGCACCGCGTCCAGACCGAGCCCTTCCAACGCCTCCAACTGGGCCGCGCACGCCGTCAGGTCGGACAGCAGCGGCTCGGTCGGATCGCGTCTGCGCAGCCGCGCGCGGATCGCCGCGGCCCGCGCGGCGGTGTAGTGGATGGAGGCTTCCGGAACCGACTCCAGGGTCCGCGCGGCCTCCTGGCGCAGCCCCGCCGCCCACCGCACGCGCGCCAGCGAGAAGGCCGCGCTGACGAAGCTCGGGTCGGTCGTCCACACCAGGCGGTAGTACTCGGCGGCGTTGTCCCACTGGCCCAGCACCTCGGCGCACAGGCCCAGCGCCAGCTTGGGCGCCGGTTCGCCGGGGAAGGCGTCGTACAGCGCGTCGAAGGAGAGCGCCGCCCCCTCGAAGTCGCGCGAGGCGAGGCTGGTGACACCCCGGTACCAGACCAGCCGCCAGTCGTCCGGGACATACGCCTCCAGCTCCCGCAGCCCCTCCTCGGCGGCCGCCACCCGGCCCCGCTCCAGCTCGGCCCGCAGCCTGCGCAGCCGCAGCTCCGGCGAGTCGACGGTGGCCAGGCCGAGCGCGGCCAGCAGCTCGCCGGGGGCGGCGGCCGCCAGCCCCGCGAGGAACCCGGCGTTCGGGTCGCCCGGGTCGACCCGGGGCATCGGCAGGGCCAGCGCGGCCGCCGCCGGGTCCGGCGCGCCCGCCGGGACGGAGGCGCCCGGGGCGAGCGGCGGAGTCCGGGGCGAGGGTACGGCCGCCGAGGCCGCCACCCCCGGCACCCGCACCGGCGGCGCCTGCCCGGGCAGCGCCGGGACCGCACCCGGCGCGGAAGCCGCCACCGGCGCCTCGGCCGGGGCCCGCCTGCGCCGCCTGGCGACCGGGGCCGGCCGCTCGCCGAGCCGCGACACCACCCCGTCGTCCGGCACCACCTCGGTGTCGGTCACCCGCAGCTCCGGCCCGAAGAGCGTGGAGACCGCCGGACGCGGCCGCCCCGACTGGAGCGCCACCACCTCCCGCAGCACCCCGGTCAGTTGCTCCGCCATCTCCTGCGCCGTCGCGAACCGCCGCGTCGGATCGGGGTCGGTGGCCCGGATCAGCAGCCGGTAGAACGACTCGTACGTCCAGAGGACCGGGACGTCGCGCGGGTCGGGGAGGCTGTCGGCGTAGACGTTGGTGTAGCCCTGGAAGTCGAAGGTGAGGACGGCCAGGGTGCGCGCCACCGTGTACAGGTCCGAGGCGACCGACGGGCCGTGGGTGGCGACCTCGGGGGCCTGGTAGCCGACCGTGCCGTAGATCGCCGACTCCTCGTCGTCCATCCGGCGGACCGCGCCCATGTCGATCAGTTTGAGCTGGCCCTCGGTCTGGATGGCGTTGTCGACCTTGAAGTCGCAGTACAGCAGGTTCCGGCTGTGCAGGTGGCCCAGGGCCTCCAGCGCCTCGATGCCGTACGCGCACGCCTGCTCCACCGGCAGCGGGTCGCGCCGGCCGTCCGGGGTGCGCCGCTCGTTGGCCAGCTCCTTCAGGGACTTGCCGCCGACGTACTCCATCACGATGTAGCCGTCGAGAGAGCCGGTGCGCTGGTCCAGGTGCTCCACGAAGTTGTAGATCCGCACGATGTTGGCGTGCTCGATCTCGGCGAGGAAGCGCCGCTCGGAGATGGCCGCCTCCATGGCGTCCTGGTCGCCGGTGTCCAGCAGGCCCTTCAGCACCACCCACCGGTCCGAGACCGCCCGGTCCACCGCCAGGTAGACCCAGCCGAGCCCGCCGTGCGCCAGGCAGCCCACCACCTCGTACTGGCCGTGCACCACCTCACCGGCCCGCAGCTTCGGCACGAAGGAGTACGGGTGGCCGCACTTGGTGCAGAACCCCTCCGTGCGGCCCGGCCGCTCCCCGCGCGAACGCCCCACCGGCGCCCCGCACTCCGACCGGCTGCAGAACCGCTTGCGCTCGGGCACCCGCGGGTCCGCCGCCACCGCCGTCCGCGGATCGGGCCGCGGCACCTCCGGGACCGTCACCAGCCCCGCCCCCAGCCGTCCCCGCTGCGAGGAGCTGCCCGAGGCCGAACTGCGCACCGACACCGACCGCGAGGTAGCCCGGCCCGACAGCGACGACCGCGACAGCAGCCCCGACACCGACCGGCGCGAGGAACGCGAACCCGCCGCCCCCGGGCCGCCCGTCGCCCCGGGCCCCACCGAGCCGCGCCCCGAGCGGCCCGAGCGCGCCGAGCCGCCCGCCGCCACCCCGGTCGGCGGCGAGGAGAGCGAGCCGTCGGCCGCGACCACCGGCGCCATCCCGCACTCGTCGCAGTACAGCTCGCCCCCGCCCACGTCCTCGTACGCGCCGGTGCACCCCGGCCGCTGACAGCTCCGTCTCATGCCCCGTCCCTCCCGTCGTCCGTCCCGCCCGGCGCCGGCGCCTCGGCGGCCGCACGCTGGAACCTGAGAACGGCCTCCTCGGCCACCCGCAGATCGCACGGGGCGCTCCACAGCACCCGCCGCGCCGCGTCGTACCGCTCCGCCAGCACCGGGTCCTCCGCCATCCCCAGCCGGGACACCTTCGCCCGGTACGCGTCCAGCCGCCCGCGCAACTCCGCGCGGACCGCCAGCGGGGCCGTCACCGCCGTCAACGACGCGCGGGCCCGTTCCAGCTCGTCGTCGGCCCGCCGCTCCAGCGTGTCCAGCAGCGGGGAGAGGCGGTGCCACCGGCCGTGCCTGCGATGGTCCGCGGCCGCCGACAGCTGCTCCTTCAGGGCGCTCGGCGGACCGCTGACCGCCGGGACCTCCGACGCGGCGATCCTCGCCAGCACCTCGCCCCGTGCCGTCCGCGCCTCCGCCAGCGTCCGGTCGGCCCGCGACAGCACGTCCCGCAGCCGGGCCAGGCGCGCCTCCGCGTCCTGGCGCACCTGGAGGACCGCCCCGATCTCCCGGCGGACCTCCTCCAGAGCCCGCGCCTCCCGGTCGTAGCGCCGGGTGTCCGGTCGCCCCGCGCCGGGTGTGCCGCCGCCGTCGGCGGGCACCCAGAAGGAGAGCGGGTCCGACACCACCTGCTCGCGCAGCACCGTCAGCACCCGCCCGATCCGCTCCAGGTCGCCCCCGGCCGGATGCTCGCCCGGCAGCACCCCCACCGACCGTGCCAGCGACCGCGTACGGCGCTGCTCGGCGGCGAGCAGGTCGATCCGGGCGGGCAGCGCCGACCAGACCGCGTCGGCCGCCACCACCACCGCCAGCGAGTCGGCGTACAGCGTGTTCATCCGGTCCACCAGCTCGGCTAGCGACAGCCGTTCGGCCAGCACCGCCGAGCCCGGGCCGCCACCCGGCGTGCCCGGCACCGCCACCGAGGGGCCGCACAGCAGGTCGGTCAGTGCCGTCAGTTCCTCCCGGCCCGGCCAGCGGCGCCGCGACCGCACCTGGCGGGCCTCGGCCAAGGCGGCCGTGTACGCGTCGAAGTACGCCCACAGCCGGGTGATGTCCGCCTCCGTGGCGCGCCACCGCTCGGCCGTCGTACCGGTCAGCCCGGCGCCCTCCAGCAGCCGCCGCCCGGCGTGGTCCTGAAGGGCCAGCAGCGAACTCTCGACGGCCTCCCGCTCCGCGTCGAGCCGCGCCAGCGCGCGGTCCGCCTCGTCCCTGTCGAGCACCGGTCCACCGGCCGTACCACCGGGCCCCTCGGACCCGGGGTCCGCTCGCGCGACACCCATCGCTCCCCTTTCACCGTGGCGCCACCGGGCGCGTGCCCGGCGGCGTGCTGCCGCTTCCCGTCCCGCGCCGTACGCTCCCCGTCCCGCCGCCCGGCCGGGGCCGGGGCCGGGTCAGTCCCGGTAGGTGGCGGGCGGCGGACCGGGAGACTTCCCCATGCCGGCCTCCAGCCACTTGTCGTACGACTGCTCCCAGCCGCTCTTGCGGTACTCCACCAGCACCTGGTTGACCCGGGCCACCAGGTCGTCGGCGTCCTTGTGCATCGCGACGCCGTAGAACTCCTCGGTGAACGGCTCGCCCACCAGCTCCACCATCGGGTCCTGCGCCGCCTGCCCGGCTGCCAGCGCGCTGTCGGTGACGACCGCGTCGACCTCGCCGAGCTGGAGCCGCACCAGGCAGTCGAGCTGGTTGGGGACGGTGGTGGAGATGTCCGCGCCGTGCGACTCGGCCTCCAGCTCCGCCAGCGCCGTCGACCCGGCCGCCGCGCAGACCTTGCGGCCCTTGAGCGACGCGTCGTGCCCGGTGATGTCGGAACCCTTGGGCACCAGCAGCTGCTGTCCGGTCTCGAAGTAGGCGGTGGAGAACGCCACCTCCTTGACCCGGTCGCAGGTGATGGTCATGGTGCGCACCACCATGTCCACCTCGCCGCTGTCGATCGCCTGGACCCGCTGGTTGGTGGGTATCGCCCGGAGGACCACGGCCTCCGGATCACCCATCAGCTCCGCCGCTATCGCCCGCACCAGGTCGATGTCGAACCCCTCCAGCGAGCCGGTGGCCGGGTCGCGGTAACCCCACCGGTAGCTGTTCTGGTCGATGCCGACGATCAGCTTCCGCGGCTTGTCGGTACGGGACTTGATGCGTTTGAGCGTCGCGCCCTCCGCCCGCGAGGGCCGCGCCTTCGACGCCTCCGGCCGCTCGCACGCCTCCGCCCGGGCGGGCTCGGCGGCCGCCGGGCCGCGCGGCACACCCTCGGGGATGCCGAGCGCCAGCTCGGTCACCCGCTGGAGCGGCAGCAGCGCCAGCGCCGCCGTCAGCACGCAGGCCACCGCCATGGCGGTCACCCCGCCCCAGCCGCGCAGCCGGGGGCCGCGGCGCCGCCGCTCACGGTCGCTACGGTTCATGGCGCCTCCTGTCACCGGTACTCCGCCAGTCTGCGGGCGATGCCGGTCCCGGCCCCCGCCGCGCCCAGCACGGCGAGCACCAGGGGGCCCGCCACCAGGCCGGTCAGCGCACCCCCGCCGTCCCCCGCCGCCCGCTCGAACTCGCCCTGCTCGTGGGCGAGGGCCTTCTCCAGCGCCGCGTCCAGCCGGTCGAAGGAGGCGCCGGTCGCCTCGTCCCGCTCGGCGCCGATCACCCGCTTCAGGGCCTGGTCGTAGTCGCCCGCCTCGTCGTACTCACGGGCCTTCAGGTGGCGTTCGCGCCACTCGGCCGCCTGGTCCGCGGCATCCCGCACCGGGTCGCGCCCCCGCGGGTCGTCGGCCAGCTCCAGCGCCTGCCCGAGCAGCCCGCCCCGCTTCTCGCCCGTGTCGGCCGGACCGAGCAACCGCGCCATCTCCGCCCGGTACGCCACGTCGTAACTGTCCTGCCCCGCGAACTTCCGCCCCTGCGGGACCGTCACCGCGCCGCGCGCCACCAGCGTGAGGTTCTCCCCGCCACGCGCCTTCAGCGCGCTGATCCGCGCGTCGTTGAGGACGTTCAGCGACCGCACCCCGCCCTCGTACGACTGGGAGAGCGCGCCGGAGGCCAGCGTGTGACCGGCCGCCACCCACAGGAGCAGGGTTCCGCAGGCGGCGGTGGCGCCGAGCAGGCCCACGTTGAAACGGCGGTTGGTGCGCCGGTACAGGGCGTGCTGCACTCCGCCCAGCGCGCCGACCGTCAGCACCCCGAGCCCGACCGCCGCCCACGGGAAGCCCTGCGCGGTGGCGTAGTCGGTGCGCAGCCGCTCCTTCTCCGCCTGGTAGAGCCGTTCGGCGGCGGGCAGCATCTTCTCCTGCATGAGGTCGTTGGCGTTGCGCAGCCAGGCACCGCCCAGCGGCAGGCCCTGCCGGTTGTTGGCCCGGGCCGCCTCGATCCGGGCGGTGTAGACCGGCAACAGGCGGCTGAGTTCGGCGATCTCGGCCGCCGACTCGGCCGAGCCGTCCGTGGCCGCGGCGGCGGTGACCAGCTTCCGGGAGGCCGTCGCGATGTCCCGGTCGTACCGCTCGCGCACCTCCGCCGGCTCCAGACCGCCCGCCAGGAACCCGCTGGACGCGGCCGTGTTGGCGTCGGCGAGGGAGCGGTAGACGGCGGCGGCGTCGGCACTCAACGGCTGCGACCGGCGCAGCACGTCCTCGGCGGCGGCCGACCGCTCCGCCATCTGGAAGGAGGCGACCACCCCGAACGCCCCGATCAGCACCGTCAGCAGCCCCGCCACCACCCGCAGCCCACCGGGCACCGTCCGCGCCTGCGCCCGCAGCCGCGCCGGGAGGCCGGGCCCGCTCTCCTCGGGCGGCTCACCGGGCGGGCCGGCCGCCTGACCGGCCGGTGCGGGGGCGCGGGGCACAGGGACGGCGGGCGCGGGCAGGGCGGGGCCCGGCGGCGCACCGCCCGTCGGCTGACTGCTCACGCGACCTCCCCCTCGGTCCTGTCGGTGAACACCCTTCCCCTGCCCCGGGGAACGTAGTGCTCGGCCGCCAGTATGGCCGCACTCCCCTCCGGCCACACCGGCGTTCACCCGATCTTGTCGGCCCACCTGCCCCCACAGCCCCGGTGAGGCGTCGCGCGCTGACGGGCTTCTCCTGCAATACGCGCCGGGCGGGGGATCGGTTCCCGAGGGTGCGGCAGGGGGCCGCACAGGCGGGTGCGCTGACCGACGCGGGGGCGTCGGGGGAGAGGCTGGGGGCGTCCCGGCTCGCGGGGGGAGCAGCCTCCCTCACCTGCGGATTCACCCTGCCCAACTACCGCTTCCCGCCAGCTGCCGAGAGTCCGGCAAGGTGGCCGGAAGTCCCATGGGCCCCTGTCATCCGGAGTCTCAACTCCCCTGAGGGAAGCCCAACCAGCCGCCAGGGGGCCTCCCCTCTCACCCGAACCGCTCCCGCACCCGCTCATAAGCCCCCGCCCCGGCCCCCACCGCGTCCAACCCCAGCAACGCCGCCCCCAGCACCGGCGCCGCCGTCACCACACGCGGCTCGGCGTGCGGGGCGCGGCGGGCCAGCGCGTCACGCACCCCGGCGTCCAGCCCCGGCCTGCGCGCGGCCAGCACGCTGCCGCCCAGCAGGACCGGCGCCGGGGTGCCGAGCAGGTCGAGGCGGTCCAGGGCGACCGTCGCCATGGTGGCCACCTCCTCCGCCAGCCGCCCGACGAGCCCCGCCGCCACCGCGTCCCCCGCCTCGGCGACGGTGAACAGCACGGGGGTCAGCTCCTGCTGACGGGCCGCCGGTACGCGCCCCAGGTGCAGCGCCTCGATCAGGGCGTACATCGAGCCCAGTCCGAAGTGCGCGGGCAGCGCCTTCGCCAGGGCGGTCGGCTCGCCGCGGCCGTCCTCGGCGCGGGCCGCGTGCCACAGGGCCTCCTCGGCGAGGCCACCGCCGCCGCCCCAGTCGCCGGAGATCCGGCCGAGGGCGGGGAAGCGGGCGGTCCGGCCGTCGGGGAGCATGCCGGCGCAGTTGATGCCCGCGCCGCAGACGACGGCGACGCCGCGCGGCTCGGCGTCCTCCAGCAGGCCGGCGCGGAGCACCGCGAAGGTGTCGTTGCGGACCTCGACCGCCGCCCCCCAGCCGCGCTCGGCTATCGCGGCGGCAAGCTGCTCCTCCTCCACCGGCAGATCGGCGTTGGCGAGGCACGCCGACACCTGCCCGACCGGCAGGTGCCCGGCGGCCTCCTGTGCCCGCCCGACCGCCTCGGCCAGCGTGTCCACGGCACGCTCGACGCCGGTCGCGGGTGGCCGGAAGCCGCCGCCCCGCGCGGTGCCCGCCACCTCGCCGTCGGCCGTCACCACGGCCACGTCGGTCTTGCTGTTGCCCGCGTCGATGGCGAGCACCGCCCCGTTCACGCCCACGGCAGGTGCTCCCGGTTGTTGGCGAGCAGCAGGTCGGTGAGGGTGTCGGCGCGGTCGTACTGGCCGATCAGCGGGTGGGCGAGGAGCGCGGCGAAGACGCGGTCGCGGCCGCCCTCCAGCGCTGCCCGCAAGGCCAGGTCCTCGTACGCGGTGACGTGCGAGACCAGTCCGGCGTGCAGCGGGTCGAGGGCCGGGACGGCGAGCGGGCGGGCACCCTCGGGGCCGACCTCGGCCTGGACCTCGATCACCGCGTCGTCGGGGAGGAAGGGGAGCGTGCCGTCGTTGCGGGCGTTGACCACCTGGAGGGGGCTGCCGCCGCGGCCGAGCAGGGCGGCGGCCAGGTCGACGGCGGCCTCCGAGTAGAAGGCGCCGCCCCGCTGGGACAGCAGCTCGGGCTTCTCGTCGAGTGCCGGGTCGGCGTACAGCTCCAGCAGCTCCCGCTCCATCGCCGCGACCTTCTCGGCGCGCGACGGGCCGGTGCGCAGCTCGTTCACCACCTCGTCGTGGGCGTAGAAGTACCGGAGGTAGTAGGAGGGGACGACGCCGAGCCGGTCCAGGAGCGGGCGCGGCAGGTGGAGGTCGGCGGCGACGGCGTCGCCGTGGTCGGCGAGCAGGCGCGGCAGGACGTCCTCGCCCGCCGGGCCGCCGATGCGGACCGAGGTCTCCCAGGAGAGGTGGTTGAGACCGACGTGGCCGAGGTGGACGTCGGCGGGCGCCACGTCGAGGAGCCGGGCGAACTTCCGCTGGAAGCCGATGGCGACGTTGCACAGCCCGACCGCCTTGTGACCGGCCTGGAGGAGGGCGCGGGTGACGATGCCGACCGGGTTGGTGAAGTCGATGATCCACGCGTCCGGGTTGGTACGCCGTACCCGCCCGGCCATGTCCAGGACGACGGGGACGGTCCGCAGCGCCTTGGCGAGCCCGCCCGCGCCGGTGGTCTCCTGGCCGACGCAGCCGCACTCCAGCGGCCAGCTCTCGTCCCGCTGCCGGGCGGCCTGGCCGCCCACCCGGAGCTGGAGCAGCACGGCGTCGGCGCCCTCCACCCCCGCGTCCAGGTCGCCGGTGGTGGTGATGGTGCCGGGGTGGCCCTGCCGGGCGAAGATCCGCCGGGCCAGGGAGCCGACCAGCTCCAGCCGTCCGGCGTCCGGGTCGACCAGGACCAGCTCGGTGAGCGGGAGGGTGTCCCGCAGCCGGGCGAACCCGTCGATCAGTTCGGGGGTGTAGGTGGACCCGCCACCCACGACGGTCAGCTTCATCGCTGTCGCTCCTTCGGTACGTCGGTGAACCAGCTCGGGGAATCGGGAGAACGGCGCGCGCCGGGTACGCCACGGCAGGGACCCGGCGGGCTCAGAGCGCCCCGGTGTCGAAGACCTCGTCGCGGACGGCGGCCAGCGCCACCTCCAGGCCCCCACGCACCACCGGGTCGCCGGTCACCTCGCCCGCCAGCAGCCGGGGCCGGGACGGCGCCAGCTCCGCCAGCTCCTCCTCGGTCATCCGCAGCAGCGGCTCGCCCCCGGCGGCCAGCACCCGGCCGGTCAGCACGATCACCGCCGGGTCCAGCACCGCCACGAGCGAGGCGATCCCGGTGGCCAGCCGCACGGCGTACGCCCGCAGCAGCGCCGCCGGGCCGACATGCACCGAGAACGCCTCCGGGGCCGGATCGCCCCCGGCCCCACCCGGTACCGGGCCGCCGCCGGGCCGCGCGTACGCCTCGGCGGCCGCCCGCAGCAGCGCCGCCGCGACGGCCTCACCGTCCGGCCCGCCGCCGTCGGGGCCCTCCGGCACCTCGGGCACCGGTACCCCCAGCTCTCGCGCCAGCCCGGCCAGCGCCTGCGCTCCGGCCAGCTCCTGGAAGCCGCCGCTGCCCGACCGGGCCACCCCGCGCACCAGCGGCGTCCCCGCGACGGGCAGGAAGCCGATCTCGCCCGCGCCGCCGGTCCAGCCCCGGTGCAGGCGGCCGCCGATGACCAGGGCGGCGCCCAGTCCCGTGCCGTTCCAGAGCAGGACGAAGTCCTCGTGGCCGCGGGCCGCGCCGAGGCGCCGCTCGGCGACGGCGGCGAGGTTCACGTCGTTCTCGTACTCGACCGGTACGGGATGCAGGGCGGCGGCCACCTCGGGCAGCAGCCCCGGGGAGTGCCAGCCGGCCAGGTGTCCCGCGTACCGCAGCCGTCCGGTGCGCGGGTCGAAGGCGCCCGGCGTGCCGACCACCACCCGGCGCAGGGCCGCCCGCGCCACCCCGGCGGCGTCCGACGCGCCGTCCAGGGCCTCGGTGAGCTGGGCCGCGACGCCGCCGGGGCCGGGGCGGGCGGGGGTCGCCAGCGTGTGGGTGGCCAGGACGGTGCCGGTGACGTCGGCGACCGCCGCCCGGATCCGTCCGGGGCGCACGTCGAGCGCCGCCACGTACGCCACCTCGCCGCGCAGCGCGTACAGCCGCGCGCCGGGGCCCGGCCTGCCTTCGTCCGTGCCCGCGGGGCCGACCAGGCCGGCCGCCTCCAGGCGGGCCAGGAGCTGCGAGACGGTCGGCTTGGAGAGGCCTGTCAGGGCGCCGAGCCGGGCCCGGGAGAGGGCGCCGTGCTCGGTCAGCAGCTCCAGCGCGGCCCGCTCGTTCATCACCCGCAGTACCCGGGGAGTCCCCGCCACCATCCGCCCGCCCGCCTCCGGAACCGTCCGCCGAGCCGGGCCGTCCACGACCCGGAAGACTGACAGGAAACTTTCCTGCCAGTCGGGGAACCTACCGATCCGCGCCCCGCCGGGCAACCCTCCGCACATGCCGCCGCCCCGCCCCCAGACCGGGGACGGGGCGGGCGCGGTGGACTACTTCCCGAGCTTCGGACCCGCCACGGGCGGCGGGATCGGGGAGGCGGCCAGCGACTGGGGCGAGGTCGCCGAGGCGTAGGCGGAGGGCGCGGCGACACCGGCCGCCAGGTCGGCCGCCGCCTCCTCGGACGCCTCCAGGGGGCCGCCGACGATGGAGATGCCCGCCGCGTCGAAGGCCTTCTTGATCCGCCAGCGCAGCTCGCGCTCGACGGAGACACCCTGGCCGGGCATGGTCTTGGCGGAGACGCCCACCACCATCGAGTCCAGCAGGACCGAGTCCAGGCCCAGCACCTCGACCGGGCCCCAGAGCCGCTCGTTCCACGGCTCGTCCTTGGCGATCTGCGCGCCCACCTCGGTCAGCGTCTCCCGGACCTTGTCGAGGTCCTCGTCGGCGCGGACGGTGACCTCGACGGCGGCCGTGGACCAGCCCTGGCTGAGGTTGCCGATCCGCTTGACCTCGCCGTTGCGGACGTACCAGATGGCGCCGTTGTCGCCGCGCAGCTTGGTGACGCGCAGGCCGACCTCGACCACCTCGCCGGAGGCGACGCCCGCGTCGATGGTGTCGCCGACCCCGTACTGGTCCTCCAGGATCATGAAGACGCCGGAGAGGAAGTCGGTGACGAGGTTGCGCGCGCCGAAACCGATCGCGACACCGGCGACACCGGCCGAGGCGAGCAACGGCGCCAGGTTGATCTTGAAGGTGTCGAGGATCATCAGCGCGGCCGTGCCCACGATGAGGAACGAGGCCACCGACCGCAGCACCGAGCCGATCGCCTGCGACCGCTGCCGCCGCCGCTCCGCGTTGACCAGCAGCCCGCCGAGCGCCGTGCCGTCCACCGCCGAGGCGGTCCGGTTCATCCGGTCTATGAGGTTGGTGATCGTCTTGCGGATCATCACCCGCAGCGCCGCCGCCACGACGATGACCAGCAGGATGCGCAGCCCGGTCTCCAGCCAGGTCGACCAGTTCTCCGACACCCAGCCCGCCGCGTCGGTGGCCCGTTCCTGGGCCTCTTCGAGCGTGACGGTGTCCTCCCGGCCTGCGGCCGGTGCGGATGGGAACACGGGGTACCTCCGGGCGACGACTGGCCGCCCACGGGAGTACGCGGCCCCACCGCGTGGTGCGGCGGGGTGAAGACGGTGTGGACGGCCTCTCCACACTAACGGCCCCTCACTCCTGCGCCGGGCCTCCGCCGCCCGCGCACCACCCCCGGCCTGCGGCGCTGCCCGCGCGCCCCGCCATCGGTGTGGCCGACGGCACACCGCGTCCCCGCTCCGGCCGTCCGCGCGCCCGCACCGCAGGTCACCGCCGTCTCCCGGGGCCCGCGGGGTCCGGTGGCGGAAAAACCCCCTCACCCCGTTACCCGGACATGGTGGCGCTTCCACCAGGCGTGAGGGGAAACTGAAACAGATCGTCCCGGCGCGAGCCACGCGCCGCCGGCGTACAAGGAGGCACACGTGCCGCACGTCCTGGTCCTCAACGCGTCCTACGAGCCACTCGGCGTCGTACCGCTCCGCCGCGCACTCGTGCTCGTGCTGGAGAACAAGGCGGTCTGCCTGGAGGAATCCGGCGCCTTTCTGCACAGCGAGAGCTGCACCGTTCCCGCGCCGAGCGTCGTTCGCCTGAAGCGCTTCGTGAAGGTGCCGTACCGGGGGCCCGTGCCGCTGACGCGGCGGGCGCTCTTCGCCCGGGACGGCGGGCGGTGCGTGTACTGCGGGGGTGTCGCCACCAGCGTCGACCATGTCATCCCGCGGAGCCGCGGGGGGCGGCACGTGTGGGACAACGTCGTCGCCTCCTGCCGGCGGTGCAACCACGTCAAGGCCGACCGGCACCTCATGGAGCTGGGCTGGCGCCTGCGCAACAAGCCGGCGCCGCCCACCGGGCTGGCGTGGCGGATCATCGGGACCGGGCACCGGGATCCGCGGTGGTTGCCTTATCTCCAGCCGTTCGGAGGGGATGATGCGCTGGCGCGCATCGAAGGGGCTGGCGGGGAGGGTGGGGGTGTTGCTGTGCGGGCTGCTCGGGCCGGGGCCTGACCTGGGGTCGGCGGCTGGCTGTGGCCTCAAGCGCCGGCCGGGCTGTCTTTTGGCTGGGCCGCGGCTCGACCGTGCCGGTCAGGGATGGCCTCAAGCGCCGGCCGGGCTGTCTTTTGGCTGGGCCTCGCTTTCCGGTGCCGGTCACTGATGGCCTCAAGCGCCGGCCGGGCTGTCTTTTGACCGCGCGGGTCCAAGGTATGGCCGCAAGCGCCGGCCGGGCTCTTAGGTGCGCGGGGTGGCGCGGGCGGGGGTACCCCGGTACGTCCCCGCCGTCCCGTCTCGTCGGCGGCTGTCCGCCGGTGGTGGGTGGGATGGGGCGGGCGTAAATGGGGTGGTGGACCAGTGCGGTCCTGCTTCTCATGGGGTGCCGCACTGTCCCTCTGGGGGTGGTGTGGGGCCTAGCGTCGCTCGTCAGTACTTCCAGAGCCGCAGGGACCCGCCCCACCGGGATGCGGGGGAGACGAGGGAGCCGGGATGTCGCTGTCATGGGTGCGTGGTCGCTGGGAGGTCCGGCGGTCGCTGGTCGGGGTGGTGTCGGGGGCCTTGCTGGTCACTCTGGTGGGGGTGGTGGGGCCCGTCTCGTTCAGTGCGTCGGCTCGGGCCGCCTCGCTCACCGAGGTCACCGGGTTCGGGAGCAATCCGGGCAACCTGCGGATGTTCCGGTACGTGCCCGACGGCCTGCCCGCGGGGCGGCCGCTGGTGGTGGCGATGCACGGGTGTACGCAGTCGGCGGGCGGGTTCGACGACGAGACCGGGTGGACGAAATGGGCCGACCAGTGGGGGTTCGCGCTGGTGCTGCCGCAGCAGCAGTCGGCCAACAACCTGAACAGCTGCTTCAACTGGTTCGAGGCGGGGGACATCCGGCGGGATGCCGGTGAGGCACTGTCGATCAAGCAGATGACGGACCGGATGAAGGCGGACGTGGGGAGCGACCCGGCGCGGGTGCACGCCACGGGGCTGTCCGCCGGGGCCGCCATGACCAACGTGATGCTCGCGGCCTACCCGGACGTCTTCGCCTCCGGCGCCCCTGTCGCCGGGCTGCCCTACGCCTGCGCCACCAGCGTCGTCGCCGCGTACTCCTGCATGAACCCGGGCAGCAACCTCACCCCGGCCGCCTGGGCCGCCAAGGTGCGCGACGCCCACCCGGGCCACACCGGGCCCTGGCCCACGGTCTCCGTCTGGCAGGGGACGGCGGACACCACCGTGGTCCCGGCCAACCTCACCGAGACCGTCGAGCAGTGGACCGCCGTGCACGGCACCGACACCACGCCGGACGCCACCGACACCGTGGGCGGCTTCCCGCACGCCGTCTACCGGGACGGTGGCGGGCGGGCCGTCGTCGAGACGTACACGATCACCGGGATGGGGCACGGGCAGCCCGTCGACCCGGGCAGCGGCGGCGAACAGTGCGGCACGGCCGGGGCGTACATCCTCGACGCCGGCATCTGCGCGGCCTACCACATCGGGCACTTCTGGGGCCTGGCCGAGGACGGCGGCGGCACCGACCCGGGCACCCCTGCCCAGCGGGCCGTCATCCCCAGCACCGCCGCCGACGACGGGTACGTGAAGGCGTCCGCGAGCGGGGCCGGGGCGGCCGTCGGGGCGTTGGAGGGGACCATGGGCGCCGCCGTCGGGCGGGGGACCGACGGGCAGCACAACCGGACGCTGCTCTCCTTCGACACCTCCGCCGTGCCTGACGACGCCACCGTCACCCGGGCCTACGTCACCGTCAGCAGGGCCAGTGGCAGCGGTGACCCGTGGGCCGGCGGGAACCGGCTGCTGATCGACGTGCGCAGCGGATGCTTCGGCGCGAGCTGTGCCACCGCCGCCGACGACTGGGCCGCGCCCGCCACCGCCTCCGGCGCCGCCGAACTGGCCCGCTTCACCTCCGGCAGCGCCGACTCGACCGCCTTCACCGAGGTCAACCGCACCGGCCCGACCCAGCTCCGGCTGCGCCTCGCCGACGCGCCCGCCTCGACCGCGTACCTCTTCCTGCGTACGGGGGCGGAGGCGAAGCTCACCGTCGAGTGGGAGTGAGTGAGGGCCCGCCTGAGACCTGCTAGCCGCGGCCGGGCTTCTGCTGCTCCTTCTCCTTCTCCGCGACCGCGTACGCCTCCACCGAGAAGAGGGAGTAGCCGTACTCGGTGGCGCGCTTGTCGCCCTGGACGCGCAGGAACCGCACGTCCTTCGCGTCCAGGCCGACCCGTTCGCGGCCGCCCTTGCCATCCTTCACCGTCGCCGCCGTCCGCCAGACCCGGCCGTCCTTCGAGACCTGCACGCGGTAGGCGGCGGCGTACGCGTCCTGCCAGTGCAGCTCCACGCGGCCGACCCGGGCCGGTTCGCGCAGTTCCGTCTGCCACCAGGCGTTGTCCTCGGCGGGGGAGGACCAGCGGCTCTCCGGGTCGCCGTCGGCCGCCGCCCCGGCCGGGAAGTCCTCCGTCTCGTCGGCCGACGAGGACGCCTTGCCGGAGCGGACCAGGTCCGTCTCCTCGGTGGGCGGGAACGCCCGGACCGTCAGCGTCGCCGAGCGGCCGCCGAACTCCACCGGCACCTCGTAGCTCCCCGGGCGCACCCCTTCGGCGACCCGCACCGACACCGGGATGCGCACCTCGGTGCCGCGCGGCAGCACGGACTCCTCGGGGGCGGAGACCTCGATGCCCTTCGGGGTCTTCGCGCGCAGCGCGCCGCGCACGGTGCCCGGCCGGTGGGCCGTCAGCCGCGCCGTCACCTCGCTGACCCGGCCGCCGATCTCGGCGTCCGCCTCGCCCCGGCCGAGGCGCAGACCCGCCTCGGCGCCGTCCTCGTACCAGGGCACCAGCCGGTCGACCCGCTCGGCCTCGGGGCCCGAGACCCGCAGGGCGTCGGCGCGCAGGCCCGAACTCTCCACGTCGGTCCAGCCGCCCGGCTCCAGCCGGGTCACCGGCTGCCAGCCCTTGCCCGGCACCCGCGCCTCGACCACCCCGGAGACGCCCGGGTCGGTCCGCACCGTCACCCCGGCCAGCGGCCGCACCCGGGGCAGCGCCACCGTGTACGCGGAGCCGGTGTCCGCGACCTTCTCGCCGTCGCCGCCGACCGTGCCGTGCCAGCTGTCGGCCGTCTTCACCACCTGGTCGAGAAAGGGGTCGAGGACGCCCTCGCCGACTGTCACCTTGCTCTGCGCGGTGTCCGCGCGGACCGCCCGCAGCGCCCGCTCGGCGTGCCAGGCGGCGGTGCCGTCACCGCGCGCCTGGGCCGCCAGCAGGTCGACCGCCAGTTCCCCGGCCTGCCCGTACCGCGCCAGCTGCTCCGACCAGGGCCGCACCTCGTCGCCGAGGCCGGCGGGGGCGCCGTCGGCGAGCCGGTCCGGGGCCGCCCGCATCACCGAGAAGGCGGCGCGCAGCTCCTTGGCGGCGCGCGCGGCCCCGTCCCCGGCCTCGGTGCCGGGCCGCCCGGCCGCCCGCGCCGCGTCCGCGCGGGTCGCCCAGAACTTCGCCAGCAACGGCCGCAGGTAGGCCGACTCGTCGGCGCCCAGCACCGAGGAGGCGGTGTTACGGGCCAGCGCCCGGACCGCCTCGCGGGTCTTCGGGTCGTCCCCGGCGAGCGTGTCCATGGCGGCCTGCCAGGACTCCTGGGGCCGGTAGTCCTTCGGGTTCCACGCGTAGTCCGCCGCGGTGAAGAGCGGGATGCGGGAGGCGGCGGGCTGCTCCATCGCGGTGGCGATCAGCGCCGCCGAGCCGGTCGCGACCGCCGGTTCGCGGCCCGTGTAGGGGCCGAGGAAGATGCGGTCCTGCGCGTAGTCGTTGACCGGGTAGTTGTCCAGGGTGACCAGCGGGTGGTCGAGCACCTCGCGGGTGCCCGCCAGCTCCCGGCCGGTGATGGTGCGGGGCACCACGCCGACCCCGGTCCACGCCACCTGCACGTCGGCGTCCAGCTCGGAGGCGAGCTCGCGCCGGTACTCGGTCGCGCCCTTCTGGTAGTACTCCGTCGGCATCAGCGCCAGCGGCCGCGAACCCGGGTGGCGCTCCGCCAGGTGCGCGGCGACCGCGTTGGCCACCCGCGCCTGGGCGCGGGCCGCGGCGGCCGGGCCCGAGCCGAACTCCGCCTCGTCGTCACCGCAGTGCCACTCGCTGTACGACACGTCCTGGAACTGGAGGTGGAAGGCGCGCACCCCCAGCGCCCACATGGCGTCGATCTTCCGGTTGAGCGCCTTCACGTCGTCCTCGGAGGAGAGGCACATCGCCTGCCCCGGCGCCACCGCCCAGCCGAGCGTCACGTGGTTGGCCCGGGCCCGCTCCGCCAGCGCGCGGAAGGCCGCCCGCTGCGAGGCCGGGTACGGCTCGCGCCAGCGGGCCTGGCGGTAGGTGTCGTCGCCCGGCGCGTACAGGTAGTGGTTCTGCTTGGTGCGGCCCAGGAAGTCCAGCTGGCTCAGCCGCTGGGCGGTCGACCACGGCGTGCCGTAGAAGCCCTCGGAGAGGCCACGCACCGGCGTGCCCGGCCAGTCGCGGACCACCACACCCGGCACCACGCCGTCGCGGACGAGCTGACGCAGCGTCTGCACCGCATGGAACAGGCCATCTTCGCCCACCCCGGCCATCGCCACCGTCGGCCTGCCCCCGGCCTGACCCGCCGCCAGCCGGTAGCCGCCGGACGGCGGATCGTCGCGGGCGCTCGCCCCCAGCTCACGCAGGGACTTCTCCAGCCCGGGGGCGCTCGCGCCAGGCTTCGCGAAGGCGTCGCCGCCGACCCGTACCACGGGCGTGGCCCCGGCGGGCACCTCGTCCTCGGTGCCGGCCTCGGCGATGTCGCGGACACCGGCCTCGCGCAGCACTTCCCGCAGCGCGTCCAGCGCGGACGGGTCGGTGCCCGGCGGTGCCACCAGCACCACCCGCGTCCCCAGCGCCACCCGGCCGTCGGCGGCCCGCACGGACTGCGGGCGCGGCCATACGGCGGGCAGCCCGGCGGCCTCGCCCTCGGCGTCGTCCGGGGTCTCGTCGGCCGCGGTGGCCGGGTCCGGGGCGGGCGGAGCGGCCAGGGCGCCCGGGGCGCCCCCCAGCGCTCCGGCGATCACGGCCACCGCCAGAGCGGCGGCGGTCTTCCTGCGGCGGAGCTGCACGGGTCCTCTCCCAACGGGCGGCGGGGACGGGCGGGGCCAGAAGGAGTATGGCGCGCGAGGTGTGGCGCGGGCTCGAGGGGGCACGCGTAATCAGGAAGCGTGTTCCGGCGGAGCACCGGACGGCAAGGAAGCCCATCACTCCCGGCGGACGGTGTCAACGGCCGAAACCGGCCCCCGGCGTGCCCCGGCGGCCCGTCCATTGTGCGTCCCCCGGGCGCGCCCCCTCGCGATCTCCCGCCCACCGCGCACAATGTGACCCGGAACACGTTGGCCGAACGCGCACGTCTGCGTCGGGACAAGTTGGGTAGGGCTGCCGTGACCGTGCTTCGCACCCGCGACCAAGGAGGCCCCCGTGGCCGCATCGGCACACCTGCTTCTGTCCGCCCTTTCCAAACGTCCGGAACTGCACGACCTCCCGGCGATTCCCAGCCCCACCACCCTCGCCGGCCGACCCGACGACCCCTTCGACCCCGACACCGTCGACTACTCCCTGGTGTCCCACCCCGACTCCGGCCTCGAAGGCTCCTGCGCCTACGGACTCTCCGAGCCGCCCCTCACCAGTGAGCCGCCGCTGGCCGACGCCGCGCCGCTCACCAGCGAACCACCCCTGCCCGACACCGCCCCGCTGACCAGCGAGCCGGCCGCGGCCGCCGCCGTCGTCGCGGAGGACGCCCTGCTCGGAGCGGTTTCCTCAGGAGGCTGAATTGGCCCTGTCCCGGCTCGCCGAGCTCCATGGTGTCGCCACCTCTTACTCCCCCTCTCCGGACCGCACCGTTCCGGCCGCCGAATCCGCCGTCGTGGCCGCCCTGGCCGCCCTCGGCGTCGACGCGAGCAGCCCCGAAGCGATCCGGACCGCCCTGGAGGAAGCCGAAGCCGGACAGGCCGCCCGCCTGCTGCCGCCCACCGTGGTGCTCCGGTCCGCCGCCCCGTCGGCCGACCCCCGCACCGCACCCGAGCTGGCGGCCCTGCCCCCGGGCACCCGGGTCCGCCTCACCCGCGACCCGAGTCCCGTCCCGGCCCGCCCCGCGTCCGCGGGCGGCCGGGACGCGGGCGCGGCGGCCCGCCGCGCCGCCCCCGCCGGAGACGCGCCACCGCCCGCCTGGAACTGGACCGTCCCCCTGGTCCCGGCCGCCACCGCGCCGCCGCCCCCGCCGAACAGCGCCCTCCCCCCGGCCGCCGACGTCCTGTGGGCCGTACCGCTGGGCGTCCACCGCGTCGAGGCCACCACCCCCGACGGCCGCACCGCCACCAGCCACCTCGTCATCGCCCCGGACCACGTCCGAGGCCCCGAGGGCCGCACCTGGGGTCTGCTCGTCCAGCTCTACTCGCTGCTCTCGCACCGCTCCTGGGGCATGGGCGACCTCGGCGACCTCGGCGACCTCGCCGCCTGGGCCGGGCGCGTCCACGGGGCCGGTTTCGTCCAGGTCAACCCATTGCACGCGGCCGTCCCCGGCGCCCCCACCGACCCCTCGCCGTACCGTCCGTCCTCCCGGCGCTTCCCCGACCCGGTCCACCTGCGCGTCGAGGCGATCGAGGAGTACACCGCGCTCACCGCCGACGTCCGCCCGCACCTCGACGGGCTGCTGCGCCGCGCCGCCGAGGTGCGCGCCCAGGTCCTGTCCGGCGAGGCCCTCATCGACCGCGACGCCGTCTGGGAGCTGAAGCGCGAAGCGCTCGAACACCTCTGCGCCGTACCGCTCTCGCCGGGCCGCCAGGCCGCCTTCGACGACTTCACCGCCGCCCATGGCCAGGCCCTCACCGACCACGCCACCTGGGCCGCCCTCAGCGAACGCCACGGCCCGCGCTGGTCCGACTGGCCCGCCCCGCTCGCCGACCCGCGCTCCCCGCAGACCGCCGCCGCCCGCACCGAGCTGGCCCCCCGCGTCGACTTCCACCGCCGCCTCGTCTGGTACGCCGACACCCAGCTCGCCGACGCCCAGCGCGCCGCCCGCGACGCCGGGATGGCCGTCGGCCTCGTCCACGACCTGGCCGTCGGCGTCCACCCCGACGGCTCCGACGCCTGGTCCCAGCAGGACGTCTTCGCCGCGGGCATGTCGGTCGGCGCGCCCCCCGACGCCTTCAACGCCCTCGGCCAGGACTGGGGCCTGCCACCCTGGCGCCCCGACCGCCTCGCCGAGAGCGGCTACGCCCCCTACCGCGACCTGCTCCGCTCCCTGCTGCGGAACGCCGGCGCCCTGCGCATCGACCACGTCATGGGCCTCTTCCGGCTCTGGTGGGTGCCCGTCGGCGCCCCGCCCACCGACGGCACCTACGTCCACTACGACGCCGAGGCGATGCTCGCCGTCCTCGCCCTGGAGGCCCACCGCGCCGACGCCGTCGTCATCGGCGAGGACCTCGGCACCGTCGAGCCGGGCGTCCGCGAGGCGCTCCAGCGGCGCGGCGTGCTCGGCACCTCCGTGCTCTGGTTCGAGCGGGACTGGGACGGCTCCGGTCTGCCGCTGCCCGCCGAGGCGTGGCGCGCCTCCTGCGTCGCCACCGCCACCACCCACGACCTGCCCTCCACCGCCTCCCGCCTCACCGGCGACCACGTCCGCCTCCGCCACCGGCTCGGGCTGCTCACCCGGCCCCTCGCCGAGGAGGAGGCCGAGGCCGCCGCCGACACCGCCACCTGGCTCACCGTCCTGGACGGCCTCGGCCTGATGGGCGCCGCCCCCGGCGCCCACGCGCCCGGCGCCGCCCCCGACGAGGAGGCCGCCGTCCTCGCCGTCCACCGCTTCCTGCTCCGCACCCCGGCCCGCATGGTCGGCGTCTGGCTCCCCGACGGCACCGGCGACCGGCGCCCGCAGAACCTCCCGGGCACCTGGGACCAGTACCCCAACTGGCGGCTGCCGATCGCCGACGCCCAGGGGCGCCCCGTCACCCTGGAGCAGCTCACCGCCTCACCACGCCTCGCCCGCCTGCTGCGCACCGTCGCCACCGAGGACCAGGCACCGGCCCCGGTGGCCCGTACGGCACCCCCGGACGCGCGGCCCGTCTAGGCGTTCGCTACGTTGGGACCGTGGACAAGAAGAACTCTCTGCGCGCCGGTGCGGTGGTCGCCGGTACGACGCTGACGACGCTGCTCATGACGTCCCCCGCGCTCGCGCTGACGCGCGATGACGGGGACGACCCCGGTGCCGGTCTGAGCGTGGTGGAGACCCTTGGGCTCTACGTCGCCCTGCCGATCGTGCTGTTCTTGGTGATCGCCGGGCTCGTCATGGTCACGGACAAGTCCCGCAAGAGTTCCTGACCTCACTTGCCGGCCCGGCTCGGTGGCCTCCGCCCCGGCCGGGCTGGTCTTTTGCTGCGCCTCGTCCGGCGGCGCCTGTCGGTGGCCTCAAGCGCCGGCCGGGCTGTGTTTTGGCTTCTGCCCGTCTCGACCGTGCCGGTCACCGATGGCCTCAAGCGCCGGCCGGGCTGTCAGGTTCGCGGTTTCTCCGGTGCCTGGGTGGGGTGGGGCCGCGCCGGGGTACCTCCTCACAAACTGCATGGTGCGGGGCCAGTCGGAGTATGGCGGCCGTGTGTGCAGTTTGCTGCGGGGGCACCCCGGCACGACCCCACCCCACGGTCTCGTACGCGGCCAACCGCCGGAGGAGGGATGGGGCCGTCCCCGATAACTCGGTCCTCCACAGTCACCACGGTCGTCGCTCCTGCTGGTCACAGAGATCAATGAGTGACGGCCGTGTCTTTCCTTCCCACCGGCGGGACGACGCCGACGAGACGGGAGGGCGGGGTCGTGCCGGGGTGCCCCCGCAGCAAACTGCACACTCGGCCGCCTTGAGGCGACTGACCCCGCACCTTGCAGTTTGTGAGGAGGTACCCCGGTGCGGCCCCGCCCGCCCCACGCGGGGGACGAACCGCGAGACTCATAGCCCGGCCGGCGTTTGAGGCCAATCGGTGACTGGCACGGGCGAGCGGCGCCCAGGCAGAAGGGCAGCCCGGCGGCAGGGGAGGCCAGGCGTAAGGTGCCGGACATGGCGCCGCCCGCCCCGGAATGGGACCTCCGCAAACTGAGAATTCTGCGTGCCCTGCACCAGCACGGCACGGTCACGGCGACAGCCGAAGCCCTGCTGATGGCGCCGTCGGCGGTCTCCCAGCAGCTGTCGAACTTCGCCCGCCAACTGGGCGTCCCGCTCCTGGAGGCACACGGCCGCCGCGTCCGCCTCACGGACGCCGCCCACCTGGTCCTGCGCCACGCCGACGAGGTCTTCGCCCAGCTGGAGCGCGCCGACGCCGACCTCGCCGCCCACGTCCGCGGCGACGCGGGCCAGGTCCGGGTCGGCGCCTTCTCCACGGCGGTCGCCGCCCTCGTCGTCCCCCTCGTCACGCGCCTGCGCGAGGAGGCCCCTGGCCTGGAACTCCGCGTCCGCGAGGCCGAGGCGGGGGAGGCGTACGACCTGCTCGCCGCCGGTGAGGTCGACCTGGCGCTCTCCCTGGCCGCCCACGCGCCGACCGTCCGCGACTCCCGCTTCACCCGCGTCCCGCTGCTCGCCGACCCCTTGGACGTGGCGCTGTCCAGCACCCACCCGTTGGCCGACGCACCGGACCTCCGCCTCGCCGACCTGGCGGCCGAACCCTGGATCTACGGCGCCGACGGCCCCTGGTCCGACATCACCCGTGCCGCCTGCGAGGCCGCCGGGTTCCGCCCGGAGCAGGCCCACACCGCGACGGGCTGGCCCGCCATCCTGGCGCTGGTCGGGGCGGGTCTCGGCGTCGCCCTGGTGCCGCGCATGGTCAGTTCGGAGCACACCCCGGGGAGCGTCGTCATCCGCCCGCTGGAGGCCGACCGGCCCCGCCGCCACGTCATCGCCGCCGTCCGCCGGGGCGCCGAACAGGGCGGCGGCGCGGTCGCCCGCGTCCTGGCCGCGCTGCGCGCGAGTACCGGCGAGGCGGCCTGACTCTCCGTTCGCTCCCCGGCCGGAAGGCGGCACCCGGGCACCGCACACCGTATGGGGGCGCAGGCAGGGCGCCGCGCAGGGGGAGTCGGGACGAGAACGCGTCCTTCATCGCCATGGCGCGGGAGGCCGTGCCACGCCTGGTCGTGGAGGTGAGGCGCTTGAGGGCCCTGCTCGCGGATGAGGTGGCGGGCCCATGAGGGCCGGTCGCGAGCCATCCGCTTCGGGCGGCAGGGGCGTATTCGCTCGGGCGCGGGCTACTTCCTGGGCCGCGCCCTGGACAGCCTCGTCAGAGGGGTGCGCGCCGAGAGGCTCGTCAGAGACCACCGCGACCATTCAGTTCAGCCGAATATTCCCATCGGAAAGTTTCGATGGACGCGAGCATTCATTCCCTGCCACAGTCGACGCATGACCACACACCCCGCCACCCCGGACAGCCAGGACGCCCAAGCCGACGACCCGCACGCCAACGACGCCGCCCCGTACCCCGGCGGTGACCCGTACGGCGACTACCGCACCCACGGAGTCGACTTCTCCGCCACCGATCTGGTCGATCTCGCCGACCGGCGGCTGGGGGCCGGGGTGATCGCGGCCAACGACGAGTTCTTCGCGCAGCGGGAGAACCTGCTGGTGCGGGAGCGGGCCGTCTTCGACCCGGAGCACTTCGGGCACAAGGGCAAGGTCATGGACGGGTGGGAGACCCGGCGTCGGCGCGGCGCGGGCCCGGACACGCCGTTCCCGGCGCCCGAGGAGCACGACTGGGCGCTGATCCGGCTCGGCGCGCCCGGCGTCGTCAAGGGTGTGGTGGTCGACACCGCGCACTTCCGGGGCAACTACCCGCAGCGCGTCTCCCTCCAGGCCACCGCCGTCGAGGGCAACCCCGGCCCCGAGGAGCTGCTCGCCTCCGACGTGAAGTGGGAGGAGCTGCTGCCGCCCACCCCGGTCCTCGGCCACGCCGCCAACGGCTTCGCCTTCGGCGTGGAGCGCCGCTTCACCCACCTCCGCCTCTGCCAGCACCCCGACGGCGGCATCGCCCGCCTGCGGGTCTACGGCGAGGTCGTCCCCGACCCGGAGTGGCTCGGCCTGCTCGGCACCGTGGACCTCGCCTCCGTACTCAACGGCGGCGTGTACGAGGACGCCTCCGACCGGTTCTACTCCTCGCCGACGCAGATCATCCTCCCGGGCACCTCGCGGAAGATGGACGACGGCTGGGAGAACCGGCGCCGCCGTGTCCGCGAGACCAACGACTGGGTGCGGTTCCGGCTGGCCGCGCAGGGCGTGATCCGTGCCGTGGAGATCGACACCGCCTACCTCAAGGGGAACTCGGCCGGCTGGGTCGCGCTCAGCGCCCGGGACGGTGAGGACGGCGAGTGGTACGAGATCCTGCCGCGCACCCGGCTCCAGCCCGACACCCCGCACCGCTTCCGCCTGGCCGCCCCGGCCACCGCGACCCACGTCCGCCTCGACGCCTTCCCCGACGGCGGCGTCGCCCGGATGCGGCTGCACGGCGAGTTGACCGAGGCCGGGGCCGCCGCCCTCGCCGACCGGTTCCGGCGCCTGGCCGGCTGAGGCAGCTCCCCGTACGGACGACGATCCCGCCCGCCCCTTGCGACAAGGGGCGGGCGGGACCGTTCGCGTACGGCGGGGGAGAGGCGGTCAGGCGCGGCCGGCCGCCGCGTCCGCCTCGCGGGCGCGCAGGGCGCGCTCGACGCCGGCCCGGCACTCGGTGATCATGCGGCGCAGGCCCGGGGTCGGGTCGTTGGCCGCGATCCAGGCGTCGGTCGCGTCCAGCGTCTCCTGGGAGACCTGGAGCGCCGGGTAGAGCCCCACCACGATCTGCTGGACCATCTCGTGGCTGCGGCTGGCGGCCACGTCCTTGACGGCCGCGAAGTACTTCGCGGTGTACGGCGCCAGCAGCTCACGCTGGTCGTACTGGACGAAGCCGCCGATGACGGCCTCCTGGACCGCGTTGGCCAGCTTGTCCGACTCCACCACCGACGCCCAGGCGGCGGCCTTGGCCTCCTCGGTCGGCCGGGCCGAGCGCGCCGAGGCGGCGTGCCGCTCACCGGCGGCCGTGCGGTCCCGGGCCAGCTCCGCGTCGACCGCGCCCTCGTCCGCGCGGCCGGTCGCGGCCAGGCGGTGCAGCAGCGCCCAGCGCAGCTCGGTGTCGACGGCGAGCCCCTCGATGGTCTCGCCGCCGTCGAGCAGCGCCTCCAGCAGGTCGAGCTGGGTGTCGGTACGGGCGGTGTCGGCGAAGGCCCGGGCCCAGGCGAGCTGGTGGTCGCTGCCCGGGGCGGCCGCGCGCAGCTGCTCCAGGGCGAATTCGGTCCAGCGGGCCAGGCCGTCCGGGCGCCAGGCCGGGTCGGCGTACTGCTCGATCGCCATCCGGACCTGCCGCTGGAGCGACTGGACCACGCCGATGTCGCTCTCCTTGGGGATGCCGGAGATCACCAGGTCGAGGTAGTCGCGGGTGGCCAGCTCCCCGTCGCGGGTCATGTCCCAGGCGGAGGCCCAGGACAGGGCGCGCGGCAGCGACTCGGCGAAGTCGCCCAGGTGGGCGGTGACGACGGCGAGGGAGTCCTCGTCGAGGCGGACCTTGGCGTACGACAGGTCGTCGTCGTTGAGGAGGAAGACGGCCGGGCGGCGGGCGCCCACCAGCTCCGGGACCTCGGTCAGTTCGCCGTCGACGTCCAGCTCCGTCCGGCCGGTGCGCACCAGGCGGCCCGCCTCGTCCAGGTCGTAGGAGCCGATGGCGATGCGGTGCGGACGCAGCACGGCCTCGCCCTTGGCGCCGGCGGGCAGCGCGGGCGCGGTCTGGCGGACCGCGAAGGAGGTGACCGTGCCGTCCGCGTCGGTGGCGATCTCCGGGCGCAGCACGTTGATCCCGGCGGTCTGGAGCCACTTCCTGGCCCAGGTCGACAGGTCGCGGCCGGAGGTCTTCTCCAGGGCGCCGAGCAGGTCGGTGAGCTTGGTGTTGCCGAAGGCGTGCTGCTTGAAGTACGCCTGCACGCCCGCGAAGAACTCGTCCTCGCCGACGTAGGCGACGAGCTGCTTGAGGACCGAGGCGCCCTTGGCGTAGGTGATGCCGTCGAAGTTGACGAGCACGTCGTCGAGATCGTTGATCTCGGCCATGATCGGGTGCGTGGAGGGCAACTGGTCCTGCCGGTACGCCCAGGTCTTCTCGGCGTTGGCGAAGGTGGTCCAGGAGTGCGGCCAGCGCGAGCCGGGCGCGGCGGCCTGGCAGGCGACCGAGGTGAAGGTGGCGAACGACTCGTTCAGCCACAGGTCGTTCCACCACTCCATGGTGACCAGGTCGCCGAACCACATGTGGGCCAGCTCGTGGAGGATGGTCTCCGCGCGCCGCTCGTACGCCGCGTCGGTCACCTTGGAGCGGAAGACGTACTGGTCGCGGATGGTGACCGCGCCCGCGTTCTCCATCGCGCCCGCGTTGAACTCCGGGACGAAGAGCTGGTCGTACTTGGCGAACGGGTAGGCGTAGTCGAACTTCTCCTGGAACCAGTCGAAGCCCTGCCGGGTGACGTCGAAGATGTGGTCGGCGTCGAGGTGCGCGGCGAGCGAGGGGCGGCAGTAGATGCCGAGCGGCACGCGCTGCCCGTCCTTCTCGTAGACCGAGTGGACCGCGTGGTACGGACCGGCGATCAGCGCGGTGATGTACGAGGAGATGCGCGGGGTCGGCTCGAACCGCCAGACGTCGCCGTCGGGTTCGGGCGTCGGCGAGTTGGAGATCACCGTCCAGCCGGTGGGCGCCGTCACGGTGAAGCGGAAGGTGCCCTTGAGGTCGGGCTGCTCGAAGACGGCGAAGACCCGCCGCGAGTCCGGCACCTCGAACTGGGTGTACAGGTACGCCTGCTCGTCCACCGGGTCGACGAAGCGGTGCAGGCCCTCGCCGGTGTTGGTGTAGGCGCAGTCGGCGACGACCCGCAGCTCGTTGCGGCCCTGGAGGAGGCCGTCGAGGGCGATCCGGGAGTCGCGGAAGACGGCGGCGACGTCGAGCGCGGTGCCGTTGAGGACGACCTCGTGCACGGCCGGGGCGATCAGGTCGACGAAGGTCGAGGCACCGGCCTCGGCGCTGTCGAAGCGCACCGAGGCCACCGAGCGGAACGTGCCGCCCTCCTGGGCGCCCGAGAGGTCCAGCTCGATCTCGTACGCGTCCACGGTCAGCAGGCGCGCCCGCTCCTGCGCCTCTTCACGGGTCAGATTCGTGCCAGGCACGCGGTCATCTCCTTCGATGGGTACGCCGATGGTGACGTTTCGCTCATCCTTCCACGGGCGGCCCGGGTACGGGGAAGGGCGGGCACCGGATATCGGTGCCCGCCCTCCGGCGAGCGGTACGCGGCGCGCGGCAGGCCCGCGCGGCGGCGTCAGCCCTTCAGTTCGGCGGCGACCAGTTCGGCGATCTGGACGGCGTTGAGCGCGGCGCCCTTGCGCAGGTTGTCGTTGGAGACGAAGAGCGAGAGGCCGTTCTCCACGGTCTCGTCCACCCGGATGCGGCCCACGTAGGACGGGTCCTGGCCGGCGGCCTGGAGCGGGGTGGGGATCTCGGAGAGCTCGACGCCCTCGGCGCCCTTCAGAAGCTCGGTGGCGCGCTCGACGCTCAGCGGGCGGGCGAAACGGGCGTTGATCTGGAGGGAGTGGCCGGAGAAGACCGGCACGCGCACACAGGTGCCGGAGACCTTCAGCTCGGGGATCTCCAGGATCTTGCGGGACTCGTTGCGGAGCTTCTGCTCCTCGTCGGTCTCGAAGGAGCCGTCGTCCACGATCGCGCCGGCCAGCGGCAGCACGTTGAAGGCGATGGGGCGGGTGTACACGCCCGGCTCCGGGAAGTCCACGGCGGCGCCGTCGTGGGTGAGCTGGTCGGCCTCGGCGACGACCTTCTGCGCCTGGCCGTGCAGCTCGGCGACGCCGGCCAGGCCGGAGCCGGAGACGGCCTGGTAGGTGGCGACGACGAGGGCTTCGAGACCGGCCTCGTCGTGCAGCGGGCGCAGTACCGGCATGGCCGCCATGGTGGTGCAGTTCGGGTTGGCGATGATGCCCTTGGGGCGGTCCGCGATCGCGTGCGGGTTGACCTCGGAGACGACCAGCGGGACCTCGGGGTCGCGGCGCCAGGCGGAGGAGTTGTCGATCACGACCGGGCCCTGGGCGGCGACCTTCTCGGCGAGCGCCTTGGAGGTGGCGCCACCGGCCGAGAAGAGCACGATGTCCAGGCCCGAGTAGTCGGCGGTGGAGGCCTCCTCGACGGTGACCTCGCTGTCCTGCCACTCGATCGTCGAGCCGGCGGAGCGGGCCGAGGCGAACAGCCGCAGCTCGGAGACGGGGAAGTTCCGCTCGGCGAGGATTCTGCGCATGACCGTGCCGACCTGACCGGTGGCTCCGACGATTCCGACCCGCACTGTGACTCCTTCAGTCTGGCTCACCGGCGGGCGCCCGCCGGACGTACGAAGTGGGCAGCCCGCCCATGATGCGACAGCCTGCCCATGATGCGTATGACCAGGACACTCTTGTCCAATCCTTTGTCCGGGGGATGGGACGCGATCGTCCGCCTGGTGGGCGGCACGGCCGGGTCGATCTGCCATCCTGCCCGCTTTCGTCCCGATTTTCTGTGACGCATGTCCCACTCGGCCGCAGGAGTCCGAAGGGGGAGGGGCGCCGGGTACGCGGAAGGGGCGGGCTCCCGGGGGAACCCGCCCCGATCCCGTGCCCGCGTGCACCGGGCTCAGCCGTTCACGCGGCCTCTCCGGCGGTGCGGGCGGTGGCCGCCGGTGCCGCGCCCGGGTGGGTGGGGGCGCGTCGCCGGCGGCCCGGGGTCACTCGGTGACCTTGCCGATCTCGACGCTGCCGCTGCCCGCGGCGGTGCCCTTGGCGTTCAGCACCTGCACCTCGCCGAAGAACTTCCGGCCCTCGGGCGCCGGAGCGGCGACCAGGACCTCGGCGGCGATCTGGGCGGAGGCGCCGGTGGCGAGCTTCACCGTCTTCGACGTGTCGACCTTCACCTCGCCGAGGGCGGCGGAGAAGTACACGTCGCGGTAGTCGTACGCGGTGGTCCCGGCCGGGACCGAGTAGGCGTAGACCTCGACGGTGTACGTGCCCGGCTTCGGCTTGGCGACCGACAGGGCCTCCTCGGAGTCGCCGTCGGCGGTCTGCGCGACCTGGTTGCCCTCCTCGTCGTAGAGGGCCAGGTCCAGGTCGGCGGCGACGTCGGAGACGCTGCCGATGGCGATGTCGAGGCGCTCGACGCCCTCACCGACGGTGATCTCGCTGGTCTGGGCCTCGCCGTTCTTGATCTCGGGGCGCTTGCTCAGCGAGGAGCCGAGCGGGCCGCCCTTGAGCTTGCCCTCCAGCGCGGCGTTCTCGTTGGTGATCGTCCACTCGACCGGGGCGGGGGTGCCGACCTTGGCCTCGGGGACGGTCTGGACCGCCGGGTCGAAGGCGACGCCGAGCAGCGACACCTCCAGCTGGTACGGGTTGCGCAGCAGCGGCGAGGTGCGGCGCGCCTCGACCTCGATCTCCCAGACGCCGGGGGCCGGGTCGGTGTAGGAGCGCAGGTCGGGGCGGCAGCCGTTGCCGTCGTTGTAGTTGTTGTAGCAGTCCGGGGTCGAGGTCGAGTCGACCGGGACGCCGTAGGGGTGGATGGCGATGAACCGGACCTGGCTCTTGCCGAAGAGGCCGCCGAGGGAGACCTCCAGCGACTTGGCGCCCTCGGGCACCTCCACGAAGTAGGAGCGGGTCTCGTTGCGGTCGACCTCGCCCGACTTCTTCACCGTGAAGGACGGCTTGGCCAGCTCGTCCGCGGCGACCACGGTCGTCATGATCTGCTGGTCGGTGCCCTGGGTGGACGGGTCGTCCACGGTCAGGATCGCCGAGTGCAGGCCCTTGGTGGCCGCCTTGGCGGAGACCGTCAGGGTGACCGGCTTGTCCAGCTTGAGGTCGACCTTCTTGCCGCCGACCAGCTTGAACGTCTCGTCGTGGTTGTTGAGCAGGCCCAGCTTGTGGGTGACGGCCTTCTTGGGACCGGTGGTGCGGGTCACGGTGATGTCGTACAGCCGCTTCTTGCCGACCTTCAGGCCGCCCTCGCGGTCGTAGACGCCGGTGCCGTGGCCCGGGTCCTTCAGCAGCTCGTCGATGGCCGTGTCGACGGGGGCGCGCACGGTGTACTCGTGTGTGTCGCCGTCCTGCTTCTTGATCTGCTTCCAGGCGTCGACGATGTTGATCAGGCCGGCGCCCTGCTCGTACGCCTGGACGCCGTCGATCTGGGTGGCGGTCGAGGTGAGCGCGGAGCGCAGCTTGGCCGGGGTCAGGTCGATGCCCTGCTGCTTCGCCTTGGAGAGCAGCAGCGCGGAGGCGCCGGCGGCCTGCGGGGAGGCCATCGAGGTGCCCTGGAGCATCGAGTAGCCGGCGGGGAGGTCGTAACCGGCCTCCAGCGTCGGGCCGCCCGGGACCCAGGTCTGGGTGGTGTTGATGGCCGCGCCGGGCGCGGAGAGGGTCGGCGTGAAGCCGCCGTCCTCACGCGGCCCGCGTGAGGAGAAGGGCATCATCGCGTACGGCTTGCGGACCTCGGAGCCGTAGTTGGCGAGCCAGGTCTCCTTGGAGATGGTCGCGCCGACGGAGATGACCTTGTCGGCGAGGCTGGGGTCGCCGATGGTGTTGGCGCCGGGGCCGCTGTTGCCCGCCGAGATGACGAGCTGCACGCCGAACGCGTCGATGATGCGGGTGTACAGCTCGGCGCGGGCGTTGTTGCCGTCGTTGAGCGCCGGGAGGCCGCCGATGGACATGTTGATGATGTCCACGCCGCGGTTGGCGGCGAGGTCGATCATGCCCTCGGTCAGCGCGACGGAGGTGCAGCCGCCGCTCCAGGTGCAGGCGCGCGAGGAGACCAGCTTGGCGCCGGGCGCCGCGCCGTTCATCTTGCCGCCGAAGAGCGAGTTGGCCGCGGTGATGCCCGCGACGTGGGTACCGTGCGAGCCCTCGATGATGCCGATGTTGACGAAGTCGGCCTTCTTGCCGACCCAGCTGCCCCCGTACGGGTCCATGGGGACGCCCTTGCGGAGCTCCACCACGAAGGGGATCCGCTCGACCACGTCGGTCTTCGGGTCGTCCTTGCCGAAGTAGCCGACCTGGAACTTGTCCTTGTACGGCCGCAGCACCTCGTCGTCGGTGAAGTCGCCGTTGTCGTTCAGGTCGACGCGGACCGTGCCGGTCTTGGCGTCGTAGAGCACGCCCCAGGTGTCCGTGGTGTCGCCGTCGCGGTTGAGGTCGCCGTCGGCGTCGCCGCCCTTGGAGGCCGCCTCCGCGAAGAGGCTCACGCTGTACGAACCGGCCGGGGCCTTGTACGTACGGCCCTTGTAGGTGAAGGCCGGCCCGGAGACCGCGTCCACCATCGGGCGCCACGTGTTGTCGCCGTCCACGATCGGGTCCGTCGCGGTCACCCAGTCGGTGATCTTGCGCTCGCCCGTGGTGGTCTTCTGCAGCGCCGGGTGGCCCAGGTCGATGCCCGAGTCGAGGATGCCGATGGTGATGCCCCGGCCGTCCGCCTTCGGGTTCTTCTCGACGAACTCGACCGCGCCCGTCTCGAAGGACGGGTTGAACGGGTTCTTCGCCGGGGTCTTCGCGCCCGGCGCCCCGTAGAAGTCGTCGCTGTCGCCGGCGGCGCTCTTGGCGCCCTTGGCCCGGTCGCCCGCGGGCGTCGGGTCGTCCAGCTGGATCTCCTGGTTCAGGTCGATCCCGTGGACGGCGGAGAGCTTGGCCGCCGCCTTGATGGCGGCGTCGGCCTGGCCGGTGGGGACGGTCGCCCGGACGTACCCGAGCTTGTCGTGGGTCTTGCCCACCGACCCGCCCTTGACCGCCTTCAGCTTGCCGGCGACCTCGGTGGTCTTCCCCGGCTGGGTGGCGATCATCATGGTGACGTTCTTGTCGCCGTCGGCCTTGGCCTCGGCGAGGCGTTCGGCGTCGGCGGAGCCGAGCTTGTCGGCGGCGCTCTTGACGGTCGGCGCGGGGGCCGGCTCGTCGGAGGCGAAGGCCATGGGCAGCGGTGCGCCGGCGCAGAGGGCGGCCACCAGGCCGGCCGCCACGGCGACGCGTGCGGCCCGTCTGGCGCCCGATATGGGCACCTGCGGGGATTCGGAGGTCATCAGCATCCCTGTATGTGGAAGAAAGGGTCCGGATTTCGGTGCCGGATGACCGGTCAGCTTTGCGTAAGTGGCCGTTGTTTGGGGAGAGTTGCCCGGGCCTGGTGGGGAAGCTGGCGGGATTCCGCCATGCGTCATCGACGCCTTACCCGCCCATAGATGGACAGGTCCACGTCAGGGGGAACGGTCGCTTCCGCTCCCTCGGACGGTCCCGGCGGTCCACATGTGCCGCTTCCGTGAGGGGGGTGGAGGGGTCACGGGAAACCGCTGGGCCGCCGGGCCGGGCCGTGGTGTCATGCCCCCCGCGAGTACGGCCGGGCGAGGCTGAAAACCGCCCCTCGGCCCCGCCGCCCCCGCAGTCTCCCGGCCACTCGCACCGGTCCCTCCCCCCTCCCCCCGCCCCACTCCGCCACGGCCACGACCGCATGTGGCAGAACCTCCCCTGCGGCACCGAGGTCTGGGGGCCACGACGGCGGCACCCACGGCTCCGCCACCACAGCCCTCGCCACCCGCGACACCCACCACAGCCACCGGTACGCCGTATCGCCCGCGCCGCACCGGCGGTCCATCCCACCCGGCCCCCGGGACCCTCCCTCCCCCTCGCATCCCCGCAGGTCAGCCCCTGGGACGGCCCACGATCTCCCACCCGCGCCCGGAACGCTGGCCACCGCAGGTCCGCCTCCCGGAGTCTGACGGGGCAGTCACCGCACGCCACACCGATCCGATGGGGACACCATGACGCTCCGCCGCCGCACCCTCGCCCTGCTGACCGCCTCCGCCGCCCTCCTCGCGGGGGCCGTGACCGCCGCACCCGCCGCCACCGCCGCCGCCCCGAAGAAGTGCTACACCCAGTCCACCATCGGCCTCACCTGCCACTACCACTACGGCAAGACCTGGGCCGAGCGCGGCTCCACCGGCGCCCACGTCAAGGAGATCCAGGCCCTCATCAACGGCACCACCACCTACTACCAGACGCACGGCAAGGCCCTCGCCGTGGACGGGATCTACGGCGCGGGGACGCAGTCGGCGGTCCGCTGGTTCCAGAAGAAGTACATCGGCGCCTCCGCCGTCGACGGCATCGCCGGTCCCCGCACCTGGGACGCCCTGCGCGGCTACCGCAAGTGATCCCGCCCGGCAGACCGACGGGCCCGCCGCCCCACCCCGTACGGGGTGGGGCGG
>NZ_JBHXJE010000014.1:0-128596 GCF_042723275.1 Streptomyces sp. NPDC058373 | reverse complement strand
CCCACGTGGGTGGCTCCGAAGGGCCCCTTTCATCGTCCCGCGGTCGTCGTGTGCGCGCCCGGTCGGTCCGTCCCGGGCCCGGCTCGCACGGGCGGCGGCCCGGCGCACCTCCGTGCGGTTTCCGGCACTCCGTCCGGGGTCACCCGTGGCGCCGACCGTGCGCGCGGACCCGCCGTGGATCACTCTGGGTGCGTAACCGAACGCCTTGAGTGAGGAGAAGAGATGCGGCGTCGATGGATTCGCAGCGGACGGGCCGGGCTGGTCGCGGCCGCGGCCGCGCTGGCCGCCCCGCTCTGCGGCCCCGCCCCGGCGGCGGCCGACAGTGTCGTCGTGGGCGGCAGCCCGGCCAGCGTCGACGACCACCCCTGGGTGGTCGCCCTCGGCAGCCGCGACCGGTTCGGCAGTGAGCGCTCCGGCCAGTTCTGCGGCGGGGTCGTCGTCGCCGAGCGGACGGTACTGACCGCCGCGCACTGCGTGGACGAGGAGGTGCTCGGGGTCGCCCTGTCGCGCGTCCCCGACCTGCGGGTGATCTCCGGCCGCGACGACCTGCGCAGCACCGCGAAGGGCCGGGAGGTCGCGGTCGGCGAGGTCCGGGTCAGCCCGGAGTACGACTCGGCCACCCACGCCGGAGACATCGCGGCGCTGACCCTCGCCGAACCGCTGCCCGCCTCGGCCGTGCTGCCTGTCGTCCGGCCGGGCGATGCCGAGGAGCGGCCGGGCAGCAAGGCCACCGTGTTCGGCTGGGGGGACACGACCGGCAACGGAACGTATTCCTCCAGGCTCAGGTCCGTCGGAGTGACCGTGCTGGAGGATGCCACGTGCCGCAGCGCCTATCCGGGCAGCGCCGTCGGTCGCTACCTCTCGGACACCATGCTGTGCGCGGGCGACCCGCGCGGCGGCCGGGATGCCTGCCAGGGGGACAGCGGCGGCCCGCTGGTCGCCGGGGGCAAGCTGATCGGCCTGGTCTCCTGGGGGAGCGGCTGCGGGCGGGCCAGCAGTCCGGGGGTCTACACCCGGGTCTCCGAGGTCGCGCCGTCCGTGGGCCGGTCCGCCTGACGGGTGGGGTGCCCGCCGGCCCGCCGGTGCCTGGCCGGCGGGCCGGGAATCCCTGACGGCCCCCTCAGGGGGCCGTGGGGATGCCGTGAGCGCCCGCAAGGGTCATCTTCGGCCAAACCTTGACGGGTGCCCGACCTCGGGCGGCACACGGAGGCCCAGGGCTTCCGGGCAAGTGAAACGGGCCTCCTTCCCGCCGCTGGGGCGGGGAGGAGGCCCGTACTCCGGTTGAAGGACCGGTGCCGGCTCGTCGGGATGGGTGCGAAGCGTCAGCGCTCGTCCTCGGCCGTGGCCGGGGTCGCCGTCAGCCGCTCGGACTCATCCTGTATCTCAGCGGCGATCTTCTTGAGTTCCGGCTCGAACTTGCGGCCGTGGTGGGCGCAGAAGAGCAGTTCACCACCGCTCATCAGCACGACGCGCAGGTAGGCCTGGGCGCCGCAGCGGTCACAGCGGTCAGCGGCCGTCAGGGGGGTCGCGGGGGTCAGAACAGTAGTCACGTCGCCTCTTCTCTAGCTCGACGAGCTGTCGTACCAGGGTCAACATCCAACCAGGCCGAAAACGTTCCCGCTCGCGGCATTTCCTCGAAAAGTTCTTCCGGGGAGGCCGGGTGCTGCCGGTTTGGCGGCGAATGTGCCGTGTGGGTGGTTGACGCTCTCACGTCATCGGGTCCGGTCCTCGCCGGCTGGCTTGCCGGGGTGTTGAAGAGGACGTGCCCGGAGCCTAAATGGTTCATGCCCGGAAGGGAACGTGACATCTGTTTCACCCCACCGAGGGATCGAACGCGTGTGCGGCTCTGGACTAGGGTGGGTTTGAGCCGAGGGTGGCGTTACATCGGCTCTACCTGGCCTCGGTACCCTCTGAGCGGCGACCGTTGCCCAGGTCCCCGATCCCGTGGACCACCATCAGAATTCAGCGAGGAGCGAACCCGCGTGACCGCCGAGACGTCCGTGCCGTCCACCGCTTTGCTGGCAGGAGCAGACCAGGACGGTTCCAATTACACCGCTCGGCACCTGCTCGTCCTGGAAGGGCTCGAAGCGGTCCGCAAGCGACCGGGTATGTACATCGGGTCCACCGACAGCCGCGGCCTCATGCACTGCCTCTGGGAGATCATCGACAACTCCGTCGACGAGGCCCTGGGCGGTCACTGCGACCACATCGAGGTCATCCTCCACGACGACGGCTCGGTCGAGGTCCGCGACAACGGCCGCGGCATCCCCGTCGACGTCGAGCCCAAGACCGGCCTCTCCGGTGTCGAGGTGGTGCTGACCAAGCTGCACGCGGGCGGCAAGTTCGGCGGCGGCTCGTACGCGGCCTCCGGCGGCCTGCACGGCGTCGGCGCCTCCGTGGTGAACGCCCTCTCGGCCCGCCTGGACATCGAGGTGGACCGCGGCGGCAGCACCCACGCCATCAGCTTCCGGCGCGGCGTCCCCGGCGCCTTCGCCAAGACCGGCCCCGACGCGCCCTTCGAGGCGGGCAGTGGCCTGCGCAAGACCAAGAAGATCGCGAAGGCCCGTACGGGTACCCGGGTGCGGTACTGGGCCGACCGGCAGATCTTCCTCAAGGACGCCAAGCTGGACCTCGCCACCCTCCACCAGCGGGCCCGCCAGACGGCTTTCCTGGTGCCGGGGCTGACCCTCGTGGTCCGTGACGAGTTCGGGCTCGGCGACGGCGGCTCCAAGGGCGAGGAATCCTTCCGCTTCGACGGCGGCATCAGCGAGTTCTGCGAGTACCTCGCCGACGACCGCGCCCTGTGCGACGTGCTGCGCCTCACCGGCAAGGGCACCTTCAAGGAGACCGTCCCGGTCCTGGACGACTTCGGCCAGATGACGCCGACCGAGGTCACCCGCGAGCTGGGCGTCGACATCGCGCTGCGCTGGGGCACCGGGTACGACACGAAGATCCGCTCGTTCGTCAACATCATCGCCACCCCCAAGGGCGGCACCCACGTCACAGGCTTCGAGCGCTCCCTCACCCGCACCATGAACGAGGCGCTGCGCTCGGCCAAGGTGCTGCGCGTCGCCGAGGACGACATCGTCAAGGACGACGCCCTGGAGGGCCTCACCGCCGTCGTCACGGTACGGCTGGCCGAGCCGCAGTTCGAGGGCCAGACCAAGGAGGTGCTCGGCACCTCGGCGGCCAACCGGATCGTCTCCCAGGTGGTCGCCAAGGAGCTGAAGGCGTTCCTGACCTCGAACAAGCGGGACGCGAAGGCACAGGCCAGGGCGGTCATGGAGAAGGCGGTCGCCGCAGCCAGGACGCGTATCGCCGCCCGGCAGCACAAGGACGCCCAGCGCCGGAAGACCGCCCTGGAGTCCTCCTCGCTGCCGGCCAAGCTCGCCGACTGCCGCAGCGACGACGTGGAGCGCAGCGAGCTCTTCATCGTCGAGGGGGACTCCGCGCTCGGCACCGCCAAGCTCGCCCGGAACAGTGAGTTCCAGGCCCTGCTGCCCATCCGAGGCAAGATCCTCAACGTCCAGAAGTCCTCCGTCACGGACATGCTGAAGAACGCCGAGTGCGGCGCCATCATCCAGGTGATAGGAGCGGGCTCGGGCCGCACCTTCGACCTCGACGCGGCCCGCTACGGCAAGATCATCCTGCTCGTGGACGCCGATGTGGACGGCGCCCACATCCGCTGTCTGCTGCTGACCCTCTTCCAGCGGTACATGCGGCCCATGGTCGAGGCGGGCCGGGTCTTCGCCGCCGTACCGCCGCTGCACCGCATCGAGCTGGTCCAGCCCAAAAAGGGCCAGGACAAGTACGTGTACACATACTCGGACCGCGAGCTGCGCGACACCCTCATGGAGTTCCAGCGGAAGAACATCCGCTTCAAGGACTCGATCCAGCGCTACAAGGGTCTCGGCGAGATGGACGCCGACCAGCTCGCGGAGACCACCATGGACCCGCGCCACCGCACCCTGCGCCGGATCAACATCGCGGACCTGGACTCCTCCGAGCACGTCTTCGACCTCCTGATGGGGAACGAGGTCGCGCCGCGCAAGGAGTTCATCACCAGCTCCGCGGCGACCCTGGACCGGTCGCGCATCGACGCCTGAGGCCCCTGCGGGTCCCCGCGGAAGGACGCCGTGCCGCTTTCGGGTGGCGGGGCGTCCTTTTCGCGTTCCGAGGGGGCGTGAGCGGGGCCGGTAACGGGTCAGGGGCGTGCGCCGGGGCACGTCCAGTGCCGCAAGGCCCTCGACGCGATGGTGCACGGTGCCGACCGCCGGGTGCGGACCGGCGAGGACGTCTCCGCCTCCGGTGCCGATGCCGAGGTCCTCGGCCACGGTCTGCGCAGCAGGGCCAGGGAACTGCGGGAGATGCCGCCTGGCCCGCTGTTCTTCGGACGTATCGACTTCGTCTCCGACCCCTCCGCCCAGGACGGGGCGGGCAGCCGCGCGGGGCAGACGTACCACGTCGGCCGGACGCGGACCAGCGGCGAGCCGACCGCGTCCCCGCTGGTGGTCGACTGGCGCGCGCCGGTCTGCCGCGCCTTCTACCAGGCGGGGCCCGGCGACCCGCTCGGCGTCGCGGTGCGGCGGCGGTTCGGCTGGGCGCCCGGCAGCCTCGGTGACTCCGCCCACCTGACCGCGCTGGAGGACGAGCGGCTGGACGCCGGTGCGCCCGGCGCCGGCCGCATCGTCGCGGAGGAGATCGAGGCCCCCGGACCGGCGCTATGCGCGACATCGCCGCCACCATCCAGCCCGGCCAGGACGCCCTGATCCGCGCCGAGCACGGCGTCTCCCTCTGCGTCCAGGGCGCCCCCGGCACCGGCAAGACCGCCGTCGGTCTGCACCGCGCCGCCTTCCTGCTGTACGGGGACGGGCGGCGACGCGGCTCCCTGCTGGTCCTCGGCCCAACCGGGGCTTCCTCGACCACATCGCGGAGGTGCTGCCCTCCCTCGGCGAGAGCGGTGTGCGGCAGGCCACGGTCGAGGACGAGATCGCCCGGCACCCCGTCACGGCGCAGGACGGCGCCCGCGCGGCCGCCGCCAAGCACGACCCCCGCACGGCCCAGGTGGTACGCCGGGCCCTGCGAGCGCGGGGGCGCCCCTCGTGGTACCGGACGGGGCCCGCCGCCTGCCCGTCGGCGCGGAGCGGATCGCTCGGATCGCGGAGAACGTCAGGGCGGAGAGGCCGCCGTACGGCGTGGGGCGCGAACGGGTGGGTGAGCGGGTCGCGACGCTGGTACGGGCCGAGGCCGAACGAGGCTCCGGGCCGCGCTCGGACGGCTGGACCCGGCGGATCGCCCGCGGCCGTCCGCTCTCCGTGGCGGTCGGCCAGGTGCGGCCGCGGACCACCCCCGAAGAGGTGCTGGCGGAGCTGCTGAGCGACCCCGTGAGCCTCGCCGAGGCGGCCCGCGGTGTGCTGTCGGACGACGAGCAGGCGGCGCTGCTCAGGCCGGGGGCGTCCCGGTCCACCCGTTCGGCCCGCTGGTCCGCCGCCGACCTGGTCCCGCTCGACGAGATCGCCGGGCTCATCGAGCGCCCGGCCGGATACCGGCACATCGTCGTGGACCAGGCGCAGGACCTCTCACCCATGCAGTGCCGGGCCGTCGCGCGCCGAACCGCCCACGGCTCCCTCACCGTCCTCGGTGACCTGGCGCAGGCACCACTTCGTGGGCGGCGGCCGACTGGCCCGGCCTCCTGGCGCACCTGGGCCGCGAGGACGCCGTGGTCACCCGCCTGACCGAAGGGTTCCGGCTGCCCGCGGCCGTCGCGCGGCTGGCCAACGGGCTGCTGCCGGAACTCGGCGTCGGCCTGCCGCCGGTCCGCTCCCCGCGCGGCGGGGGAGAGGTGCGGATCGAGCCGGTCACCGACCTGGCAGCCGCGGTGGTCGCGGCGGTGGCCGCCGCCCTGGAACTCCCCGGCTCCGTCGGGGTGATCGCCGCCGACGCGACGGCCGACCGCCTCCACCAGGCCCTCACCGCCGCCGGGCGCACCGTCGCCCGCCCCGGCGGCTCCGGCGCCCGCGTCACGGTGCTCGCCGCCTCCGCCGCGAAGGGCCTGGAGTACGACCACGTGGTGGCCGTCGAACCGGCGGAGATCGTCCGGGCCGAGCCGCGCGGCCTCCACCGGCTGTACGTGGTCCTTACCCGGGCCGTCTCCCGCCTGCACGTCCTGCACGCGGAACCGCTGCCGTCGGCGCTGACGGCTCCGGCCGCAGCCCCACCGTCCGGCACCGGAGCCGGCCCGGTTGGCCGACCCCCGCACCCCCGCACCCCGGCGCGCCCTTGTCCATCACCTGATCGAATGAACCCCCGCCCAGCCGGAGAATCGATCTTCCCGCCCGCCCCATCCTTGGCACGCGGTCACCTCGGCCGCGGACAAGGAGAGCGCGGTGGACAAGCACGACGGGCGCGGCGCCGGGACGGCCCGGCTCGACGACCCCTGGTACGACGCGTCGGCGAACGGCTGGGGTGCGCCCGCCGGGGCGCGACCCGCACCGGGCCCGGCGCACGTACCGGTGCGGGACCCGGCCGAGGACGGGCCGACGGCCGCCGAGATCTACCGGGAGGTACGCGACAGCGACGCCTTCCAGGAGGTGCGCGGCCGCTACCGCCGCTTCGTCGGCCCGGCCTGCGCGCTCTTCCTCACCTGGTACCTCGCCTACGTGGTCGCCGCCACCGCCGCCCCCGGTCTGATGGGCCGCCCGGTCCTCGGGCCGGTGAACGTCGCGCTGCTCGCCGGGCTCGGCCAGTTCGCCAGCACCTTCCTGCTCACCTGGGCGTACGTCCGCCACGCCAGGCTGCGGCGGGACCGGCTCGCGCTCGATCTGCGCTGGGAGACCCAGCAGCTGACCCGGGGGGCGCGGGGATGAGCGGCGACCACCAGTCCCTCGCCCTGGCGCTGTTCAGCCTCTTCGTGGCGCTCACCCTCGCCATCACCACCTGGGCGGGTCGGCGCCGACGCGGCACCACCGAGGAGTTCTACGCGGGCGGCCGGCTCTTCTCCCCGATGGAGAACGGATTCGCCATCGCCGGGGACTACATGTCGGCCGCCTCCTTCCTCGGCGTCTCCGGCCTCATCGCGCTCTACGGCTACGACGGGATGCTCTACTCGGTCGGCTTCCTCGTCGCCTGGCTCGTGGTGCTCTTCCTCGTCGCCGAACTGGTCCGCAACTGCGGCCGGTTCACCCTCGCCGACGTGATCGCCGCCCGAATGCGGGAGCGGCCGGTGCGGATCGCGGCGGGCACCTCGTCCATCACCGTCTCGGTGCTCTACCTGGTCGCCCAGATGGTCGGCGCGGGCTCCCTGGTCTCCCTGCTGCTCGGCGGGGAGAGCCGCGCCGCCCAGACCTGGACCGTCGTCGGCGTCGGCGCTCTCATGGTGGTCTACGTGTCACTGGGCGGCATGCGCGCCACCACCTGGATCCAGATCGTCAAGTCGGTGCTGCTGATGGGCGGCACGATCACCCTCACCGTGCTGGTGCTGCTCCGCTTCTCCGGCGACTTCGGGCAGCTCCTCACCACCGCCGCAGCCCGCAGCGGCCACGGCCTGGACTTCCTCGCCCCCGGCCTCAGGTACGGCGGCGACTGGACGGCCCGGCTCGACTTCATCAGCCTCGGCCTCGCCCTGGTCCTCGGCACCGCCGGGCTGCCGCACATCCTCTCCCGCTTCTACACCGTGCCGACCGCCCGCGCCGCGCGCCGCTCCACGGTCTGGGCGATCGGGCTGATCGGCGGCTTCTACCTGATGACGATCGTGCTGGGCTTCGGCGCCGCGGCCCTCCTCGGCTCCGACACAGTCCGGGCCTCCAACGCCGCGGGGAACACCGCCGTACCGCTGCTCGCCCTCGACCTCGGCGGCGGCGCGGGCTCCACCGGCGGGACCGTGCTCTTCGCGGTGGTGGCCGCCGTCGCCTTCGCCACCATCCTCGCCGTCGTCGCCGGGATCACCCTCGCCTCCTCCGCCTCGGTCGCCCACGACCTCTACGCCTCCCTGCGCCGCGAGGGCGCCCGCCGCTTCGGCGAGGTCGCGGTGGCGCGGGTCGCGGCGGCCGGGATCGGGGTGCTGGCGATCGGGCTGAGCCTGCTCGCGCGCGACCTGAACGTCGCCTTCCTGGTCGGCCTCGCCTTCGCGGTGGCCGCCTCCGCCAACCTGCCGGTGCTGCTCTACACGCTCTTCTGGCGCTCCTTCACCACCCGCGGCGCCGTCTGGTCGGTCTACGGCGGCCTGATCCCGGCGGTGCTGCTGGTGCTGCTCTCCCCGGTGGTCTCGGGCAGCCCCGCCTCGCTCCTGCCCGGCCTCGACTTCCAGCTCTTCCCGCTGGAGAACCCCGGCCTGGTCTCCATCCCGCTCGGCTTCGCCTTCGGCTGGCTCGGCACGGTCACCTCGCCCGAGGAACCGGACGACGACCGGCACGCCGAGACCGAGGTCCGCTCGCTGACGGGCGCGGGCGCGGTCTGACCCGGTCTCCGGACCGGGTCCGGAGCCGGTCCCGGCGCGCACCGTCAGCCCTCGCGCACCGCCAGCACATCCATCCGCCGGGGTGCCGCCGGAGCCCCGTCGCACGACTCCGGGCGCGGCGGACGGGAGGCGCCCTCGGCCACGGTGACCCGCCATCGGCGGCCGTCGCGGTGGTCCAGGGTCACCTCCCAGCGGGGTGCCGCGCCCCGGACGGCGGTGACCGCGAGGTCGTCGGGTCCGGCGCCGGGCAGCCGCTTCCGCAGGGCCAGTTCGGCGGCCTGACCCGGCCGCTCCCAGCAGGAGCGGCCCCGGCAGCCGTCCACCACGACCTCGCCCGCGGCGGTGGCCCGCAGGATCTCCTTGACCTCGGGGGCGGAGGCGCGGCCGTAGGCGTAGCCGTGCGGCAGGACCAGCAGGGTGGGGGAGAAGCGGTGGCCGCCGAGGTGGGTGATCTCCCAGACGGCCTCGGGCGCGGCCTGGGCCAGTTCCTCGGCGAGCGGACGGCCCAGCACGGCGCAGCACTTGTCCCGCTTGCCGTTGGTGCACACCAGGGCCAGCGGCGGCCCGTCGTACGGCGCCCCGCCGAGCGCCTCGAAGCTGGCCGGGTCCCCGGCGCCGAGCGCGGGGAGGTCGAGGGCGCGCAGAGCCTCCGGGTCGGCCAGGCGCGCGGTGTGCGTCCAGGCGCGGCCGGGGAGTGTGTGGGCGGCGTAGACCCGGGGGCCGCCGGGGTCGGCGGGCTGTCCGCCGGGGCGGCGGATCAGGGCGAGGCGGACGCCGGTGGACTCGGCGGCGGCCTCCAGGGCGGCGCCGAGCGCGGGGTCGAGGCGGCTGGCGGTGAGGGCGCGGGCGCCCCACGGGCCGGGCTGCTCCACCAGGAGCCAGGTGCGGGCGGTGGCGGCTGTTCCGGCGAGCGGTTCGCGCAGGTCGAGCGCGGCTCGTGCACACGTACTCACAACGGCGACCCTAACCCGGGCGGGGTCCGGGAACCGGGGAGCCGCGTCTCGTCGGACGCGGTCGGCCGCAACAAAGGACCCCCCGTGCCGGACTCGGACTGGTGGCGCTCGGCCGTCATCTACCAGGTGTACGTACGCAGTTTCGCCGACGCCGACGGTGACGGCACCGGAGACCTCGCCGGTGTCCGCGCCAGACTGCCCTACCTCGCGCAACTCGGCGTCGACGCGCTCTGGTGCAACCCCTGGTACGCCTCGCCGAAGGCCCCGGCGGCCCCTCCCGCGACCTCTTCCGCTTCCGCCCCGGACGCGGCGAGCACGGCGAACGCGCCCCCAACGGCTGGCAGTCGGAGTTCGGCGGGCCCGCCTGGACGCGGCTGCCCGACGGCGAGTGGTACCTGCACCTCTTCGCCCCCGAACAGCCCGACCTCAACTGGGCCCACCCGGACGTCCGCACCGAGCACGAGGAGATCCTGCGCTTCTGGTTCGAACGGGGCGTCGCCGGGGTCCGCATCGACTCCGCCGCGCTCCCCGCCAAGGACCCGGCCCTGCCCGGCTTCACCCCCGGCGAGGACCCGCACCCCTACCTCGACCGGGACGAGCTGCACGACATCTACCGCTCCTGGCGGGCCGTCGCCGACCAGTACGGCGCCGTCTTCGTCGGCGAGGTGTGGCTCCCCGACAGCGAGCGGTTCGCACGCTACCTGCGCCCCGACGAACTCCACACCGCCTTCGACTTCGCCTTCCTCAGCTGCCCCTGGGAGCCGGACCGCCCTCGCCCTGCGCCGCGCCCCCCCCGGGCCTCGGCGACGGCCCCCTGGAGTGGCTCGACAGCCCCGAGGAGGTACTGGCCTTCCACCGCCCCGGCGCGGTGCTGTGCCTGGTCGACCTCGGTAAGGACCCGCGCCCGTGCCCGACGGCGCCGAACTGCTGCTGGCCAGCGGTCCGCTCGGCGCCGACGGATCGCTGCCCGCCGACACCGCTGTCTGGCTGCGCGAGCGGGCGGCCTCCTGACCGGCCGGGCCCGGTGGCCTGTGGGGGCGCCGGGCCCGGTCCGTGCCCGCCGTATCCTGGGACGCCCGCCCGGCCAGGGCGGGCGCCGGGGCCCGTGCCGGTCCCGGCACCGGCACGGTGGAAAGGACCTCTCGGTGGGCAGGCAGCAGATCCCGGTCGTCGTCCTCGCCGGATTCCTCGGCTCGGGCAAGACCACGCTCCTCAACCACCTGCTCCGGAGCAGCCGGGGCACCCGCATCGGCGCCCTCGTCAACGACTTCGGCGCCATCGAGATCGACGCCATGACCGTCGCCGGGCAGGTCGGCTCCACCGTCTCCCTGGGCAACGGCTGCCTGTGCTGCGCCGTCGACGTCGCCGAACTCGACACCTACCTGGAGCGGCTGACCCGCCCCGAGGCCGGGCTCGACGTCATCGTCGTCGAGGCGAGCGGCCTGGCCGAACCGGTCGAGCTGGTCCGCATGATCCTCGCCAGCGAGAACCCGCACACCCTCTACGGCGGCCTGGTCGAGGTGGTCGACGCCGCCGAGTACGAGGCGACCCGCGAGCGGCACCCCGAGGTCGACCGGCACCTCGCCGCCGCCGACCTGGTCGTCCTCAACAAGACCGACCGGGTCGCCCCCGCCGAGCTCGACCGCCTGCTCGCCGCCGTACGCGAGCGCGCCGAGCACGGCGCCGTCACCACCGCCTCCTACGGCCGCATCGACCCGGAACTCCTCTTCGACCGGCGCCCGCAGGCCGAACGCTACGGTCAGCTCTCCTTCGACGACGCCCGCGAGGAGGACGAGGCCGAGGACGGGGCCTGCGCGGACCACGGCGACGACCACGACGGGCACCTGCACGCCGCCTACGACAGCGCTGCCTTCTCCTCCGCCACGCCGCTCCACCCGCGCCTGCTCATGGACTTCCTCGACGCCCGGCCCGAAGGGCTCTACCGCATCAAGGGGGTGGTGGACTTCGGCCCGCTCGACCCCGACCACGTCTACACCGTGCACGCCGTCGGCCGCTTCCTGCGGTTCGCCCCGCGCCCCTGGGAGCCCGGCGAGGAGCACCGCAGCCAGCTCGTGCTGATCGGCTCCGGCATCGACCCCGACGCCCTCACCACCGGGCTCGACGGCTGCCGCGACCTCACCGGGGAGGCCGACGAACGCCACCTGTGGAGCGTCCTGCGCTTCGTCCGCGAGGACGAGGACACCGCCGACCCCGACGACCCGGACGCCCTGCGCGGCGAGGCCGCCGCCCGGGAACCGGGGGAGGCCCTGCCTACGGCGTGACCGCCTGAACCCTCGTACGGCGTGACCGCCGCCTGAACGCACTCCGCCCCGGCGCGCAGCGAGCGCCGGGGCGGAGTTCCCGGGGGCGTACACCACCCCGGGACGGGGGGTCAGCCGACCGGGCCGGCCGCCGCCGCCACCGGCTTGGGCAGCGAGACGCCCGAGCCGTCGCGGCGCGGGTCCGGCTCGGGGAGCTCCGCCGGAGTCCCGTTGCGCTGTGCCGCGTGGGCCGGGGACGGGCCCGCCCAGGCGAAGCTCAGGCAGTCCTCGCCCTTCAGGAACCGCTGGCAGCGCACCCCGCCGGTGGCCCGGCCCTTGCGCGGGTACTGGTCGAAGGGCGTCACCTTCGCCGTGGTCTGCACCGAGTCGTCGAGCGTGCCGCGCGACCCGGCCACCGTGAACACCACCGCCTCCACGGACGGGTCGACCGCCGTGAACGACACCACCCGGGCGCCCTCACTCAGCTTCACCCCGGCCATACCGCCGGCCGGCCGCCCCTGCGGGCGGACCACCGACGCCGGGAAGCGCAGCAGATGCGCCTCGTCGGTGATGAAGACCAGGTCCTCCTCGCCGGTGCGCAGCTCCGTCGCGCCGACGATCCGGTCGCCGTCCCTGAGCGTGATGACCTCCAACTCCTCCTTGTGCGAGGGGTAGTCGGGCACCACGCGTTTCACCACGCCCTGCGCCGTGCCGAGCGCGAGCCCCGGCGAGGACTCGTCCAGGCCGGTCAGGCAGATCAGCCGCTCGTCCGCCTCCAGGGTGAGGAACTCCGCGACCGGCGCGCCGCCCGACAGGCTCGGCGAGGTGTCCGTCCCCGGCAGCTGCGGCAGGTCGATCACCTGGAGCCGCAGCAGCCGCCCGGCCGAGGTGACCGCGCCGACCTCGCCGCGGGCCGTCGCCGCCACCGCCGAGACGATCACGTCGTGCTTGACCCGCTTCGGCGCCTCGGCCAGCGGCTGGTCGTCGGCGGTCCGCGCCAGCAGCCCCGTCGAGGAGAGCAGCACCCGGCAGGGCGTGTCCTCCACCTGGAGCGGCACCGCGGCGGCCGCGCCGGACGACTCCAGCAGCACCGTACGCCGGTCCGTGCCGTACTTCTTCGCGACCGCGGCCAGCTCCGAGGAGACCAGCTTGCGCAGCTCCGCGTCGGAGTCGAGGATCCGCGTCAGCTCCTCGATCTCGGCGTTGAGCCGGTCCCGCTCGGACTCCAGCTCGATCCGGTCGAAGCGGGTGAGGCGGCGCAGCGGGGTGTCCAGGATGTACTGCGTCTGGATGTCGCTCAGTGAGAACCGCTCGATGAGCCGCTCGCGGGCCTCCGCGGAGTTCTCGCTGTCCCGGATGATCCGGATGACCTCGTCGATGTCGATGAGCGCCACCAGCAGGCCCTCGACCAGGTGGAGCCGGTCCCGCTTCTTGCCGCGCCGGAACTCGCTGCGGCGGCGGACCACGGTGAACCGGTGGTCCAGGTAGACCTCCAGCAGCTCCTTGAGGCCGAGGGTGAGCGGCTGGCCGTCGACCAGGGCGACGTTGTTGATGCCGAAGGACTCCTCCATCGGCGTCAGCTTGTAGAGCTGCTCCAGCACGGCCTCCGGCACGAAGCCGTTCTTGATCTCGATGACCAGCCGCAGGCCGTGCTCGCGGTCGGTGAGGTCCTTGACGTCGGCGATGCCCTGGAGCTTCTTCGCGCCGACCAGGTCCTTGATCTTGGAGATGACCTTCTCCGGGCCGACGCTGAACGGCAGCTCGGTGACGACCAGCCCCTTGCGGCGCGGCGTGACGTTCTCCACCGCGACCGTGGCGCGGATCTTGAACGTGCCGCGCCCGTTGGCGTACGCGTCGCGCACCCCGCCCAGCCCCACGATCCGCCCGCCGGTCGGCAGGTCGGGACCCGGGACGAACCGCATCAGGGTCTCCAGGTCGGCGCCCGGGTGCTTGATGAGGTGGCGGGCGGCGGCGACGACCTCGCCGAGGTTGTGCGGCGGCATGTTGGTGGCCATGCCGACCGCGATTCCCGACGCGCCGTTGACCAGGAGGTTGGGGAAGGCGGCGGGGAGCACCACCGGTTCCTGCTCCTGGCCGTCGTAGTTGGGCGCGAAGTCGACCGTGCTCTCCTCGATCGACTCCGTCATCAGGGAGGTGGCGTCGGCCATCCGGCACTCGGTGTACCGCATCGCGGCCGGGGGGTCGTCGTTCCCCAGCGAACCGAAGTTGCCGTGGCCGTCGACCAGCGGCAGCCGCATGGAGAACGGCTGCGCCATGCGCACCAGCGCGTCGTAGATCGAGGTGTCGCCGTGCGGGTGGAGCTTGCCCATCACGTCGCCGACCACCCGGGCGCACTTCACGTAGCCGCGCTCGCGGCGCAGCCCCATCTCGTTCATCTGGTAGACGATCCGCCGGTGCACCGGCTTCATGCCGTCCCGCGCGTCGGGGAGGGCACGCGAGTAGATCACCGAGTAGGCGTACTCCAGGAAGGAGCCCTGCATCTCGTCGACAACGTCGATGTCGAGGATGCGCTCCTCGAAGTCGTCCGGTGGCGGGGTCTTCGTGCTGCGGCGGGCCATCGCTGCTGCGGCTCCTTCACCAACAAGGTCTGGACATGACGCCGACCATTGTGGACCGCGCCACGGACAACGCCGACCGCGCCCCGTCCTTCGCGTGCCTTCCGGCGGGAACTTCGCCCCCTGTCGGCACGGTTGCATAGAGTGACAGGACTGAGAGGACTTCTCCAGAATTCGCGAGCGAAGGGACGTACCTGCCCATGGGTGACACGGCCACAGCGCGGGCCGCCTCCGGCGGCCTGACAGCGACCGAGCACCGCCTGGCCAACGGCCTGCGCGTGGTGCTCTCCGAGGACCACCTGACCCCGGTCGCCGCGGTCTGCCTCTGGTACGACGTCGGCTCGCGCCACGAGGTCAAGGGGCGCACCGGCCTCGCCCACCTCTTCGAGCACCTGATGTTCCAGGGCTCCGCCCAGGTGAAGGGCAACGGCCACTTCGAACTGGTCCAGGGCGCCGGCGGCTCGCTCAACGGCACCACCAGCTTCGAGCGGACCAACTACTTCGAGACCATGCCCGCCCACCAGCTGGAGCTCGCCCTCTGGCTGGAGGCCGACCGCATGGGCACCCTCCTGACGGCCCTGGACGACGAGTCGATGGAGAACCAGCGCGACGTCGTCAAGAACGAGCGCCGCCAGCGTTACGACAACGTGCCCTACGGCACCGCCTTCGAGAAGCTCACCGCCCTCGCCTACCCGGAGGGCCACCCGTACCATCACACGCCCATCGGCTCGATGGCCGACCTGGACGCGGCCACGCTGGAGGACGCCCGGCAGTTCTTCCGCACGTACTACGCGCCGAACAACGCCGTGCTCTCCGTCGTCGGCGACATCGACCCGGAGCAGACCCTCGCCTGGGTCGAGAAGTACTTCGGCTCGATCCCCGGCCACGACGGCAAGCAGCCCCCGCGGGACGGCTCGCTGCCCGACACCATCGGCGGTGAACTGCGCGAGGTCGTCCGCGAGGAGGTCCCCGCGCGCGCCCTGATGGCCGCCTACCGCCTCCCGGAGGACGGCACCCGCGCCGCCGACGCCGCCGACGTGGCGCTCACCGTCCTCGGCGGCGGCGAGTCCTCCCGGCTCTACAACCGCCTGGTCCGCCGCGACCGCTCGGCCGTCGCCGCCGGTTTCGGCCTGCTGCGGCTGGCCGGCGCGCCCTCGCTCGGCTGGCTGGACGTCAAGGCTTCGGGGGACGTCGAGATCCCCGTCATCGAGGCCGCCGTCGACGAGGAGCTGGCCCGCTTCGCCGCCGAGGGCCCGACGGACGAGGAGATGGAGCGCGCCCAGGCCCAGCTGGAGCGCGAGTGGCTGGACCGGCTCGGCACCGTGGCCGGGCGCGCCGACGAACTCTGCCGGTACGCCGTCCTCTTCGGCGACCCGCAGCTCGCCCTCAGCGCGGTCGGCCGAGTGCTGGAGATCACCGCCGACGAGGTCCGCCAGGCCGCCGCCGAGCGGCTCCGCCCGGACAACCGCGCGGTCCTCGTCTACGAGCCGCTCACCCCCGAGGAAGCCGACAACACCGACGCCGCGACCGGCGAGGAGGCCGCAGCCAGTGAGTGACGTCATCACCCCCGCCATGGATCTCCACCCGCAGCCGGCCGGGGGAGCGCCCCGCCCGTGGGCCTTCCCCGCCCCCGAGCGCACCACCCTGGACAACGGCCTGACGGTGCTGCGCTGCCACCGCCCCGGCCAGCAGGTCGTCGCCGTCGAGGTGCTCCTCGACAGCCCGCTGGACACCGAGCCCGCCGGGCTCGACGGCCTCGCCACCATCATGGCGCGCGCCTTCAGCGAGGGCACCGACCGGGACAGTGCCGAGGAGTTCGCCGCCGAGCTGGAGCGCTGCGGCGCCACCCTCGACGCCTACGCCGACCACCCCGGCGTCCGGCTCTCCCTGGAGGTCCCGGTCTCCCGGCTGGAGAAGGCGCTCGGGCTGCTCGCCGACGCGCTGCGGGCCCCCGCCTTCGAGACGGCCGAGGTCGAGCGGCTGGTCCGCAACCGCCTCGACGAGATCCCGCACGAGCAGGCCAACCCGGCCCGCCGCGCCGCCAAGGAGCTGTCCCGGCAGCTCTTCCCGGCCGACTCGCGCATCTCCCGGCCCCGCCAGGGCACCGAGGAGACCGTCGAGCGGATCGACGCGGCGGCCGTCCGCGCCTTCTACGAGCGGCACGTCCGCCCGGCCACCGCCACCGCCGTGGTCGTCGGCGACCTGGAGGGCACCGACCTCGACGCCCTCCTCGCCCAGAGCCTCGGCGCCTGGCAGGGCGACGCGGGCCGGCCCAACCCGGTCCCGCCGGTCACCGCCGACGACACCGGGCGCGTCGTCATCGTGGACCGCCCCGGCGCCGTCCAGACCCAGCTGCTCATCGGCCGTGTCGGACCCGACCGGCACGACCGGGTCTGGCCCGCCCAGGTGCTCGGCACGTACAGCCTCGGCGGCACCCTGACCTCCCGTCTGGACCGCGTTCTGCGCGAGGAGAAGGGCTACACGTACGGCGTGCGGGCCTTCGCCCAGGTGCTGCGCTCCACCCCGGAGGGGACCGGCGCGGCGATGCTCGCCATCAGCGGCTCCGTCGACACCGAGTCCACCGGACCGGCCCTGGATGACCTCTGGAAGGTGCTGCGCACCCTCGCCGCCGAGGGGCTGACCGACGCCGAGCTGGACACGGCCGTCCAGAACCTCGTCGGGGTGGCGCCGCTCAAGTACGAGACGGCCGCCGCCGTCGCCTCCACCCTCGCCGACCAGGTCGAGCAGCACCTGCCGGACGACTTCCAGGCGCGGCTGTACCGCATGATGGCCGACACCGGCACCACCGAGGCGACCGCCGCCGTGGTCAGCGCCTTCCCGGCCGACCGGCTGGTGACGGTGCTGGTCGGCGACGCCTCGCGGATCGCCGAGCCCGTGCGCGCGCTCGGCATCGGCGAGGTCAGCGTGGTCACCGGCTGACGAACGATCAGCTCCTCTCGGCTGACATCCGCTCAGCCGCGGACGCGGAACCCCGGAAGCCCTCGCGGCGGCCGGGGTTCCGTCATGTCCACGCCTCGCCGCTGATGTCCGGTTCGCGGGGGTGACACCCTGTCTGCCCTGTGGTGTGCGCTACAAAAGCGGCGTTCGGTTTGTAGCGCGACAGAAGTGCCGATTAACGTCTCTGCGGCTGTCCGGCCGACGCATCCGCCACACCCGTGGCGAACGGGCAGTCATCGCCGAATCCCCGCAGGGCGCGAGCCCGGGGAACCGGGGACCCACGTCCCAGGGGTGAATCGGGTGCCTCTCGCGAGGGGCCCGTAGGAGACCTTCCTGCTCCGAACCCGTCAGCTAACCCGGTAGGCGAGAAGGAAGGAAAGGACCAGCCGCTCCATGGCGTTCACCCGTCCCACCGGGAAGCACCGGCGTCCCTCCCGCCGGGCCACCCGCACCGGGGCCGGCCTGGCCGGCGTCGCCGCCCTCACCACCACCGGCGTGGTGAGCACCCTCGCCTCCCCGGCCGCGGCCGCCGAGGCCCCCGTGCACACCGGCTTCACCCAGGCCATCACCATCGGCGACAGCCTCGCCGACCGGATCGGCGACCAGGCCGCCGCCCAGCGCCTCGCCGCCGAGGACGCCGCCGCCGAACAGGCCGTCGTCGAGGCGGCGCGCCTCCGGGCCGCCGAGGCCAAGCGGGCGGCCGAGAAGAAGCGTGCTGAGAAGGTCCGGGCCGCCCGCGCCGCCGAACGCGAGCGCCTCAACCGGTACGTCAGCCCCGTGGAAGGCTCCTACGTCTCCACCGGCTACCAGACCGGCGGCAGCCTCTGGTCCTCCGGCAGCCACTCCGGCGTCGACTTCCACGCCCCCTCCGGCAGCGTGGTCCGCGCCGTCGGCGCGGGCACCGTGGTGGAGACGGGCTGGGGCGGCGCCTACGGCAACGAGGTCGTCATCAAGATGCACGACGGCACCTACACCCAGTACGGCCACCTGACGTCGGCCACCGTCCAGGTCGGTCAGACCGTCACTCCGGGCCAGCAGATCGCGGTCTCCGGCTCCACGGGCAACTCCACCGGCCCGCACCTGCACTTCGAGGCCCGCACCGGCGCCGAGTACGGCACCGACATGGACCCCGTCGGCTACCTGCGCGGTCACGGCGTCGACGTCTGACCCACCCCGCCCGCGCACTCTTCCCGAAGGCCCCGGATTCTTCCCGAACCGGGGCCTTCGGCATACCCGGGCGCACGCCGCCTGCTAACGCTTTCCGGCCAAAAGATATCCATGAATTACCTGGCGCCGTCGGAAATCGGCCCGTCCTGCCTTAGAGTCGCGGAAAGAGAACTCGGACGTCCGCGTTTCGCGGTACGGAGGCGGAGGATGGGTATGGGTGTTCCCGCGCAATCGGTATGCACCGCGATCAGGGAGGACATCGTCTCCGGTGTGCACGAGCGCGGCTCCCGCCTCACCGAGGAGCAGCTCGCCCGCCGGTACGGCGTCTCCCGCGTCCCGGTCCGCGAGGCGCTGCGCACCCTGGAGGCCGAGGGGTTCGTCGTCACCCGCAGGCACGCCGGGGCGTGCGTCGCCGAGCCCACCGAGCAGGAGGCGGCCGACCTGCTGGAGATCCGCCTGCTGCTGGAGCCGCTGGGCGCCGCCCGCGCCGCCAGGCGCCGCACCGACGCCCACCTGAAGGTACTGCGGGGCCTGGTCAGGCTGGGCCAGGAGCGCGCCCGGCTGGGGCAGGGGGAGGACCTGCGGTCCCTGGGCGTCTGGTTCCACGAGACACTGGCCCAGGCCTCCGGCAGCCCCGGCCTCACCGCCCTGCTGACCCAGCTGCGGCAGAAGGTCACCTGGATGTACGCGGTCGACCCGCCCGCCGCCCCCGTCGAGTCCTGGGCCGAGCACGGGGCGATCGTCGACGCGGTGGCGCGCGGCGACGCGGAGCGGGCACGCGCCCTCACCGCCCAGCACGCCGAACGCGCGACAGCGGTCCACCGCCTCCGCTTCGGCCCCCGGTCCGCCGGCGTGAGCAGTTCGCAACATGCCGTCAACACTTCGGGGGGCCGCAATTAACACGGGCACCGTATACAAAGAAAAGCGAATTCCGAACGGCGTCGCAGGCGGCTTCCGCGGCCTGCACGTGTTCCGTGAATTCCCACGCCCGAGGCGGGAGGAATGACACACCGGCAGCGGGCTGATTCGGCATGCGCGAATTACCTGGACGCCACAGGAATTCCAGCAGTGCGGGCGGGACGCCCCGTTCCGGGTGCCTCCCGGTCCGCCATGCATCGGCCCCGTATCCGCGCAATGGCCCGTCTTCTGAATGTCGCGGGGACTTCCGGCCGTCGGGGTCGGGGCGGGGAAGAGCCTCGGGCGCTTCGGGCTGGGCTCCGGCGGGGACACGTGCGGGCCCTCGGCCATGCGCTGGCGGGTCGTCACGGCGTCCGGAACTCACGCGTACGACAGCGCGCCGCACCTGACCACCGGACACGGCGGCAAGCGGGCGGGACGGCACGAACCCATGCGGGGCCGGACTCCGCGGGCGCAGAACGGCACCGTCGGGCGGGGCCCTGACGCGAGTGCGGCACGCGACCGGGGGCCGGCCCAAGCCCCTGTGCGGGCGCGGGAGGCACGCCGGCGCTCGAAGCCCCGAAGCGGGCGGCGAATGTGTCCCCGCGACCGGAATCCCGAGACGGCGGCGAACGCGCCTCGGGCGAGGAGCCCGCAGGTGGACGCGGCGCACCCCTTTCGGTTGCCGGAGCCCCCGACCTGACGCCCCGTCCCGAGCGGCCGAGTCTCCGGCGCGGGCGCGGGAGCGAGACGACCCAAGCCGTCAGGCGGCCAGCCCCCGGGGCCGAGCCCGTGGCGAACCCACCCGCCCCCGCGCCTCACGCGCGGCCAAAACCGCCCCCGGGCGGGTCGCCCCCCGCCCCCTCAGACGGTCTCGGGAAGCTCGTCCAGCCCCTCGGCCACCAGCTTCGCCAGCCGCTCCAGGGCGGCCTCGGCGCCCTCGGCGTCGGCGGCCAGGACGATCTCCTCGCCGCCCTGCACGCCGAGGCCGAGGACCGCCAGCATGGAGGCGGCGTTGACCGGGGCGGTGTCCGGCTTGGCGATGGTCACCGGCACGCCGGAGGCGGTGGCGGCCCGGACGAAGATGGAAGCGGGGCGGGCGTGCAGGCCCTCGGCCCAGCCGACGTTGACGCGGCGCTCAGCCATGTTGTTGCTGCCCTTCACGAATCGGACGTTCCGTCCGTCATCTGCCGGACGATGTTGTCTAGACCAGACTCCCACACGTCGGGGAGCGGTCCCGTCAGGGACATCCGCACCCGGCCCGCGCCCCGCCGAGTCCCCGCCCCGCGACGCCCGCCCCACCCTGCGGCGGCCCGCGGAACAAGGCCCAGCCTGCCCCGTGCCCGACCGCCCCGCGACCCGTACGCTGCTCCCATGCAGACCCCGTCGGACCAGCACGCCTACCCCGCCCACTGGGAGGCCGACGTCGTGCTCCGCGACGGCGGCACCGCGCGCATCCGGCCCATCACCGCCGACGACGCCGACCGGCTGGTCAGTTTCTACGAGCTGGTGTCGGACGAGTCGAAGTACTACCGGTTCTTCGCGCCCTACCCGCGGCTGTCCGCCAAGGACGTCCGCCGCTTCACCCACCACGACCAGGTCGACCGGGTGGGGCTGGCCGCGACGGTCGGCGGCGAGTTCATCGCCACCGTCCGCTACGACCGGATCGACGCCCGCGGCATGCCCGCCTCCGCCCCGGCCGACGAGGCCGAGGTCGCCTTCCTCGTCCAGGACGCCCACCAGGGCCGCGGCGTCGCCTCCGCCCTGCTGGAGCACATCGCTGCCGTCGCCCGCGAGCGCGGCATCCGGCGCTTCACCGCCGAGGTGCTCCCCGCCAACACCAAGATGATCAAGGTCTTCACCGACGCGGGCTACCAGCAGAAGCGCAGCTTCGAGGACGGCGTGGTCCGCCTGGAGTTCGGCCTGGAGCCCACTGACCGCTCGCTCGCCGTCCAGCACGCCCGCGAGCAGCGCGCCGAGGCCCGCTCGGTCCAGCGGCTGCTGGCCCCCGGCTCGGTCGCCGTGGTCGGCGTGGGCCGCGCCCTGGGCGGCGTCGGCCGCAGCATCCTGCGGAACATCCTGGGCGCCGGGTTCACCGGTCCGGTGTACGCCGTCAACCAGGGCTTCCCCGACACCGGCGACACCCTCGACTCCGTCCGCGCCCACCGCTCCGTCCGCGACATCGCCGAACCCGTCGACCTGGCGGTCATCGCCGTCCCCGCCGAACGGGTGCCCGAGGCCGTCGCCGAGTGCGGCGAACACGGTGTCCAGGGGCTCGTGGTGATCTCCGCGGGCTACGCCGAACAGGGCCCCGAGGGCCGCGAGCGCCAGCGCGCCCTGATCCGCCAGGCCCGCTCGTACGGCATGCGGGTCATCGGCCCCAACGCCTTCGGCGTCATCAACACCACCCCCGAGACCCGCCTCAACGCCTCCCTCGCCCCCGAACTCCCCGTCCCCGGCCGCGTCGGCCTCTTCACCCAGTCGGGTGCCATCGGCATCGCCCTGCTCTCCGCCCTCCACCGCGACGGCGGCGGCGCCGACGGCGTCCCCAACCCGACCGGCGTCTCCACCTTCGTCTCCGCGGGCAACCGCGCCGACGTCTCCGGCAACGACGTCATGCAGTACTGGTACGACGACCCGCACACCGACGTCGCCCTGATGTACCTGGAGACCATCGGCAACCCCCGCAAGTTCGCCCGCCTCGCCCGCCGCACCGCCGCCGCCAAGCCGCTGGTCGTCGTCCAGGGCGCCCGGCACAGCGGCATCACCCCCACCGGCCACCCGGCCCCCGTCACCCGCCTGCCCTACGCCACCGTCTCCGCGCTGCTGCGCCAGGCCGGCGTCATCCGGGTGGACACCGTCACCGAGCTGGTCGACGTCGGCCTGCTCCTCGCCGGGCAGCCGCTCCCCGCCGGACCGCGCGTCGCCATCCTCGGCAACTCCGAGTCGCTCGGCCTGCTCAGCTACGACGCCTGCCTCTCCGAGGGACTGCGCCCGCTGCCGCCCCGCGACCTGACGACCGACGCCACCCCCGAGGACTTCCGGGCCGCGTTGGCCGCCGCCCTCGCCGACGACGGCTGCGACGCCGTGGTGGTCACCGCCATCCCCTGGGTCGGCGCCGACGGCGTCCCCGAACGCCCCGACGGCGAGGCCCTCGGCGCCGCCCTGCGCGCCGCCCACGCCACCGCCCCCGACAAGCCCGTCGTCGTGGTCCACGTGGAACTCGGCGGCCTCGCCGAAGCCCTCTCCGCCGCCGCGGGCACCGGCCCGGGCAGCCCCGCCACCCAGCGCGGCCCCGCCCCCGGCCCCGCCGCCCCGGACCCCGGCGCCGCCACGGACGACGAGGCGCCCCCGGCCCCCCGCACCCGCCGCATCCCCGCCTACCCGGCCGCCGAGCGGGCCGTCCGCGCCCTCGGTGAGGCCGTCCGGTACGCCCAGTGGCGCCGCGAGGCGCAGCGGCCCGGCGGCGTACCGGAGTACGAGGACATCGACGAGCGGGGCGCCGCCGCCGACATCACCCGGCTGCTGGCCGCCGCCGACGCCCAGGCGCCCGGCGGCGCGCCGCGCGCCCACACCCTCGGCGCCGACGACACCCGCGCCCTCCTCGCCCGCTACGGCGTCGACGTCCGCCCCACGCTGCCCGCGCCGGACCCCGACACCGCCGTCCGGGCCGCCGCCCACCTGGGCTACCCGGTCGCCCTCAAGACCACCGCGCCCCATCTGCGCCACCGCGCCGACCTGGGCGGGGTCCGCCTCGACCTCGCCGACGAGACCCAGCTGCGCCAGGCGTACGCCGAGCTGACCGGCCTCTTCGGCACCCCGGCCGAGCTGCGGCCGGTGGTCCAGCCGATGGCGCCGCGCGGCGTCGACACCGTGGTGCGCACCGTCATCGACCCGGCTGCCGGGGCGGTCCTCACCTTCGGCCTCGCCGGGGCCCCCTCCGAACTCCTCGGTGACACCGCCCACCGCCTCGTCCCCGTCACCGACCGGGACGCCACCGCGATGGTCCGGTCCATCCGGACCGCCCCGCTCCTCTTCGGCTGGCGCGGCTCCGCACCCGTCGACACCCCGGCCCTGGAGGAGCTGCTGCAACGGGTCTCGCGGCTGGTCGACGACCACCCCGAGGTGGTCGACGTGCAGTTGGAGCCGGTGGTCGTCGCCCCCCGCGGCGTCAGCGTCCTCGGCGCCGCGGTCCGCCTCGCCCCGCCGCCCGCCCGCGACGATCTGGGCCCGCGCACCCTGCCCGCCTACTGACCCTCGCGCGGGCACAGGACACCTCGTCCGGGCCGTCCCCAGCGGTCGGTGCGCCCCCGTAGGATGGTCGGCATGGCAAAGACCGGTACGACGACCCAGGGGCTGCGCGCGGCGATCGAGCGCAGCGGCTACTACCCGGCCCTCGTGGCCGAGGCGGTGGAGGCCGCCGTGGGGGGCGAGCCCGTCGCGTCGTACCTGGTCCATCAGGAGACCACCTTCGACGCGAACGAGGTCCGCCGCCACGTCACGGTCCTGGTCCTCACCCCCACCCGGTTCATCGTCAGCCACACCGACGAGCAGGCCGCCGACTCCGGCTCGCCGACGCCCCTCGCCACCACCTCCACCGAGTCGGTGAAGACCGGCCGGATCTCCTCGGTGGTCCTCAGCCGCGTCGTCGCCAACCCGGAGTCGTACACCCCGGGCACCCTGCCCCGCGAGGTCGTCCTGACCATCGGCTGGGGCGCCGTCGCCCGCATCGACCTGGAGCCCGCCGCCTGCGGCGACCCCAACTGCGAGGCCGACCACGGTTACACCGGCAGCTCCACCGCCGACGACCTGAGCCTGCGCGTCAGCGAGGCCGGCGACGGCCCCGACACCGTCCGGCAGGCCCTCGCCTTCGCCCAGGCACTCTCGGAGGCGACGGCCGCCACCGCCACGCCGGCCGGCCGCTGATGGGCCACTCCGTCTGGCCCGAGCCCCTCTCCGTCGCCTCCGCCCCGGTCCCCGCCTACGGCACCGGCTCCCTCGCCGACCTGCTGCCGACGCTGGCCGCCGGTTCCGGCGTAGCGGGCCTGACGGCGACCCTCCCCGAGCTGCCGCCCGCCGACCGCAACTGCGTCTTCCTCATCGACGGGCTCGGCTGGCACCAGCTCCTCGCCCACCCGGCCGAGGCGCCGTTCCTCTCCTCCCTCATCGCCACCTCGCGTGGCGGCACCGGCCGGCCGCTCACCGCGGGCTTCCCCGCCACCACCGCCACCTCGCTCGCCTCCGTCGGCACCGGCCGCGCCCCCGGCGAGCACGGCCTGCCGGGGTACACCGCGCTCAATCCGGACAGCGGCGAGTTGATGAACCAGCTCCGCTGGAAGCCGTGGACCGACCCGCACGCCTGGCAGCCGTACCCCACGGTCTTCTCGCTGGCCGACGCGGCCGGGGTGCACACCGCCCAGGTCTCCGCCCCCGGCTTCCACCACACCCCGCTCACCCGGGTCGCCCTCAGCGGCGGCACCTTCCACGGCCGCCTCTCCGGCGAGGAGCGGATGGACCTGGCCGCCGCCCAGCTCGCCGCCGGGGACCGCGCGCTGGTCTACACGTACTACAGCGAGGTCGACGGCAAGGGCCACCGCTTCGGCGTCGACTCCGACGCCTGGCGCGGCCAGCTGATGTACGTCGACGGGCTCGCCCAGCGCCTCGCCGAGCAGCTCCCGCCGCGCAGCGCCCTCTACGTCACCGCCGACCACGGCATGGTCGACATCCCCTTCGGCGACCACCACCGCTTCGACGTGGACGAGGACTGGGAGCTGAACGCCGGCGTACGCCTCCTCGGCGGCGAGGGGCGCGCCCGCCACGTCTACGCGGTCCCGGGTGCCGCCGCCGACGTGCGCACCGTCTGGCGCGAGGTGCTGGGGGAGCAGTGCTGGGTCGCGGGCAAGGACGAGGCGATCGAGGCGGGCTGGTTCGGCCCGCACGTCGAGAAGCGGGTCCGCGACCGGCTCGGCGACGTCATCGTCGCCGCCCGCGACGACGTGGCGATCACCGCCACCCGCCGCGAGCCCAACGAGTCGGCCCTCACCGGCATGCACGGTTCGATGACTCCGGCCGAGCAGCTGGTGCCGCTGCTGGAGGTCCGCACCTGACGCCCCGGCCCGGGCGGGGCACCGCCCGGGCCCGGTCGGCCGTCAGGCCGCGTTCCCGGCCGCCCTCGGCCCCAGGGGGCGGGCCACCGTGAAGACGGCGCCCGACGGGTCGGCCACCGTGGCGGTCCGCCCGTGCGTGCCGTCGCGCGGCGGTCGCTGCACCCGCCCGCCCAGCTCGATGACCCGGTTGACGGTCTCGTCCGGGTCCTCGACGGCGAAGTGGGTCCGCCAGTGCGGCGCCTCGTGCTCACCGAGCGCCTGCCCGGCCCCCTGCACGGAGGCGACCGGACGTTTCTCCAGCAGCAGCGTCACCGAGTCCTCCTCGGTCGCCACCGGCTCCGCCTCGAAGCCGAACGCCGTCTGGTAGAAGGGGAGGACGCCTGAGGTCGCCGGTGTCACCAGCTCGTTCCAGAGCACCGACCCGGCTACCCCCTCGACGGCGGCACCCCGGTGTTCGCGGCCCTGCCAGATCCCGAAGATCGCACCGGACGGATCGGTGGCGATGGCCATCCGCCCGGCGTCCTCCGCGTCCAGCGGACCCACTCCGACCGTGCCGCCGCAGTGCCGCACCGTCCCGGCCGTCTCGTCCGCGTCGTGCGCCGCCAGATACGGCGTCCACGCCACCGGCAGCCGCCGCCCCTCGGGCATCCGCCCGATCCCGGCCACCACCCGGCCGTCCAGCAACGCCCGCGTGTACGGTCCCAGTTGCTGGGGCCCGGGCCGGAACTCCCAGCCGAACAGCCGCCCGTAGAACTCCTGGGTCGCTTCCAGGTCGTTGACCATCAGGCTCACCCAGCAGGGTGTTCCGGGCACCGGCCGCTCCAGGCTGCCGGCCGGCTCGCCTCTCCGGTCCATTCCCTGCCCCCGCACCGCTCTCATCTGCCACTCTCTCCTCGGACCGTCCGTCGATGGGCGCGCCGCGCTCCGCCGGTCCGCCGCCGTCGGCGTCCCGCACGGCCGGGCGCCACACCCGGACCGCACCACGCGTAAGCGCAGCCTGCCCGATCCGTCGTTTCTCATCCGTTGCCACGCCATGGCCCTGAGGTCACAGTCCGGGATCACCCGGTGTACGTGAGTCCGTACAGACGGTACGCCGTCCGGTCGGTCCGGTCAGCTTCTGCGGGAGAGCGGAGGGCCGCGCGCCGGTGCGCGAGGATGGCCCCATGAACGCGATCATCTCCGCAACCGAACTCGCCGGGGAGCTGGCGGGCCCCCGCCCGCCCGTGCTGCTCGACGTCCGCTGGCAGCTCGGCGGCCCGGACCAGCGCCCCGCCTACCTGGCCGGCCACCTTCCCGGCGCCGTCCACGTGGACCTCGACCGCGAGCTGTCCGGTGGCCCCGGGCAGGGCGGCCGCCACCCGCTGCCCGACGTGGAGCGGTTCGGCGCCGCGATGCGCGCGGCCGGGGTGGGCACCGCCCGCCCGGTCGTCACCTACGACGGTGGGCAGGGCTGGGCCGCGGCGCGCGCCTGGTGGCTGCTGCGCTGGGCCGGACACCCCTCGGTACGGGTCCTCGACGGCGGGCTCGCCGTGTGGGAGGGCCCGCTGGAGACGGACGTGCCGGAGCCGGAGCCGGGCGACTTCGTCCCGGACCCGGGCCGGTTGCCGCTGCTGGACGCGGACGGCGCCGCCGCGCTGGCCGCCTCCGGGGTGCTCCTGGACGCCCGCGCCGCCGAGCGCTACCGGGGCGACATCGAGCCGATCGACCGGGTCGGCGGCCACATCCCGGGCGCCCTCTCCGCCCCGACCACCGAGAACACCACCGACGACGGCCGTCTGCGGCCCGCCGCCGAACTCGCCGACCGCTTCGCCGCCCTGGGCGCGGGCCCGGACCAGGAGGTCGGCGTCTACTGCGGCTCCGGCGTCTCCGGCGCCCACGAGGTGCTGGCCCTGGCGGTGGCCGGGGTGTCGGCCGCCCTCTACGTCGGCTCCTGGTCCGACTGGTCCTCCGACCCCGGCCGCCCGGTGGCCACGGGGGCGCAGCCGGGCTGATCCCGTACACGGCGGAACGGCCCGTACACCTCACCGGTGTACGGGCCGTTCTCCTCAGTGCCTCAGCGGGCCGGCGGCGCGCAGGTGTCGCTACTCCTTGTTCTTGCGGCGGGTGCCGAAGACGATCTCGTCCCAGCTCGGCACGGCCGCCCGGCGGCCGGGCCGGACGCCGTCCGCCTCCGCCTGCCGGTCGGTGGAACCGATCAGCCGGTCGCGGTGGGCCGCCACGGCCCTCGGCATCAGCACGTCCGCGTAGGCCGAGCCGGCCGAGGCGGCGGGAGCGGGCGGCTCCTCGGCCTCCTGCTCCTGCTCGGGCTCCTCCAGCGGGCGCTCGGCGGACGGGCGCTCCGGCACGACCATGTCGCCGCGGAAGCTCGGCACCGCTTCCAGCAGGCTGGTCAGTGAGTCCCGGCCGCCCTGCTCGGCGGTGGCGGGCAGCTCCTCGGAGTCCGGCTCGGTGGTGTGCGGGCCGCGCTCGGGGCGCTCCGGACGCTCCCTCGGCAGCCGGGCGATGCGCGGCACGAAGGGGAAGCTGGGCTCGGGCGCCGAGACGTCCTCCGCCTCGCCGATCAGCGAGCGAGCCTCGTCGTCCACGGCCTGGACGAGCCGGCGAGGCGGGTCGTAGCTCCAGCTCGCCGAGTGCCGCTCACCGGCGACGCCGTAGACCAGCAGGACTTCCCAGGTGCCGTCGTCGCGGCGCCAGGAGTCCCACTGCACGGTGTCGCGGTCGGCGCCGCGCAGCAGCAGGCGCTCGCGCACGGCCTCGCCGAGCTGGGGGCCGGTGTTCTCACCGGGGCGGCGGACGGGTGTCTTCCGGGCGCGCTCGGCCATGAAGGCGCGCTCGGCGAGAACGGGGCCCTCGAAGCGGCGGACGCGGTCCACGGGGATTCCGGCGAGCGAGGCGACCTCCTCGGCGGAGGCACCGGCCCTTATCCGCGCCTGGATGTCGCGTGGGCGCAGGTGGCTCTCGACCTCGATCTCGATCTGGCCGAGACGGGGGCGGTCACCGCGGACGGCGGCCCGGAGCCGCTCGTCGATCGGAAGCGTGTACTCCGTACTGTCCGCAGCTTTGAGCACCAGCCGTGTGCCGTCGTTGCTGACGGCCACGACACGCAGTTCGGGCATGGGGACCTCCCGGGTGGTGCCTGCCGACGTCACGTGCGTCGCTGCTTCCGCTAGTCGTGTGTGGTCTGCCCGGGTGCAGCCGACCACAACCTTGCCGAGTTGCCCGGCGGGCCGGACGTGAGTCCCGCGCCACCGTGATGTCGCCGTTCCTGATTCCGCCGCGCGGCGTGCCCGCGCTGCTCACCCGGTGCCGTGAAGCCCTCTCCCGACGACTCCGGCCGACCCCTGCGGGCCTGAAGGAAACCCAGGTGGGAGACCGGACCCAGGGCTCGCAACAGTACTCCATTCGGGCCACGGGGGTGGACCGGCACGCCGCTGAACTTCTCACAGGGAGCGGGAGTTGGTCGACGCATTTGCCGTCCGGCGGGCCCGCGAGGTGGCCTGCTTCACAAAACCCTCAGAAGTGGAACCATTCGATTCGCCCAATTGTCGTTTTGTGGTGCAGGGTGAACGAGAAGGGCGAAAACGAGGCGGGAGATGCGCGAGACCACGCAGGTGAAGGAAGTCGATCCTCAAGGCGGCGAGGAGCCCCAACAGGAGGAGAAGCGCATCGACCTGAGTCTCCCCCAGGTCGCGGGCAGCGCCGTGGCCGCGGTCGCGGGCGCCGTCGCCGCCTCGCAGCTCGGTGTCTACGGCACCGTCATCGGCGCGGGCGTGATGAGCGTGGTCGCCACCACCGGGGGCACCGTCTTCCAGCACCTGTTCCGCCGCACCGGCGAGCAGATACGTGACGTCGCGCACGCCCGCCCCAAGGGCGAGGTCGGCCCGGACGTCCCCGGCACCTTCCGCGCCGAGCCGGACCCCGGCCCGCTCGCCGACCCCGCCCCGGGCCGGGTGGCCGCCGCGGACCCCGCTCTCCTCTCCCACCCCGCCCCGGGCGAGCCCCCGGCCGCCGTCGAGGCGACCCAGCTCCTGGGCCAGGTGGACCCGGCCGCCCCGCGCCCCGAGGGCCCGGCGTCCCCGCCGCACCCCGCCGGCCCGGCGGCCACCCAGCTCCTAGGCCAGGCCACCCCGGAGGGGACGGCCGGCCCCGAGGCGGCCCGGCTCCCCGGCCCCGCCGGCTCCGGCGCGACCCGCCCGTTCGGCAGCCAGGCCGAGGCCGCCGCCGAGGCGGACCAGGCCACCCGCCTGCTGCGGACCGCGCCGCCTGCCTCGGCCCCGGCCCCCGGGCACTTCGGCGAGGCCACCACCCACCACACCCGGACCCGCCGCTGGAAGCGCCCCTTGATCAGCGCGGCCGCCGTCTTCGTCCTCGCGATGGGCGGCATCACCGGCTGGGAGCTGGTCTCCGACCACGCCCTGAGCGGCGAGGCGGGCCCCACCGTCAGCAACCTCATCGGCGACCGCTCCCGGCCCTCCGACGACCAGGACGAGGAGAAGCCGCCCGCGCCGGGGGAGAGCCCGTCCGGGCAGTCGCCGTCGGACGACCCCTCCGGCACCCCGGCCCCGCAGGACCCCGAGGAGGGGACGGAGTCCACCGGCACGCCCGAGGGCGGCTCCAGCCCCGCACCCACCGCGCCGGGCCAGGAACCGGGCACCCCCGAGGACTCCACCGGCGAGGGAGAGACACCCGCCCCGACCCCGACCCCGACGCCCTCGACCGGGGCGCCGGAGCAGCCGACCGGTCAGCCCTCCCAGGGCGCGCCCTCCGGCGGTGCCCCCGGGGAGGACGCCCCCGCCGGGTGACCGGCGCGGGGCCGCGCGGTCAGTCGCCGAGGACGCGCCGCAGGTAGTCGTTGCCGAAGACCCGGTCCGGGTCGAGCCGGTCGCGCACCGCGGTGAACTCGGTGAACCGCGGGTACACCTCGGCGAAGTACTCCGCGTCCCTGGTGTGGATCTTGCCCCAGTGGGGCCGGCCCTCGTGGGCGGTGAAGATCCGCTCGGCGGCGGTGAAGTACGCCTGGTACGGCGTGCCCTTGTAGAGGTGCACCGCGATGTAGGCGGTCTCGCGGTCCGAGGCGGTGGAGAGGGTGATGTCGTCGGCGGGCGCCGTCCGCACCTCCACCGGGAAACTGACCCGCAACGGGGAGCGGTCCACCATCGCGCGCAGCTCGCGCAGGGCGGGGACCAGGGCCTCGCGCGGCACCGCGTACTCCATCTCCACGAAGCGGACCCGGCGCGGGGAGGTGAAGACCTTGTACGGGATGTCCGTGTAGGTGCGTGCGGAGAGGGCACGGCTGGAGACGCGGGCCAGGGAGGGGATGGTGGCGGGGACGGCGCGGCCCAGGGAGTTGGCCGCCTGGAAGACGCCGTTGGAGAGGAACTCGTCCTCGAACCAGCCGCTGAGGCGGCTCACCGGAGCGGCGGGGCCGGCGCTGCGGTTGTTCCGCTTGGTGGAGCAGTTGCCGGTGTGCGGGAACCAGTAGAACTCGAAGTGCTCGTTCTCCGCGACGAGCTGGTCGAACTCCGCGGTGACCTGCTCGAAGCCCATCGGCTCCTCGCGGGCCCGCAGCAGGAAGACCGGCTCCACGGCGAAGGTCAGCGAGGTGATCACGCCGAGCGCGCCGAGACCGATCCGGGCGGCGGCGAAGACCTCCGGGTTCTTCTCGCGGGAGCAGGTGAGGACCGAGCCGTCGGCGGTGACCAGCTCCAGCGCGGTGATCTGCGCGGAGATCGACGCCGAGTCGCGCCCGGTGCCGTGGGTGCCGGTGCTGGCGGCCCCCGCCACCGTCTGCTCCATGATGTCGCCCATGTTGGTCAGCGACAGGCCCTCGCGGGCCAGGGCCACGTTGAGCCGCTTCAGCGGCGTCCCGGCGGCGACCGTGACCGTGCCGGCGTCGCGGTCGATCTGGATGCCGGTGAGCAGCTCGGGGCGTATCAGCAGGCCGTCGGTGGCGGCCGCCGCGGTGAAGGAGTGGCCGCTGCCGACCGCCTTCACCCGCATCCCGCGCGACGCGGCGTCGCGTACCGCGCCCGCCAGTTCCCCCGTGGAGGCCGGGACGGTCTCGCGTGCGGGGCGCGCCGCGACCGTCCCCGCCCAGTTACGCCAGGTCCCGTTCCGGGTGCGTACCGGGCTCGCCGTCCTTGTGCTGCCCTGCGTCTGCTCGTCCATCAGGCCCCTCCCGCTGCGGCGCCGGGCTGCTCAGCCGGCGGTACCCCAGGAACCCGACGAGGACCGCGGCGGCCCCGGCGGCCGCCGGAACCCAGTACCCCGCCTTCGCCCCGGCCGCGTCGATCACCCAGCCGGAGACCGACGAGCCGAGAGCGACGCCGACCGCCAGACCCGTACTCACCCAGGTCATGCCTTCGGTCAGCTTCGTGCGGGGCACGTGCTGCTCGACGAGGGCCATCGTCGTGATCATCGTCGGCGCGATGCACAGGCCCGCCACGAACAGTGCCACGGCCAGAAACGGCAGGTTCCCGACCAGTTGGAGGGGGATCATACTCACGCCCATCGCGCAGACCCCCAGCAGCCACCTGCGGGCCGGCGCCCCGCCGAAGTGCAGGAGCCCGAAGACGACCCCCGCCAGACACGATCCGGCGGCGTACGTGGCGAGGACCAGGCTGGCCGCGCCCTTGTGCCCCTGCTCCTCGGCGAAGGCCACCGTGACCACGTCGATCGCGCCGAAGATCGCGCCGGTCGCCACGAAGGTGCCGACCAGCACCTGGAGCCCGGTGGAGCGCAGCGCCGAGCCCTTGGTGTGGTGCTCACGCGGGTGGGGGACCGGTTCGGTGGAGCGCTGCGCGGTGAGCGAGAAGACGCCCGCCGCCAGGAAGACCGCCGCCAGCAGCGGCCCGGCCTCCGGGAACCACGCCGTCGACAGGCCGATGGAGACGATCGGGCCGAAGATGAAGCAGGCCTCGTCGATCACCGACTCGAAGGAGTACGCGGTGTGCAGCTGGCGCGGCTGGTCCCGGTAGAGCGCGGCCCACCGGGACCGGACCATCGAGCCGATCGAGGGCACCGCGCCGATCCCGGCGGCGAAGACGAAGAGCGTCCAGTCCGGCAGCGAGAACTTCGCCGAGAGCAGCAGCCCCGCCACCGCCGCCAGCGCCACCACGGTGGCCGGGCGCAGCACCCGCCGCTGGCCGTGCAGGTCGACCAGGCGGGAGATCTGCGGGCCGGCCAGCGCGGCCGACAGGGCCACCATCGCCGACAGCGCCCCGGCCAGCCCGTACCTGCCGGTGAGCTGCGAGATCATCGTGACGATGCCGATGCCCATCATGGAGAGCGGCAGCCGGCCGACGAAGCCCGCGGCGGAGAAACCCCTGCTGCCCGGGGCGGTGAAGATGGCGCGGTACGGGCTGGGCAAGGGGGGCTCCGGAGCAGCTGAACGTAAGGTGTGAGAACGGCTCGTACAGCTTACGGGCACGCGCGGCGCGGAGGCAGCCCCGGTTCCTCGCGCGGGCGGGCGAGTGGCAGGATCGAGACATGTCCGATGTGCGCGATGCCACCCCCTACGACGCCCTCCTGCTGCTCTCCTTCGGCGGCCCCGAGGGACCTGGCGACGTCGTCCCCTTCCTGCGGAACGTGACGCGAGGCCGCGGAATCCCCGAGGAGCGGCTGAAGGAGGTGGGGCAGCACTACTACCTGTTCGACGGGATCAGCCCCATCAACGCCCAGAACCGCGACCTCCTCGACGCCCTGCGCGCCGACTTCGCGGAGCACGGCCTGGAGCTGCCCACCTACTGGGGCAACCGCAACTGGAGCCCGTACCTGCCGGACACCCTGCGGGAGATGGTCAAGGACGGGCACCGCCGCATCGCCGTCCTCGCCACCAGCGCGTACGCCTCGTACTCCGGCTGCCGCCAGTACCGCGAGAACCTCGCCGACGCGCTGGCGGTGCTTCAGGGGGAGGGGCTGCCGGTGCCGCGCGTCGACAAGCTCCGCCACTACTTCAACCACCCGGGCTTCCTGGAGCCGATGATCGACGGGGTGCTCGCCTCCCTCGCCGACCTGCCCGAAGAGGTACGCGACGGCGCTGAGATCGCCTTCACCACCCATTCCATCCCGGACGCCGCCGCCGACACCTCCGGCCCCCGGGAGGACCACGGCGACGGCGGCGCGTACGTGGCGCAGCACCTGGATGTCGCCCGGGTGATCGCTGACGCGGTCCGGACGCGCACCGGTGTCGACCACTCCTGGTCCCTCGTCTACCAGTCGCGCAGCGGCGCCCCGCACATCCCGTGGCTGGAGCCCGACATCTGCGACCACCTGGAGGAGCGGCACGCGGCCGGTGTCCCGGCGGTCGTCATGGCGCCGATCGGCTTCGTCTCGGACCACATGGAGGTCCGCTACGACCTCGACACCGAGGCCACCGCCAAGGCCGCCGAGCTGGGCCTGCCGGTCCGCCGCTCCGCCACCGTCGGCGCCGACCCGCGCTTCGCCGCCGCCGTCCGCGACCTCCTGCTGGAGCGGGCCGCCACCGAACGCGGCGAGCACCCCGCCCGCTGCGCCCTCGGCGCGCTGGGCCCCAGCCACGACCTCTGCCCGGTCGGCTGCTGCCCCGCCCGCTCCCCGCGCCCCGCCGCCGCCGGGATGGACTGAGACCCGTCCTTCCTGCCCGCCGGACCCTCCCCCCCCCCGACCTAGGAGCAACCAGCCCGTGACCGACCCCAACACCGGACTGCTCGCCCTCGCCCTGGAGGCCGCCCGCCGCGCCGGGGACTTCCTGCGCGACGGCCGCCCCGCCGACCTCGCGGTGGCCGCCACCAAGACCAGCGCCATCGACGTGGTCACCGAGATGGACATCGCCTCCGAGAAGATGATCACCGGCTTCCTCGCCGACCGCCGCCCCGAGGACGGCTTCCTCGGCGAGGAGGGGGCCAGCACCGAGGGCACCAGCGGCGTGAAGTGGATCATCGACCCGCTCGACGGCACGGTGAACTACCTCTACGGCCGTCCCGCCTGGGCCGTCTCCATCGCCGCCGAACGCGACGGCGTGACGGTCGTCGGCGTCGTCCACGCGCCGATGCGCGGCGAGACCTGCCGGGCCGTCCTGGGGGGCGGCGCCCACCTGGACGACACCCCGGCCCGGGTCAACGCGGCCCCGGCGCTGGACCGCGCCCTGGTCGGCACCGGCTTCGGCTACCTCCACGAGCGCAAGGCCCACCAGGCCGCGGTCGCCGCCCGGATCATCCCCGAGGTCCGCGACATCCGCCGGGGCGGCTCCGCCGCCATCGACCTGTGCGACGTCGCCACCGGCCGCCTCGACGCGTACTACGAGCGCGGCCTCAACCCCTGGGACTACGCGGCCGGGGAGCTGATCGCCCGGGAGGCCGGCGCCCTCACCGGCGGGCGCCCCGGAGCGCCCGCCTCCACCGAGCTGGCGGTGGCGGCCCCGCCCGGGCTCTTCGAGCCGCTCCAGGAGCGCCTGGAGGCCTACGGGGCCTGGCACGACGGCACCCTGGGCTGACCGGAGACCGCGCACGAGCCACGCGCACGAAGCCGGGCCCCGACCCCCTCTCGGCAGAGGGGCCGGGGCCCGGCTTCGTACGCGCGGCTCGTGCTGCTCGGTGGGTGTGCGTCAGGCGGTGGAGGCCTGGTGGAGCTGGACGCCGTGCTCGGCGGCCAGGCGCTGGAGATCCTCCAGTTCGCCCTGCTCGACCTCGGCCAGGAAGTCGTCCCCGGTCTCCTGGGCCCGGGTCAGATCCGACTCGGCGGCCTCTATGCGCTGAAGCAGACCTGCGGTGAAAGCGTCCATGGTGCGCCCCCTCGTCAAGGTGGGTGGGTCGGCGGCACGGGGGTGTGCCTCGAAAAAGGGGTGATCACGACTGGGGCGGCTCCGCCGGGGAATGCGAGACGTGGCATGAGCCACATGCCAGGCGTGATCGCGGGTGTGCAGTCGTCCTCCCCGCCGCCCGGACGCCGGAAACCTCGGGGGTCCCGCCGACTTGCGGAATCGTTCCTTCCTACTGGGGAGGCTCTCGCCTTACCGCCGGTTTATGGCCGAAAGGGGCAGGATGGAGCCCCATCCGAAGGACCGGCGCCCGGCTAGGGGTGCCCTGCGAAAGGACCAGCGACGTGCGTGTACTCGTCGTCGAGGACGAGCAGCTGCTCGCCGATGCGGTGGCCACCGGACTGCGCCGGGAGGCCATGGCCGTCGACGTCGTGTACGACGGGGCCGCGGCGATGGAGCGCATCGGCGTCAACGACTACGACGTGATCGTCCTCGACCGGGACCTCCCGCTGGTCCACGGCGACGACGTCTGCCGCAAGGTGGTCGAGCTCCAGATGCCCACCCGGGTCCTGATGCTCACCGCCTCCGGTGACGTCAGCGACCGCGTCGAGGGGCTGGAGATCGGCGCCGACGACTACCTCCCCAAGCCCTTCGCCTTCACCGAGCTGATCGCCCGGGTCCGCGCGCTGGGCCGCCGCACCAGCCTCCCGCTGCCGCCCGTCCTGGAGCGCGCCGGGATCAAGCTCGACCCCAACCGCCGCGAGGTCTTCCGGGACGGCCGCGAGATCCAGCTCGCCCCGAAGGAGTTCGCCGTCCTGGAGGTGCTGCTGCGCAGCGAGGGTGCCGTCGTCTCCGCCGAGCAGCTGCTGGAGAAGGCCTGGGACGAGAACACCGACCCGTTCACCAACGTGGTCCGGGTCACCGTCATGACGCTCCGCCGCAAGCTGGGCGAGCCCGCGGTCATCGTCACCGTGCCCGGCTCCGGCTACCGGATCTGACCGGCGTGGCCGCGAGCCCGGCGCCGCCCCCCGCGCCCCCCAAGCCCACCTGGGACCCGCGCCGCCCGCCGCAGCAGGCGTGGCTGCGGCCCACCATCCGGATACGGCTCACCCTGCTCTACGGCGGCATGTTCCTCATCGCGGGCATCCTGCTGCTGTCGATCATCTACCTGCTGGCCGCCCAGGCGGTCCACGTCGGCAACGAGCTGCCCTTCCAGGTGGTGACCGGCGAGATGACGATCAACAGCAACGTCTGCCCGGCCCTCTCGGGGCGCCGGTTCACCAGCTCCGACGTCTTCAACGACGCGATGAAGCTCTGCATCGACCACCAGCGCCAGCAGGCGCTGGACGATCTGCTGAGCCGCTCGCTGCTGGCGCTGATCGGCCTCAGCGTGATCGCCTTCGCCTTCGGCTACGCCATGGCAGGACGGGTCCTCGCCCCGCTGGGCCGGATCACCCGGACCGCGCGGAGCGTGGCCGGTTCCGACCTCTCCCGGCGGATCGAGCTGGACGGGCCGGACGACGAGCTGAAGGAGCTGGCCGACACCTTCGACGACATGCTGGACCGCCTGGAGCGGGCCTTCACCGCCCAGCAGCGGTTCGTCGCCAACGCCTCGCACGAGCTGCGCACCCCGCTGGCGATCAACCGGACCCTGCTGGAGGTGCAGCTCTCCGACCCCGGCGCGCCCCCCGAGCTCCAGCAGCTCGGCAAGAGCCTGCTCGCCACCAACGAGCGGAGCGAGCAGCTCGTGGAGGGCCTGCTCCTGCTGGCCCGCAGCGACAACCAGATCGTCGAGCGCAAACCGGTGGACCTCGGCGAGGTCGCCACCCGCGCCGTCGAGCAGGTGCGCGGCGAGGCCGACCAGCGCGGCGTCGAGCTGCGCCCGCGCATCGCCGAGGCGATCGTCCAGGGCAACGGCGTCCTGCTGGAGCGGATCGCCCTGAACCTCACGCAGAACGCCGTGCGCTACAACCTGCCGCCCGGCGAGGGCGGCTGGGCGGAGGTGGTCACCGAGCTCCAGCACGGGCAGGCGGTGCTGATCGTGACCAACACCGGGCCGGTGGTCCCGGCGTACGAGATCGATCAGCTCTTCGAGCCGTTCCGGCGGCTGAGGACCGAGCGGACCGGCAGCGACAAGGGCGTCGGGCTCGGCCTGTCGATCGTCCGGTCGGTGACCCGGGCGCACGGCGGACGGATCACCGCGGAGCCGAGGGAAGGCGGAGGACTCGTGATGCGTGTCACACTTCCCCTGTAACGCCCCTCGGGGCATTCGTTTCCTTGTTCGCTTTGAGCGGAATTTTCCCGGCCTGCAACCGGTTCTCCGCTGTGTGATCGATCACAGGATTGAATGATCGTCCTTCTACTCTCCGTGACCGCAAAGGCCCCTGGAAACCCTGCAAATTGCGGGTTTTCCGGGGTCGCGATCACGGGAAGTGCACAAGGTGGCCCGTGCGGGGCGGGGCGCCGGGACCGTGTACGGTCCCCTTCGCCATCCAAGACGATCACCTCTTCCGAGGTGCGTTTGGGTGTCGATTGAGTAACAGACCTTGATGTGAGGCAAAATCTCCGCCTCAGGTCGGGCACAAGTCCGGCCTCCCAGGCGTTACCGCGCTGGAGATATCACAGACACCCAGAGGGGGAGAGCTGACATGGCAACGGACTACGACACCCCACGCAAGACCGATGACGACCTCAACGAGGACAGCATCGAGGAACTCAAGGCCCGGAGGAACGACAAGTCCACCTCCACGGTCGACGTCGACGAGTTCGAGGCCGCAGAGGGCCTCGAACTTCCCGGGGCGGACCTCTCCAACGAGGAGCTGGCCGTCCGGGTGCTGCCCAAGCAGCAGGACGAGTTCACCTGCATGAGCTGCTTCCTGGTGCACCACAGGAGCCAGCTCGCGCGCGAGAAGAACGGCCAGCCCATCTGCCGCGACTGCGACTGAGGCAGGCCGGCCGTGACAGGCACGAGACCGCCGCGGAAGTTCCCCTTCCGCAAGCGGCGGGGGGACGGCTCGCCGTCCCCGGCGGTATCTGACGGCGAGCGGGGCCTTGGGGCCTCGCTCGAAGCAGAGAACACCGCGGACGGGGCTCCAGGGCCCCAGGACGGCGGTACGGGCACGGGGGAAGGCCCGTCGACGTCCCTGACGTCCACACCCGCCCCAGGCCGCGTGGCGGCCGTACGGGACGGGCTGATCCGGCACGGGCGCAACGCCAAGGCCGGACTCGGCATCCTCGCCGACCGCGTCATCGAGATCGCCCCCCGCGTCCCGGTGCGCGATCTGCACACCCTCCGCGAGCAGTTCCCGGGCCTCGGCCCCGAGCAGCTCGCGGACCGGCTCATCAACGGCGCCGCCCACGGCACCTCCACCGTGGGGGCCTCAGTGGGCGCCGCCGCCATGCTCCCGGTCCCGCCGGCCATGCCGGCCGAACTGGCCGCGGAGATCACCGCCGTGGCCGCGATAGAGATCAAACTCATCGCCGAGCTCCACGAGGTCTACGGACAGCGTCCCGAGGGCGGCCCGGCCCGCCGTGCCGCCGCCTACCTGACCTCCTGGACCCACGAGCGGGGCATCGACGTGATCCGCCCGCTCACCGTCACCACGGCGCTCAGCGGGCCGCTCAAGCGCGAACTGCGCCAGCAGATCACCAAACGCATGATCCGCAACCTTCCGAACCTCGTCCCCTTCATGGTGGGCGCGGCCGTCGGCGCCGTCATGAACCGCCGCGACACCCGCAAGCTCGCCGAGCGCGTCCGCAAGGACTTGCGCGCCGCGCAGGTTCCCTGGGACCGGCTCACCGGGCTCCCGCCGCTGGAGAAGCCCGGGTTGCCTCCGGTGGCCTTCGGGGCCGAGGAGGCGGAGCGCGCCGACCGGCCCGGCCCTCGCGACGCCCGCGACGAAGGAGACGCCTGAGCGGCGCCCCGACTCGGCCGGCTCATGGTCCGGCCCCCGATTCCCGCCCGCCTCCGCGGGACACCCCCGGCCGTAGCGGCACCGCCGCGCCCGCCCGCCGTAGCGGCCTGCCACCCGTGCCTGGCGTATCCGTCCGGGTTCCGCCCTCGTGGGGCTCGGGCGGGGTGGCCTCAAGCGCCGGCCGGGCTTGAACGGGCCCGGTTGCGAGCCGGGCTCGCGGTGACCTGAGGTGGGTGTCGGACGCCGGCCGAAATCAAGCCCGGCCGGCGTTTGAGGCCACCCCACCGGTACCGGGGCCGGTGCCGAGCGCGCCCCCACCCCGGCCCGGAGGGCGGACCCGCCGACCCCACGCCCGACGCGCCCCGTGCGTCATCCCTCGCGTACAGGTGCCAGCGCCGCCGCCAGGCGCTCCGGGTGGCGGGTGGAGAGGTACAGGTACGGCGTCGGGTCGGCCGGGTCGGTGACCTCGACGCGCAGGGCCGTCGGGATGTAGCTGCGCAGCAGCATGAACGCCCGCGGGTCCGCCTTGTGGCTGCGCCACGCCACGGTCTCCTCGGCGTCCAGCGGCTGCGCCGCGCCGAGCGCCGCCAGCGGGATGCGCGCGTCGCCCGCGACCAGCGCGTCCCCCACCACGCGGATCTGCGCCGAGCCGTAGGTGCTCAGCCCCGCCGCGCCGATCGCCGTGCCGACGACCAGGCCGCCGAGCATCGCCAGCACGCCGAGCGGCAGCACGATGAGGGCCGAGGTGATGCCGACGATCGCCACCAGCGCCCACCAGGTGCGGGGTGCGGTGAGCCGCTCGGTGTACTGCGGAGTGTTGGGATGCATGGGATCAAGCTTGGCACGGTGCCTGCCGAGAGCCGACGCACGGGTAAGGTCTGCGCCTGTGAGTGGACGAACACCTGCGTTGACGCCCCCGGACAGCGCCCTGGCGCCGGTGCGGCATCCCGATGCCCCGGCCCCCGGCGAGCCCATCGGTACGCATTACGAGCACTGTTTCGGCTGCGGCGGCGACCAGCCGCACGGACTGCACCTCGCGGCGACGGCCGGCGAGGACGTCTCGGTGACCGCCGAGTTCCTGGTACGCCCCGAGCACCAGGGCGCCCCCGGCCTCGCCCACGGCGGCCTGCTCGCCACCGCCCTCGACGACACCCTGGGCGCCCTCAACTGGCTGCTGCGCGTCATCTCGGTCACCGGCCGCCTGGAGACCGACTACCTGCGCCCCGTACCGGTCGGCACCGTGCTGCACCTCTCCGCCGAGGTCACCGCCGTCGACGGCCGCAAGATCTACGCCACCGCCGAGGGCCGCCTGAACGCCCCGGACGGCCCGCTCGCGGTCCGCGCCGACGCGCTCTTCGTCGAGGTCAAGGTCGAGCACTTCACCGAGAACGGCCGCCCCGAGGAGATCCGGGCCGCCATGGACGACCCCGACCAGCTCCGCCGCGTCCGCGCCTTCGAGGTGAACCCGTGACCCGCCTCCCGCTCGACCTCCGCGTACGGCGACTGGACCCCGACGTCCCGCTGCCCTCCTACGGCAACCCCGGCGACGCCGGCGCCGACCTGCGCACCACCGAGGCGGCCGTGCTCGCCCCGGGGGAGCGGGTGGTGCTGCCCACCGGGATCTCGATCGCGCTGCCCGAGGGGTACGCCGCCTTCGTCCACCCCCGCTCGGGCCTCGCGGCCCGCTGCGGCCTTGCGCTGGTGAATGCCCCGGGGACGATTGATGCCGGGTACCGTGGGGAGATCAAGGTGATCGTGGTCAACCTCGACCCGCGCGAGAGCGTGCGGTTCGAGCGCTTCGACCGGATCGCCCAACTGGTCGTCCAGCAGGTCGAGACGGTGCGCTTTCACGAAGTGTCGGAGCTTCCCGGCTCGGTGCGGGCCGAAGGGGGCTTCGGGTCCACCGGCGGACATTCCGCCGTGGGCGGCGGCGAGGGTGGGAACCACTACGCTTCGGTCGTATCCGACCGGGAAGGACAGTGACGTGTTCGGACGTCGCAAGAAGACCGACTCCGCCGACGACACGGCGGACGTGACCGGCGAGACCGGGCAGGCCGAGGAGAGCGAGGACACGGGGACGCGCCGGACGGCGCTGCCGCCGGCCCCGCGCCCCGACGGCCCCTGGGACGCCTCGGAGGTCCGCGAGCCCGGTGAGGGCCGCGTCGACCTCGGCGGTCTGTTCGTGCCCGGGGTGGAGGGCATGGAGCTGCGCGTGGAGGTGGCCGGGGACGCCATCGTCGCCGCCACCGTGGTCCTGCGGGACAGCGCCATCCAGCTCCAGGGCTTCGCCGCCCCGAAGAAGGAGGGGATCTGGGGCGAGGTCCGAGAGGAGATCGGCTCCGGCATCACCCAGCAGGGCGGCATCATCGACGAGGTCGAGGGCCCGCTCGGCTGGGAGCTGCGCGCGCAGGTCCCCGTCCAGCTGCCCGACGGCAAGAGCGGCTACCAGGTCGTCCGGTTCGTCGGCGTCGACGGGCCCCGCTGGTTCCTGCGCGGGGTCATCTCCGGCCAGGGCGCGGTCCAGCCGCAGGCGGCCGGCCTCCTGGAGCAGATCTTCAAGGACACCGTCGTGGTGCGCGGCGAGGGCCCGATGGCCCCCCGCGACCCGATCGTCCTGAAGCTCCCGGACGACGCCCAGATGGTCCCCGAGGGGGTCCAGCAGGAGGACCAGCAGACCTCCCGCTTCTCCGGCGGCATGGGCCAGCTCGCCCGCGGCCCGGAGATCACCGAGATCCGCTGACCGCCCGCACCACCGCACACCGCCGCCGCACGGGCCGCACCCTCGTCAGGGGTGCGGCCCGTCGCGCTGTCCCGCCCCGCCGCGCGTACCGGCCCGGAGCCGCGGCGGCACGGTCCACGCGCGGAACCGCACCGCCCCGATTTGTTCCCGGTCATGGCCCCGCCCGGCTGAGAGGTACGTCCCACCGGGACACATGTCCCTCCCGGACGCCTCGGGAGTAACGTCGCAACCATGAAGGCGACGGAGACTTCGGGGGAGGACCGCAGACGGCTCAAGGCCCGGCGGACCCGGACCGCGCTCGCCGCGGCCGCCCTCGATCTCGTCCTCGAACGCGGCCTGACCGCCGTGACCGTCGAGGCCGTCGCCGCCCGCGCGGACGTCACGCGCCGTACCTTCAGCCGCCACTTCGGCGGCAAGGAGGACGCCGCGCTCGACTTCACCCGCGACGACGGCGCCGCCATCAACGCCGCGCTCCGCGCCCGCCCGGCCTGGGAGCCCCCGCTCGTCGCCTACCGGCGCGCCGTACGCGACTGGCTGGCCGGCACCCGCACCCCCAACTGGCACCACTCGCCCCGGGTGCGCTCCCTGCTGGCCCTCGTGGACGACGAACCCACGCTCTTCGCCGCCTTCGAGCGCATCCGCGCCGACGCCCAGGAGGAGTCGGTCCGCATCATCGCCGAGCGGCTCGGCACCGACCCGGCCAAGGACCCCGGTCCCGGTGTCGTGGTCGGCGCCGCCGCCGGCGTCCTGACGGCCGCCCTGCGCCAGTGGTGGCGCGGCGCCCCCGACAGCGCCGAGCACCTGCCCGACCTGGTCGAGCAGAGCTTCGACGTGCTCCTCGGGGAGGTCGCCCTGGCGGCCCCCCACGCACCATGAACAGAGAGACAGCACCATGAGCATCAGCGCACCCCTCCCCACCGCCACGCCCGTCTCCCCCGACGAGTTCGCCGGGCGCACCGCCCTCGTCACCGGCGCCGCCTCCGGCATCGGCCTCGCCACCGCCCGCCGCCTCGGCGAAGGCGGCGCCCGCGTCGTCATCGCCGACTACAACGCCGAGGGCGCGGAGGCAGCCGCCGCCACGCTGGAGGACGAGGGCATCGAGGCGGCCGCCGTCACCGTGGACGTGACCGACCCGGCCTCCGTCGAGTCCGGCGTCCGCTTCGCCCAGTCCACGTACGGCGCCCTGCACCTGGCCGTCAACAACGCCGGGATCGGCGGCGACTCCGCCCCCACCGGCGAGTACGACGTCGACGTCTGGAACCGCGTCGTCCGCACCAACCTCGACGGCGTCTTCCACTCCATGCGGTACGAGATCCCGGCCCTCCTCGCGGCCGGCGGCGGCGCCATCGTCAACACCGCCTCCATCCTCGGCTCGGTCGGCTTCGCCGGTTCCCCCGCCTACGTCGCCGCCAAGCACGGCGTGGTCGGCCTGACCAAGTCCGCCGCCGTCGAGTACGCCGCCCAGGGCGTCCGGATCAACGCCGTCGGCCCCGGCTTCATCGACACCCCGCTGCTGCAGGGCATGGAGAAGCAGGCGTACGACGGCCTGGTCCAGCTCCACCCCGCGGGCCGGCTCGGCCGTTCCGAGGAGGTCGCCGAGGTCATCGCCTTCCTCCTCTCCGACCGCGCCTCCTTCGTGAACGGCAGCTACCACCTGGTCGACGGCGGCTACACCGCCCGCTGACCCGGTTTCCGCCGCCCCTTGCCCGGCCGGGCGCGGCCACCGATACTGGCGCCCGGCACGGCACGACGGGGGAGTGGGACATGGCGGGGCGGACAGCAGGGGGCGGCACGCTCACCGAGGACGCGGGCGCGGCGGTGGGCACCGGCGAGGAGCCGATGGTCAAGGTCCGCGGGCTGCGCCGGTCGTACGGCACCGGGAAGGGCGCCGTGCACGCGCTGCGCGGGGTCTCCTTCGACATCCCCCGCGGCGAACTGGTCGCCCTCAAGGGCCGCTCCGGGTCCGGCAAGACCACCCTGCTCAACCTCGTCGGCGGCCTCGACGAGCCCGACGACGGCTCCGTCGTGGTGGACGGCCGCGAGCTGCGCGGACTCGGCGAGAAGGGCCTGCTGGAGCTGCGCCGCGACCGGATCGGCTTCATCTTCCAGTCCTTCGGGCTGATCCCCGTGCTGAGCGCCGCCGAGAACGTGGGCGTGCCGCTGCGGCTGCGCCGCGCCGAGGCCGCCGAGCGCGAGGAGCGCGTCGCGCTGCTCCTCTCCCTGGTGGGCCTCGCCGACCACACCCGCCAGCGCCCCGGCGAACTCTCCGGAGGCCAGCAGCAGCGCGTCGCCATCGCCCGCGCCCTCGCCAACCGCCCCGCCCTGCTCATCGCCGACGAACCGACCGGCCAGCTCGACGCGGAGACCGGCCTCGCCGTCATGGAGCTGCTGCGCGCCGTGGTCCGCAGCGAGCGGGTCACCGCCCTGGTCGCCACCCACGACACCACCCTGCTCGGCCTGGCCGACCGCGTCCTGGAACTCTCCGACGGGGAGCTCACCGAGCAGTAGCCGCCAGGGGGCGCCCAGGAGCCGGCGAGACCCGGTCCGGGCCCGCCGCGCGCTCGCGGACAATGGGGCCATGGGACGAGGCACACTGCGCATCTATCTGGGCGCCGCACCGGGCGTCGGCAAGACCTACGCGATGCTCTCCGAGGCGCACCGCCGGGTCGGCCGCGGCACCGACTGCGTGATCGGCTTCGTCGCCCACCACGACCGGCCCCGCACCCGCGCCCTCCTCGAAGGGCTGGAGCTCATCGAGCCCCTGGGCGGCCCCGACGGGCCCGAGGGGACGCCGGCCGCGCCCGAGATGGACGTCGAGGCGGTCCTCGCCCGGCGCCCGGCGGTGGCCCTGGTGGACGAGCTGGCCCACACCAACGCCCCCGGCGCGCGGAACGCCAAGCGCTGGCAGGACATCGAGGAGCTGCTGGCCGCCGGGATCTCGGTGATCTCCACCGTCAACATCCAGCACCTGGAATCCCTCGGCGACGTGGTCGAGGCGATAACCGGCGTACGGCAGCAGGAGACCGTCCCCGACGAGGTGGTCCGCCGCGCCGACCAGATCGAACTGGTCGACATGTCGCCCCAGGCGCTCCGCCGCCGCCTCGCCCACGGCAACGTCTACCAGTCCGACAAGGTCGACGCCGCCCTCTCCAACTACTTCCGCCCCGGCAACCTCACCGCCCTGCGCGAACTGGCCCTGCTCTGGACCGCCGACCGGGCCGACGAGTACCTCCAGAAGTACCGGGGCGAGCACAACATCCGCTCCACCTGGCAGGCCCGCGAACGCATCGTGGTCGGCCTGACCGGCGGACCCGAGGGCCGCACCCTGATCCGCCGCGCCGCGCGGATGGCCGCCAAGGGCTCCGGCAGCGAGATCCTCGCCGTCTACATCGCCCGCAGCGACGGCGGCCTGACCTCCGCCTCCCCGAAGGAGCTGGCGGTCCAGCGGACCCTGGTCGAGGACCTCGGCGGCACCTTCCACCACGTCATCGGCGACGACATCCCCTCCGCCCTGCTGGCCTTCGCCCGCGGCGTCAACGCCACCCAGATCGTCCTCGGCTCCTCCCGCCGCAAGGCCTGGCAGTACGTCTTCGGGCCCGGCGTCGGCGTCACGGTGGCCCGCGAGTCCGGACCCGACCTCGACGTGCACATCGTCACCCACGAGGAGGTCGCCAAGGGCCGGGGCCTGCCGGTGGCCCGCGGCGCGCGGCTCGGGCGCTCCCGCATCCTGTGGGGCTGGTTCATCGCGGTCTGCGGCCCCGCCCTGCTCGCCACCGTGCTCTCCACCCTCGACCACGGTCCCGGCCTCGCCAACGACGTGCTGCTCTTCCTCTCGCTGACCGTCGGCGCCGCCCTGGTCGGCGGGCTGCTCCCGGCCCTGGCCTCCGCCGCGCTCTGCTCGGCCCTGCTCAACTTCTACTTCACCCCGCCCACCCGCACCCTGACGATCTCCGACCCGGAGAACATCGTCGCCATAGTGATCTCCTTCGCGGTCGCCGTCTCGGTCGCCTCCGTGGTCGACCTGGCCGCCCGCCGCACCCACCAGGCGGCCCGGCTCCGGGCCGAGTCGGAGATCCTCTCCTTCCTCGCCGGCAGCGTGCTGCGCGGCGCCACCACCCTCGACGCCCTGCTGGAGCGGGTCCGGGAGACCTTCGCCATGGAGTCCGTCGCCCTGCTGGAGCGCGAGGACGACCGGGCCCCCTGGACCTGCGCCGGCAGCGTCGGCCCCCGCCCGCTGGAGCGCCCCGAGGACGCCGACGTGGACATGCCCGTCGGTGACCACATGGCGCTCGCCCTCTGCGGCCGGGTGCTGCCCGCCGAGGACCGCCGCGTGCTGGCCGCCTTCGCCGCCCAGGCCGCCGTCGTCCTGGACCGCCAGCGTCTCCAGGACGAGGCCGACCAGGCCCGCCGCCTCGCCGAGGGCAACCGCATCCGCACCGCCCTGCTCGCCGCCGTCAGCCACGACCTGCGGACCCCGCTCGCCGCGATCAAGGCCTCCGTCTCCTCGCTCCGCTCCGACGACGTCGCCTGGTCCGAGCAGGACCAGGCCGAGCTGCTGGCCAGCATCGAGCACGGCGCCGACCGCCTCGACCACCTCGTCGGCAACCTCCTCGACATGTCCCGCCTCCAGACCGGCACCGTCACCCCGCTGATCCGCGAGATCGACCTGGACGAGGTGGTCCCGATGGCGCTCGGCGGCGTCCCGGAGGGCAGCGCCCACCTGGACATCCCCGAGTCGCTGCCGATGGTCGCCGTCGACCCCGGCCTGCTGGAGCGCTCCGTCGCCAACGTCGTGGAGAACGCCGTCAAGTACGCCCCCGACGGCGCCCCCGTGCTGGTCGCCGCGAGCGCCCTCGGTGACCGGGTGGAACTGCGCGTCATGGACCGCGGCCCCGGGGTGCCCGATGACGCCAAGGACCGGATCTTCGCCCCCTTCCAGCGGTACGGTGACGCCCCGCGCGGCGCAGGGGTCGGCCTCGGCCTCGCCGTCGCCCGCGGCTTCGCCGAGGCCATGGGCGGCACCCTCAACGCCGAGGACACCCCCGGCGGCGGCCTCACCATGGTCCTGACCCTGAGGGCGGCCACCGGCGGCCGCGGCGGGGCCCGTACCGTACTTCCCGCGCAGGTCACGTCATGACCCGCGACCGGACAGAAAGGCACCCCGAGATGACCCGGGTCCTCGTGGTCGACGACGAACCGCAGATCGTCCGTGCCCTGGAGCTGAACCTCCGGGCACGGAAGTACGAGGTCGACTCCGCCGGCGACGGCACCACCGCGCTCCGGCTCGCCGCCGAGCGCCACCCCGACGTGATCGTCCTGGACCTCGGCCTGCCCGACATGGACGGCGTCCACGTCATCCGCGGCCTGCGCTCCTGGACGCGCGTCCCGGTGCTGGTGCTCTCCGCCCGGCAGAGCTCCGACGAGAAGGTGCAGGCGCTCGACGCGGGGGCCGACGACTACGTCACCAAGCCGTTCGGCATGGACGAGCTGCTGGCCCGGCTGCGCGCCGCCGTCCGCCGCACCGAGCCGGCCGCCGCCGACGAGGAGGCGGAGGTGGTGGACGCCGCGGACTTCACCGTCGACCTCGCCGCCAAGCGCGTCCACCGCCAGGGCCGCGACGTGCGGCTCACCCCCACCGAATGGCACCTGCTGGAGGTCCTGGTCCGCAACACCGGCCGCCTGGTCAGCCAGAAGCAGCTCCTCCAGGAGGTCTGGGGCCCTTCCTACGGCACCGAGTCCAACTACCTGCGCGTCTACATGGCCCAGCTGCGCCGCAAGCTGGAGACCGACCCGGCCCACCCGCGCCACTTCATCACCGAGCCCGGAATGGGATACCGGTTCGAGCGCCGCCCGCAGGGGTGACGGCGGCGTGACCTCCGCCCGGCGGCCGTGCTTGGGTAGGCTGCATCCATGAGTGCAGCCCCGCGTCCCGAGAAGCCCGCCGGACGGTTCCGGCGCATGCTGGACCGGCTGTCGGACATCTCCGCCTCCCCGGAGCGGCTCGAGTCCGACGAGCTCCGCGAGGAGTCCGCGACCAGCGGCTGCGCCCGGATCGACACCTGCGGCGACCGTGAGATGGTCACCGTTACTGGTACCTTGCGCACGGTCACCCTCCGTCCCCGGGCGGGGGTGCCCGCGCTGGAGGCGGAGCTGTTCGACGGCTCCGGCTCGCTCGACGTGGTCTGGCTCGGCCGGCGCTCCATCACCGGCATCGAGCCGGGCCGCAAGCTGATCGCCTCGGGCCGGGTCGCCATGAGCCACGGCCGCCGCACGCTGTTCAACCCGAAGTACGAACTGAGACCGCTCGGACGGGAGTGACCGGTGACGTCCATCGACAAGCCGACCGACCACCGGAGTGCGGCGTCCGACGCCGACGCCCCCCACAGCGCCACCGACCCCCAGCCCCCCGCCGCGGAGCAGAGCGAGGAGGCGGCGGCCCGCGCCGTCACCGAGGCCGCCCTCTTCGAGGCGTTCGGCGGGGTCCGCGGCATGGTCGAGACGGTCCTGCCGGGCCTGCTCTTCGTGACCATCTACACGGTCAACGCCGACCTGCACGTCTCCGCCATCGCGGCGCTCGCCGTCTCCCTGGTGCTGGGTGTCGCCCGGCTGGTGCGGCGGGACACCGTCAAGCACGCCTTCAGCGGTGTCTTCGGCGTCGCCTTCGGTGTGGTCTTCGCGATGATGACGGGCAACGCCAAGGACTTCTATCTGCCCGGCATGGTCTACACGCTGGGGCTGGCCGTCGCGTACATCGGCACTGCCGTCGCGGGGGTGCCGCTGATCGGGCTGATCCTCGGGCCGATCTTCAAGGAGAACCTCTCCTGGCGGACGCGCAACCCCGGCCGCAAGAAGGCGTACACCCGGGCCAGCTACGCCTGGGGGTTCATCCTTCTCGCCAAGTGCGCCATCCTCTTCCCGCTCTACTGGTGGGCCGACACGACGCAGCTGGGCTGGGTGCTGGTGTCGCTGAAGATCCCGCCGTTCCTGCTGGCGGTGTGGCTGACCTGGGTCTTCCTGGCGAAGGCGCCCGCGCCCATCGACGTCTTCGCCGAGATGGAGGCCGAGGAGAAGGCCGAGAAGGAGCGCGAGGCCGCTCGGCGCGGGGAGAGCTGACGCTCTCGGCCGGCGCCGTCCCGTACCCCGAAGGGCCCGGAACCGGTCTGGTTCCGGGCCCTTCGGCTGGGCCGGGGTGGCCTCAAGCGCCGGCCGGGTTTGAGCTTGCCGGGCTTGATCTGCCGGTCAGTTGTCGCGCGGCCGGTCTTGTCGGGGGCTGCCCGGGCCGCCGCCCGTGCCGTGCCGGGCCGAGAGGAGTTCCTCCAACTGTTCCTCGCGGGCCTGGGCGGCCACGAAGAGGAGTTCGTCGCCGGGCTCCAGGGAGTCGTCCGGGGTCGGGGCCAGGACGCGGGAGCCCCGGATGATGGTGACCAGGGAGGTGTCCTCGGGCCAGCGGACGTCGCCGACGCGGATGCCGGCCAGGGTGGACTCCGGGGGGAGCGTCAGCTCGACCAGGTTGGCGTCGCCCTGGCTGAAGCGCAGCAGGCGGACCAGGTCACCGACGCTCACCGCCTCCTCGACCAGGGCCGACATCAGGCGGGGGGTGGAGACGGCGACGTCGACACCCCAGGACTCGTTGAAGAGCCACTCGTTCTTCGGGTTGTTCACCCGGGAGACGACGCGCGGGACGCCGTACTCCGTCTTGGCCAGCAGCGACACCACCAGGTTGACCTTGTCGTCCCCGGTGGCGGCGATCACCACGTGGCAGCGCTGGAGCGCCGCCTCGTCCAGCGAGGTGATCTCGCAGGCGTCGGCGAGCAGCCACTCGGCGCGCGGCACCCGCTCCACCGAGATCGCGCTCGGTGTCTTGTCGATCAGCAGGATCTCGTGGCCGTTCTCCAGCAGCTCACCGGCGATCGACCGGCCCACGGCCCCCGCCCCGGCAATGGCGACCCTCATCGGTGTCCGTCCTCCTCGGGCCCCTCGGCGAACGCCGCCTCGACCTCGGCGACGTCCTCGGGACGCATCATCACGTGTACGAGGTCGCCCTCCTGGAGCACCGTCTGGGAGGTCGGCAGCATCGCCTCGCCCAGCCGGGTCAGGAACGCCACCCGCACCCCCGTCTCCTCCTGGAGCCGGCTGATCTTCTGGCCGATCCACACCGGCGAGGTGTAGACCTCGGCGAGCTGCACCCCGCCCGTCGGGTCCCGCCACAGCGGCTCCGCCCCGGAGGGCAGCAGCCTGCGCAGCATCTGGTCGGCGGTCCAGCGGACCGTGGCCACGGTGGGGATGCCGAGCCGCTGGTAGACCTCGGCGCGCCGGGGGTCGTAGATACGGGCGGCGACGTTCTCGATGCCGAAGGTCTCGCGGGCGACCCGGGCGGCGATGATGTTGGAGTTGTCGCCGCTGCTCACCGCGGCGAACGCGCCCGCCTCCTCGATCCCGGCCTCGCGCAGCGTGTCCTGGTCGAAGCCGACCCCGGTGACCCGGCGCCCGCCGAACCCGGCGCCCAGGCGCCGGAACGCCGTGGGGTCCTGGTCGACCACGGCGACCGTGTGCCCCTGCTGCTCCAGGGTCTGCGCCAGCGTGGAACCCACCCGGCCACAGCCCATGATGACGATGTGCACCGATCCCTACCCCGCAGTCCTGGTCTTCGGGCTGATCTGCGACAACACCCTGCTCACTCTTCTCCTCGGCCGGGCCGGGCGCCCCGTGCGGCGCGCCCGGATCGGGCCGCCGCCGCGACGGCCTGCCCGGCACGAGCTTAAGGGTCCGGGACCGCCCGCCGGGCCGGTGGGCCCGCGCCCCGCACCGCCCTGGCGCCAGGGGGTGTCAAGAGGCCGTCAGGGACACCGTCAAGAACGTGTGAGCGGCTCGTCAAGAAGGCGTCAAGGCGCCGCGTGGCACACCCCGGGCAGCTGTGGCACGCCTCACGGGCACCCTTGCCCCCGCGCCGCCCAAAACCCCTGGAACACCACGAGGCGGGCACCGGAAAAGGTGCGTGACGTCACCTTTCCGGCGCACGCCGGGTGGGCCGCCCGACCCGCCCGGCGGGGTCTCGGCTGCGCGGCGGCGTCCTCGGGCAGCGCTTACGATCCCCACCGTGTCCAAACTGACCGACGTGCCCAAACGCCTCCTCATCGGGCGCGCACTGCCCAGCGACAGGTTGGGGGAGACCCTCCTTCCCAAGCGGATCGCCCTCCCCGTCTTCGCCTCCGACCCGCTCTCCTCGGTCGCCTACGCGCCCGGCGAGGTCCTGCTGATCCTCTCGCTGGCGGGCGTGTCGGCGTACCACTTCAGTCCCTGGATCGCCCTGGCCGTCGTGGTGCTGATGTTCACCGTCGTCACCTCCTACCGCCAGACCGTGCACGCGTACCCGAGCGGCGGCGGCGACTACGAGGTGGCCACCACCAACCTCGGCCCCCGCTCCGGCCTCACCGTCGCCAGCGCCCTGCTGGTCGACTACGTCCTGACCGTCGCCGTGTCGGTCTCGGCGGGTATCGAGAACCTCGGCTCCGCCGTCCCCTTCGTCGTGGAGCACAAGGTGCTCTGCGCCTCGGCGGCGATCGTGCTGCTCACCCTGATGAACCTGCGCGGCGTCCGCGAGTCCGGCAAGCTCTTCGCCGTCCCCACCTACGTCTTCGTCGGCGGCGTCTTCCTCATGCTGGCCTGGGGCGCCTTCCGCTCGCTGGTCCTCGGCGAGTCGATGGCGGCGCCCACCGCCGACCTCGACATCAAGCCCGAGCACCCCGGCCTCACCGGCTTCGCCCTGGTCTTCCTGCTGCTGCGGGCCTTCTCCTCCGGCTGCGCCGCCCTCACCGGCGTCGAGGCGATCAGCAACGGCGTCCCCGCCTTCCGCAGGCCCAAGAGCCGCAACGCCGCCACCACCCTGGCGATGATGGGGCTGCTCGCCGTCACCATGTTCTGCGGCATCATCGCGCTGGCCCGCGCCACCGGCGTGCGCATGGCCGAGTACCCGGCCAAGGACCTCTTCCGCGACGGCGTCCCCGTCGGCCCGGAGTACGTCCAGCACCCGGTGATCTCCCAGGTCGCCGCGGCCGTCTTCGGCGACGGCACCTTCCTCTTCGTCCTCCTCGCGGTCGCCACCGCCCTGGTGCTCTTCCTCGCCGCCAACACCGCCTACAACGGCTTCCCGCTGCTCGGCTCGATCCTCGCCCAGGACTCGTACCTGCCCCGTCAGCTGCACACCCGCGGCGACCGCCTCGCCTTCTCCAACGGCATCGTGCTGCTGGCCGGCGCCGCGATCCTGCTGGTCGTCGTCTACGGCGCGGACTCCACCCGCCTCATCCAGCTCTACATCGTCGGCGTCTTCGTCTCCTTCACCCTCAGCCAGACCGGCATGGTCCGGCACTGGAACCGCGAACTGCCCGGCGAGAGCGACCCCCGGCGCCGCCGCCACATGGTCCGGGTCCGCGCCATCAACGCCTTCGGTGCCGTCGTCACCGGCCTGGTCCTCGTCGTCGTCCTGATCACCAAGTTCAGCCACGGCGCATGGGTCGCCGTCCTCGGCATGGTCATCTTCTACGCCACCATGACCGCCATCCGCCGCCATTACGACAACGTCGCCGACGAGATCGCCGCCCCCGCCGACGAGGACCCCGGCGACACCACCCTGCGCCCCTCCCGGATGCACTCCATCGTGCTCGTCTCCAAACTCCACCGCCCCACCCTGCGCGCCCTCGCCTACGCCAAGCTGATGCGCGCCGACAGCCTGGAGGCGCTCACCATCAACGTCGACGCCGACGACACCCGTGCCCTGCGCGAGGAGTGGGAACGCCGCTCCATCGACGTCCCGCTGAAGGTCATCAACTCGCCCTACCGCGAGATCACCCGCCCCGTCATCGAGTACGTCAAGCGCCTGCGCAAGGAGAACCCCCGCGACGCGGTCAGCGTGATCATCCCCGAGTACGTCGTGGGCCACTGGTTCGAGCACTTCCTGCACAACCAGTCCGCCCTGCGCCTCAAGGGCCGCCTCCTCTACACCCCCGGCGTGATGGTCACCTCCGTCCCCTACCAGCTCGAGTCCTCCGAGGCCGCCAAGGTCAGGGCCCGCCGCCGCGCCAACTGGTCCGCCCCCGGCGCCGTCCGCCGCGGTCCCGTCGAGAAGAAGGGCACGGCCGACGGCCGCAAGGAGCGCGGCCGCCGCCCGTGACGAGGGACCCGCCGGGCGCCGTACACTGGGAGGTTGCGGCCGTCGACCGCGCGCCGCCCCTCCCCGTTCCTTCCTTTGGAGTCACCCCCTCATGCCGCAAGAACCGCAGACGTCTCCGGGGTCACTGGTCGGGGAGGAGTACGAGGTCGAGGTCGGCCCCGTCGCCCACGGCGGCCACTGCGTCGCCCGCACGGAGGCTGGACGCGTCCTCTTCGTCCGCCACACCCTGCCCGGCGAGCGCGTCGTCGCCAAGGTCACCCACGGCGACGAGACCTCCCGCTTCCTGCGCGCCGACGCCGTCGAGATCCTCGACGCCTCCAAGGACCGCGTCGAGGCCCCCTGCCCGTACGCCGGCCCCGGCCGCTGCGGCGGCTGCGACTGGCAGCACGCCAAGCCCGGCGCCCAGCGCCGCCTCAAGGGCGAGGTCATCGCCGAGCAGCTCCAGCACCTCGCGGGCCTCACCCCCGAGCAGGCCGGCTGGGACGGCACCGTCGCCCCCGCCCCCGGCGACAAGCTCCCCGCCGGCGAGGTCCCCGCCTGGCGCACCCGCGTCCAGTACGCGATCGACGCCGACGGCCACGCCGGACTGCGCCGCCACCGCTCGCACGAGGTCGAGCCGATCGAGCACTGCATGATCGCCGCCGAAGGCGTCAGCGAGCTCGGCATCGAGCAGCGCGACTGGAGCGGCATGGAGTCCGTCGAGGCCATCGCCGCCTCCGGCTCCGGCGACCGCCAGGTCGTCCTCACCCCGCGCCCCGGCGCCCGCCTCCCCCTGGTCGAGCTGGACCGCCCGGTCTCCGTCCTCCGCGTCGACGAGCGCGACGGCGGCGTCCACCGCGTCCACGGCCGCGCCTTCGTCCGCGAACGCGCCGACGACCACACCTGGCGCGTCGGCAACGGCGGCTTCTGGCAGGTCCATCCCAAGGCCGCCGACACCCTGGTCGAGGCCGTCATGCAGGGCCTGCTCCCGCGCAAGGGCGACACCGCCCTCGACCTCTACTGCGGCGTCGGCCTCTTCGCCGGCGCCCTCGCCGACCGCGTCGGCGACAAGGGCGCGGTCCTCGGCATCGAGGTCACCAAGCGCGCCGTCGAGGACGCCCGCCACAACCTCAAGGACTTCGACCGCGTCCGCATCGAACAGGGCAAGGTCGAACAGGTCCTCCCCCGCACTGGCATCACCGAGACCGACCTCATCGTCCTCGACCCCCCGAGGGCGGGCGCGGGCAAGCAGACGGTGGCGCGGCTGACGTCCCTGGGGGCGAGGCGGATCGCGTACGTGGCTTGCGATCCGGCGGCGCTGGCGCGGGACTTGGGGTACTTCCGGGAGGGCGGGTACCGGGTGCGGGTGCTGCGGGCGTTTGATCTGTTTCCGATGACGCATCATGTGGAGTGCGTGGCGATTCTGGAGCCTGCCACAAAGGGGACCTGACCTGCATTTTCCTGGTTGTTCAGGCGTGGCCGAGTGTGCCCGACCTGTCTGCCGAAATGCATCATGGGGACCCGAGGGCCATCTGGGTTGGCCATCGGGCTCGAACTGCTGGCAGGGCCGAAGAGGCGTGGGCCCGGCGTCGCACGGCGTGTGCCGTCGACTCCCTGCATGTGGATCTCTGCCGATCCGAGAAACACGTGTGGACGCCGTTGCGTCCGGAGTCGTTGCTCAGACATCGTGAGAGCGTCTCCGGCCGTTGGCGAGAAATCCTCACTCTCCTGGCAGCGGTTGACCAGTCGTTTCCGACGTGTTCACGAGGCCACCGCATCGTCCGCGGAGCCGTCAGCGATGGGGGTCGTCGGAAGGGTGCGGGTGCTGAGCGCGAGGTTGTTGCCGACTGTGTAGTAGGGGCGCAGGCGCACCGTGCCGTCAGTGGTGGAGCGCTCCATGTCGGGGCGGAGGTCCGTGGCCTTGCGGTCGGAGCTGTCAGCCCCGATGCGGGCCAGCGTGACCGGTTGGTGCCCGGACGCCAGGCGCAGGTGGAGGTCCCAGATCGTCTGTTCCTTACCGCCTGCGTGGTGGGCGGTAAGGAGATGCTGGACGGGCAGAATGGCGCGCCAGATGCCGCCCGGTGAGAGGGAAGCCGGGTACTCGAGTGGAGCTCCGACGTCGGGCTCGCGTGGCGTCGCTGTGAGGATGGTGCTGGCCTGCGGTGGGTTGGCGCCCGTGGGCTCCACATCGGTGGTGGGCACGCCGTTGGGTATGGACAGGGTGCGGGTGCCGACGCCGGGGAGCGCTTCGCGGTAGCGGGCGGGTCGGCCTCGGAGACGGTGACGAATGCGTCCAGCTTCGCAGGGCTCGGTTCTGGTCATCACGCAGCTGGTCGGTGAGGTGTTCCTGTCCGACACGCGGGTATCGGGGGCCGCCGTACCGGGCCAGGTGGCCGTTCAGGATGGGACGCGTTGGCGATGACAACTTCCGCGTCGGTGGTCCGGAGGAACTCGCGGACTTTGTCGTCCGTCAGTGCGCTCGGCGCCATGGGTCCGAAGGCGACGCCCTGGTCCTCGAACATCTCAGTCGGTTCCGCAGCTCGCCGATGCCCGCCGTCCCAGGTGGGGAGGTCTCTCGCCAGTCCAGGAGAGCCCGCAACTCGACGGCCGGGTCCGTAGGCAGCTGGGGGAGGTCCGCGGGGCGGTGAACCGGTACGACGCTCACCTCGTGCTGACGCAAGGTTGCGAGCGCGGAAGGCAGGTGCAGCGTGGAGCGGATGGTGCCGCCGATGCCGTAGGCGTTGTAGATCAGAAGGCGATGCGCATCTGGGTCCTTCTGCTCGTGCACTCGGGCTGGGAAGCGCCTCCCCTCTTGTCCACCCGCCCCTCCCTCTTCGGAAGGCCCGTGCGGTGCACCTCGGGAATGTCACGAAGGATGACCGTGAAGAGAGGGGGAAGGTTGTGGTGGCACGGCGAGCAACGTGATCGCCTTGTGATTACGCAGGAAGTTGTTCGGTGGTGCTGATCGACCAGACTGCGTCGAACGTCTCGGAGCGGGCTTTACGGGCAGTGGTGGGTCTGAGGGACGAGCCGTTCGTCCTGACGCCCTTGGTGGCCGGCCCATCGACGTGAACGTCGATTGTGCAGTTCCTGCCGTGGGGCAGCCGGGCCGTCACTGGCTGGAACGTCATCGAGGAGGCGACCACGTCCCATACGGGTGATGTACAGGAAGGCATACGTGAAGATCGCGTTTCTCATCAACAACGCCTACGGCATCGGCGGCACCATCCGAGCCGTTGTGAACCTCTCGGGTGCGCTCGCTGCCACACATGAGGTGGAGGTGGTCAGTGTCCACAGGGTCCGGGCCGAGCCCTCGCTGCCCCTCGACGGGCGGGTCACCCTCACGTCGTTGATCGACATGCGCAGGGACTCGCTCTCCAGCGAGCGTGGTCACCCGTCGCTGCGGCAGCCGAGCGTCATGTTCCGCTATCCGGACGCGGTCGAGCGAACAGGTCGGATCGGCTACTCGGCCCTGCACGACGAGCGCATCGAAGGCTGGCTCTCCCGGACCGACGCCGATGTCGTGATCGCCACTCGTCCCGACCTGAACGGCTATCTCGTCCGTTACGGCCGCAGCGGCTACGTGCGCATCGGACAGGAACACCTGAGCCGCGCCCACCTCAGCCCCGCGATCCGGGAGCACCAGAACCGTGCCGTGCGCGAACTGGATGCCTTCGTGACGGTGTCGGAGGCCGACGCGGCGGACTACCGCGCCGCGAACCCGGATGCCCGTGCGCGCGTCCTGTGCATCCCCAACGGCGTTCCACAGCCGGTAGTCGAGCCGTCAGCGCTCGACTCGAACGTCATCGTCGCCGCGGGCCGACTCGTGGGCGTCAAGCGCTACGACCGGCTCATCGACGCCTTCGCTCTGCTGGCGAGTGATCACCCCGCCTGGTCCCTGCGCATCTACGGCGGTGGCACGGCGGAGCCGAAGCTGCGGCGGCGCATCAAGCGGCTCGGGCTGTACGACCGTGTGTTCCTGATGGGCCAGGTCTCGCCGATCGAGACGGAGTGGGCCAAGGGGGCGATCGCAGCGGTCTCCTCCGACTTCGAGTCCTTCGGTATGACCATCGTCGAGGCCATGCACTGCGGTGTGCCGGTCGTCGCCACCGACTGCCCGCACGGGCCCGCCGGGATCATCCACCACGGGGACGACGGACTCCTGGTCCCCTTGGAGGACGGCGTCGAAGGCTACGCGCGAGCGCTCGACCGGCTGATGAGCGACGCGGACCTGCGGGCGAGCATGGGGAAAGTCGCTCAGCAGACGGCCGCGGCCTACGCTCCGCACCACATCGTCCACCACTACGACTCCCTCTTGCGGCAACTGTCCGACGCGCGCCCCGCCCCGCAGCCGGCCAAGCCCAAGGCATCGTTGTGGACTCGTCTGCGTACGGTGTTGCCTGCTCGCGCCGAGGTCCGTGACGGTGAGGAGTCCGTCGAGACCCCGCGGCCGAAAAAGCCACGGCCGACGGCCCGCGCCAAGGCCGCACCGGACGGGGGTGTCAGCGTGAGCGTGGAAAGGGCCACGCTTCCCGCGGGACCACTGGACTTCATCGCCCGTCTGCGCCACGACTCCGAGCAGCGGGAGATCCGCATACCTGTCCCGATGTCGGACGCCGATGCGGCCAGGGGGACGAGCCAGATCGTCCTGCACCCCGACGAGCACGATCTGGCCGAGGGACGCTGGAACTGCTACATCAGTCCCCAGGGGGACGATGGCAAGCGAAAGCGATTGCTCTGCGCCATGTCCGAGCAGGCACGGCTGGTGGGGCGCATGCCGACCCTCCATGAGGGCCGAGTAACCGCGTGGATCCCCTACACCGCAGCCGACGGCACTCTGGCCATACGCTCGTGGCAGCGTCCGGCTCACGCCGAAGTGACGGGCTGGAGGGTGGACCCGCAAGGAGCGGTCATCACCGCACGTCTGCTGGCGGACGGCGCCGTGAGGCTCCTGGAGGACGCTACCGTCATCGCCGCTTCCCGCGAGGGCGCGGAGTACGACTTCACCCTTCCGGTGATCCGGTCCAGCCAGGACGAACCGGATTTCACCTTCACGGTCCCCTTCGAGCGGGCTCTCGCTCTGCGCAGCGTCGAGCACGACGTGTGGGATCTGCGGCTGAGCACGGGCGATGCGCGCCCGCCCATACCCATCGGCCGTATCGGAGGCGACATCATTGACCGGAAGAGGATAGACACCGTCCCGGCGGTCCGCCTGAGCCATCCTGACCGAGGTCCGACCAGGACAAGGCCCTTCTACACCGTCGGCAACGACCTCGCCCTCAGCCTCCGCGACGCCGAAGCCGACGCCTGACCAAGCTGGCGCGAACAAAGCCGACTCCGTCGTGGAGATGGCCGCCCTCGTCAAGGGACACGGGCACCCGCTGATCGCCATCACCTCTGCCGCGCACGGCACCCGGGCGGTCTCCCGCCACCCCTCCGGCAAGCGGCTGGTGGACTTCGCCGACGTCCTCCTCGACAACGGCTCCCCCTTCGGCGACGCCCTCCTCGAGCTCCCCGGCGGTGGCGCGGCCTGCGCCGTCTCCTCCATCACGGGCGCGTTCCTCGTCCAGCAGGTCGCCGTCGAGACGATCCGGCTGCTGCTGGCCCAGGGCACCACCCCGCCGGTCTATCTCTCGGCCGACATCCCGGCCGGCGACGAACACAACAGCGCACTGGAGGCCCAGTACGCGGGCCGGATCAACCGGACCGCGTAAAGCAGTGGCACGGCCAGAACCTTCCCCGCCAGGGGGAGCGCGCCGCAGTCGCGCACCTTCTCCGGGACCCCGCCAGCATGGGCCGTGAGGGGGATGGCCACCCTCGCCGGGGCCCGAGGCGCGGCGGGCGCATCCGGAGGGGCCGTGATGCATCGCGCGTCGCGCCCCTACCTCGCGTCCGGAATGTCGGGGTGTTCATCCCGCGCAACCAGGGGTTGACCGACGCCTCATGTGTCTCTAGGTTTCTCGCAACCCGCTGGTATATCGATTAACCAGCGCCGTCGCCCCCTGGTTGGAGACATCTCGCTGTGCGCTCACCTCTGAGTCGGCGCGGCTTCCTCGCTGCAGGCTCCGGCCTCGCTGCCGCCACCGCGTTCCCCGCCCTGTCCGGTTGTTCCGCCCTCGCCTCGACCGATTCCGATCCCGGGAGCCTGGTCGTCCACACCCAGCTCGGCACCACCGCTCCCGGGTCGCCCACGTACCGGGCGCTGGTCAAGGAGTTCCACGCGGAGCATCCCGGACTGCGGATCAAGAACCTGGTCAACGGCGACGACCTCCCGCAGGTGTACGAGACCTCGCGGCTGGCCCGTAAGGAGCCGGACGTCGTCATGGTCAACCTGTACGACAAGACGCTGGCCTGGACCGAGCTCGGGGCCACCGTCGACGTCAAGGGGTACCTGGACGACTGGGGGCTGCGGGAGCGGGTGCTGCCCGCCGCGCTCGAGGAGTGGACCGACGGCGAGGGACGGTTGCGGGCCTTCCCCTACTTCGCCGCCAACTGGCCCGTCGCCTTCAACACCACCCTGCTGGAGCGGGCCGGGGTCGGTTCCGTGCCCACCACCGGCGACCAGCTCATCGGCGCGGCCCGCAAGCTGAGGGCGAAGGGCATCGCCCCGGTGACCGTCGGCGGCAACGACTGGACCGGGCAGAAGCTGCTCGCCCAGATCATCCAGACCTTCCTCACCCCCGAGGAGGCGCGGAAGGTCTACGCGAGCGGCGACTTCGGCGGCCGGAGGGTGCGCGAGGGCATCGACTACTTCGTCGAGCTGCGGGACGCCGGCGTCTTCGCCGACAAGGCCCAGGGACTCACCTCGGACAGCATGACCACGCAGTACAACACCGAGGCCGCCGCGATCCAGTCCGCGATGTCCTCCGCGCTGGCGAAGGTCCCGGCGAGGACCGCCGCGCACAGCGAGGTCGGCGGCTGGCCGCTGGCACCGGGGGCGGCCCACGGCAAGCCGACCGTCATGCGGTCGTACACCCTCATCGGCTTCTGGATCAGTCCCAACGGGGTCAAGAAGATCTCCTCGGTCGAGAAGTTCCTGCGGTTCATGTACCGGCCCGAGAACGTCTCGCGCTTCATCACCGAGAGCGGGCGGGACATGGCCCTGGTGACCGACACCGTCAGCAAGGACTTCCCGCTGGTGGCGGCGGCGCAGCGGCTCGGTGACCGGGTCGGCCAGGTGCTCCTGCCCGATCTGTACGTCCCGCCGACCGCCACCCAGCCGCTGATCACGGCGACCAGCACCGCCTTCACCCGCGGCACCAGCGCGGCCACCGTGCGCTCCGCCCTCGAATCCGCCTACCGCACGGGCTGATCCCGCGCGCCGAGTCCCCAGGGGGATTCCCCATGACGTTGCTCTCGTCCGCCCCCGGCGGCGCCCCCGTCGCCCGGAGCACCCCGTCGGACCCCGCTCCCGGCCCCCGCCGCAAACGCGCGCAGGGCGGGGTCATCCTCGCTGTCCCGGCGCTGGCCTGGTACCTGCTCTTCATGGTCGGCCCGCTGGTCGCCATCTTCGTCATCGCCGCCCTGCACTGGCCCGGCATGCTCCAGCCGGTCTCCTTCGCCGGCCTCGGCAACGTCCGCACCGTCCTGGCCGACCCGGTCTTCGCGGACGCAGTGGCCAACACCGCCGTCCAGTTGGCCGTCGCGCTGCCCCTGATGATCGTGGGCGCGTACATGCTGGGCTACTACGTGGCGCAACAGCCCCCGGGCCACCGGATCCTGCGCTATCTGCTCTTCATCCCCGGCCTGATCTCCACGCCCGCCAAAGCGATGGTCTTCTACGCCGTCCTGTCGCCCGACGGCCTCTTCAACGGGGCGCTGGACAAGGTGGGCCTCGGATCGCTGACCGACGCCTGGCTCGCCTCGCCGTCGACCGCCCTCGCCTGCCTGATCGTGCTGGACGTGTGGAGCGGCATCGGGTTCACCGCCGTCCTCTTCGCCGCCCGGCTGGGCAGTGTGCCGGACGAGGTCGGGGAGGCCGCGCAGCTCGACGGAGCCGGGCACTGGCGGGCCATGTGGCGCATCCACTTCCCCATGATCCGGGACTTCGTGGGGGTCGTGACCATGCTCCAGTTCCTGTGGACCCTCTTCGGGTCGGCGCAGAACGTCCTGCTGCTCACCCAGGGCGGACCGGGCTCCTCGTCGACGACCCTCTCCTTCCTCGTCTACCAGAAGGCGTTCATCGCGGCCGACCTCGGCTACAGCCAGACCGTGGGCGTGTTCCTGTTCCTGGTCGGCCTGGCCGGGCTGCTGACCATCCGTCGCGTCTTCCGCCAGAACTACTGATCGGAGCGGTCCCATGAAGTTCGGAAGGTCCTGGCTGCCGGCCCATCTCCTCGCCTGGCTGTACGCGGCACTGCTCCTCGTCCCCCTCTACTACCTGCTGGTCTCGGCGTTCAAGACGAACGACCAGATCTTCGGCTCACCGTTCGCCCTGCCGACCTCGCTCTCCGCGCACAACTTCACCGAGGCGTTCACCTCGGCCGACCTGGGGGCGGCGGTCCTCAACTCCGTCCTGGTGACGGCGCTGGCCCTCGCGCTGACCCTGGCGCTGGCAATCCCGGCGGCCTTCGCCATCGCCCGTACGGAAGGGCGGCTCGGCGCGCTGGTGGAGCGGGTCTTCTCCCTCGGCTTCCTCGTACCGACGTTCGCCGCGCTCTTCCCCACGTTCCTGCTCGCCGCCGCGACCGGCCTGTTCCACACCCGGGCCTTCATGGTGCTGTTCCTGCCCGCCACGGCGATGCCGCTGTCGGTGGTGATCCTCGTGCAGTTCATGCGGACGATCCCGCGTGAGATGGAGGAGGCGGCGCGCATGGACGGCGCGTCCACCTTCGCCGTGCTGCGCCACGTGTACACCCCGATGTGCATGCCGGGCATCGCGACCATCCTGCTGCTGAACTTCCTGACCTTCTGGAACGAATACCTCTACTCGCTCGTCATCATCGGCCCCGACCCCGACCTGCGGACCGTGCAGGTGGCGCTGCCCACCCTCAAGTCCCTCACCGGCACCGACTACGGCATCCTGACCGCCGGCACGGTGCTCACACTGGTCCCGGTCTGGGCGGTCTACACCGTGCTGCAGAAGCGCATGCAACAGGCACTCGTCAGCGGGGCGGTGAAGATGTGAAGGAACGTCTCAAGGGACGGCCGGGCGAAGGCGTCTCCGGCCGACCGGAAGCGGGCTCCGGCAACGCGGCCCGGCCGACCATCAAGGCGGTGGCCGCGGCGGCGGGCGTCTCCACCGCCACGGTCTCCCAGGCGGTCAACGGAACGGGCCGGATCTCGGAGGCGACCCGCCACCGGGTCCTGGCGGCGGCGGCCGAGCTGGGCTGGTCGCCCAGCGCGTCGGCGACCGCACTGCGCCGGGCCAGGACCCGGACGATCGCCCTCGTGGTGCGCCGCCCGACCGACGTCCTGGGCGCCGACCCCCACTTCAGCGAACTGATCACCGGCCTGGAGGGCCAACTGGCCCCCCGCGGCTACGGTCTGCTCCTGCACCTGGTCCCGGACATGGCCGAGGAGAGCGCGCTGTACGAACGGCTCGTCGCCGAGGGCAGGATCGACGGCGCCGTGCTGACCGACGCCCGGGCGGACGATCCGCGCCCCGGTCTCCTCAAGGGCCTCGGGCTGCCCGCCGTCCTGCTCGGCGCGCCGGACCCCTCGGCGCCGGTGCCCGGGGTGGGCCTCGGGCAGCAGGGCGCGGGCGTCCGCGAGGCCGTCGCCCACCTGCTGGAGCTCGGACACCGGCGTATCGCCTACGTCGCGGGCCCCGCGGATCTGGTGCACTCCGGGGTGCGGCGGGCGGCGTTCGAGGGGGCGCTGGCCGAAGCGGGGCTGCGGCCGGCGGCCGTCCGGCACACCGACTTCACCGAGGAGGCCGCCGTCACCGTCACCGCCGGACTCCTCGCGCGCCCGGACCGGCCGACCGCCCTGGTCTTCCCCAACGACTCCATGGCCGTCTGCGGGATGGGCGCGGCCCAGCGCGCCGGACTGCGCGTGCCGGACGACGTCTCCGTCGTCGGCTACGACAACCTGCCGCTCGGCCGGTGGCTGCACCCCCGCCTCACCACGGTGGACCAACAGGTCCAACGGGTCGGCGCGGCGGCCGCCCTCACCCTCCTCGCCGGGTGCGGCGAGGAGGTCCCGCCGCCGCTCCTGGACGGCCGGCCACGGCTGGTCGTACGGGAGTCGACCGGCCCGGCGCCCGCCGCCCGGTCATGACCACCGCACCGCGTACCGCACGCGGGCCGCCGGGCCCGCTCCGTACCGCCGCCGGCTGGAACGCCCGCGCGACCGGCCCACCGAACCCGTACCCCGAGAGCATCCGAGAAGGATCATGCGACGCCACAGCGCCCAGCTCACCCATGACCACGCCGTGCTCCCCTGGCTCGGCGCCAACTTCTGGTCCCGCACCGGCGGGCCCCTGATGTGGCGGAACTACGAGCCGAAGACCGTGCGCGAGGAACTGGCCGTCCTGCGGGAGCACGGACTGACGATGACCCGCTCCTTCTTCTACTGGCCGGACTTCCACCCCGAGCCCGGCCGGATCGACGAGGAACTCTGCGACCGCTTCCGGGACTTCCTCGACGCCCACACCGAGGCGGGGATGGGGACCGTGCCGACGTTCATCGTCGGCCACATGTCAGGAGAGAACTGGGACCCGGTCTGGCGCGGTGGGCGGGACCTGTACGAGGACGTGTGGCTCGTCGGGCGGCAGGCGTGGTTCGTCTCCCAGATGACCCGGCGGTTCAAGGACCATCCCGCCGTGACCGGCTGGCTGATCACCAACGAGATGCCCGGCTACGGGCGGATCTACCAGGAGAACCCGCCCTCCAGCGACGTGGTGACCGCCTGGGCGCAGTTCATGTGCGACGCCGTCCGCGCCGCGGGCGGCACCCAGCCCGTGTCGCTGGGCGACGGGGCGTGGGGCATCGAGGTCACCGGCCGCGACAACGGGTTCTCGCTGCGGGACACGGCCGAGTACGTCGACTTCGTCGGGCCGCACGTCTACCGCTCGGACACCGACCGCCCCCGCCAGCACTACCGGGCCGCCTTCGAGTGCGAACTCGCCGCCGTCACCGGGCAGCCCGTGGTGCTGGAGGAGTTCGGCCTCTCCACTGACACCGTCTCCGCGGCCAACGCGGGGGTGTTCTACCGGCAGACCCTGCACAACTCGCTGCTCGGCGGGGCGACCGGCTGGATCGCGTGGAACAACACCGACTACGACGACCTGTGGGACCAGTCGCCGTACGACCACCACCCCTTCGAGATGCACTTCGGGATCACCGACAGCACGGGACACCCCAAGGAGCCGCTGCGTGAACTCGCCGACTTCGCCAAGGTGTTGGAGCGGGTCGACTTCGCGCGCTGCATGCGCACCGACGCGGACGCCGCGCTGGTGGTGCCCGCCTTCCTGGAACGCGGCTACCCCTACAGCCGCCCCGCGGACCGGCCGCTGATCTTCACCTCCCTGCACCAGGGGTACGTGGCGGCGCGCGGCGCGGATCTGCCCGTCGCCTTCGCCCGGGAGGCCGACGGACTGCCCGAGGACGCCGCGCTCTATCTGCTCCCCTCGACCCGGCAGTTCACCACCCGCACCCGCCGGGCGCTGGAGCGCCGGGCCCGGGAGGGGGCCACGGTCTACCTGTCGTTCTGCTCGGGCGAGCACCCGGGGACGCGCGGCCCGTGGTTCGACGACCTCGACGGCCTGTTCGGCGTGGAGCTCCAGCTCTCCTACGGCGTCGCCGAGCCGATCGAGGACGACGTCCTGGAGATGACGTTCACGGAGGACTTCGGGACGATAGCCGCGGGCGAGACCCTGACCTTCCCGGTCGCCGGCAACGAGGACAGCCGGGCCTACCTGCCGGTGGCCCCCAGGGGTGCCCGGGTGGTCGCCACCGACGCGCACGGTCGCCCGGCGCTGCTGCGCCACGACACGGGGCGGGGCCGCACGGTCCTGGCGACCTACCCGCTGGAGCACATGGCGGCCCGCACCGCCCGCGTCAACCCGGAGCAGACGCACCGGCTGTACGCCGCGCTCGCCAAGATCGCCGGGGCGGCGCGGCCGGTCACGGTGGACAGCCCGTACGTCGCCGCGGACACCCTGGTTCACGAGGACGGCAGGCACTTCGTGTGGTTGGTCAGCCAGTCCGGCACGGAGGTGACCGTCCGCCCGTCGGCCGACGGCGTACTGCACGGACTGGACGGCGAGGGCCCGGTGCGCGACGTGACGATTCCGCCGTACGGGGTGCGCGTCCTGGAACGGCGCTGAGCCGTCGCCCCTTCCCTCCCTTCCGCCGTGAGGTCAGGAGACCCAGCCGTGGCCGATGCCCTCTTCCGCGACCCCGCCGCCCCCGTCGCCGCCCGGGTGCGCGACCTGCTCGCGCGGATGACCCTCACCGAGAAGGTGGGCCAGGTCAACCAGCGGATGTACGGGTGGCACGCCTACGAGCGGACCCCGTCCGGACACCGGCTCACCGAGGCGTTCCACGCCGAGGTCGCCGCCTTCGACGGGATGGGCGCGCTGTACGGGTTGCAGCGCGCGGACCCCTGGTCGGGTGTGACGGCCGGGACCGGCATCGGCGCCGCGGACGGCGCGCGGGTCTCCGACGCCGTCCAGCGGCACGTGGTCGAGAACACCCGGCTGGGCATCCCGGTCCTGATGGTGGAGGAGATGCCGCACGGCCTCCAGGCGCTGGACGGCACCCTGCTGCCGGTGAACCTGGCCGTGGGGGCCACCTGGAACCCGGAGCTCTACGAGGAGGCCGTCGCGTCGGCCGCCGCGCAGCTGCGGGCGCGGGGCGGCCATGTGGCCCTGGTGTCGGCGCTCGACCTGGTGCGCGATCCGCGCTGGGGGCGGGCGGAGGAGTGCTTCGGCGAGGACCCGTACCTGGCGGCGCGGTTCACCGAGGCGCTGGTGCGCGGTGCGCAGGGACCGCCCGGCGAGCGGTTCGCGCCGGACCGGGCGGCCGTCGTGCTCAAACACTTCGCGGGCCAGGGGGCGACGGTCGGCGGCCGCAACAGCGCGGCGACCGAGCTGGGCGTCCGGGAACTCCACGAGATCCACCTGGAGGCCGCGCTGGCGGGGGTGCGGGCCGGGGTGGCCGGAGTGATGGCCGCGTACAACGAGTTCGACGGACTGCCGTGTGCCGCCAACCGTGAGCTGCTGACCGGCATCCTGCGGGAGAAGTGGGGGTTCAGCGGTGTGGTGATGGCTGACGGGCTGGCCCTGGACCGGCTGGTGCGGCTGGCCGGGGACCCGGTGGCGGCCGGGGCGACGGCCCTGGCGGCCGGCACCGATCTGAGCCTGTGGGACGGCTGCTTCCCGCGTCTGGCCGAGGCGGTCGAACGGGGGCTGGTCGACGAGGCGGCGCTCGACGTGGCGGTGGGCCGCGTCCTGGCCCTGAAGTTCCGGCTCGGCCTCTTCGAGCGGCCGTACACCGGTGAACGCGCCCCGGTCGCAGGACCGCGCGAGCTGAGCCGACGCATCGCCCGGGAGTCGGTCACGCTCCTGGCGAGCGACGGAGCGACGCTGCCCCTGACCGGCCGGGCGCGGATCGCGGTGCTGGGTCCGAACGCCGACTCCGTGCCGCAGCAGCTCGGCGACTACACCGCACCCCAGCGCCCCGGCTCGGGCATCAGCCTCCTCGAAGGGGTGCGGGCGGCAGCCCCGGCGGAGACCGAGGTCACGTACGCCCGCGGCTGCGACCTCGTCGGCGCGGACCGGTCGGCCCTCCCGGAGGCGGTGGCCCTCGCGGCCGGGGCGGACGTCGCGGTACTGGTGCTCGGCGGGTCGAGCGCCCGGGCGGCCGAGACGCACTTCGACGCCAACGGGGCGGCCCAGGTCACCGGCGACCCCGGTGGAATGACCTGCGGCGAAGGCGTGGACCTGGCCGAACTCGCGCTCCCCGAAGGCCAGTCGGCACTGCTCGACGCGATCGCGGCGACGGGCGTACCCGTGGTGGCCGTGCTGGTCCAGGGGCGGCCCCACGCGCTGCCGGACCTGACCGGGCGGGCGGCGGCGCTGCTCAGCGCCTGGTACCCCGGCCCCTGGGGCGGGCGCGCGGTGGCCGACGTGCTGTTCGGCACGGCGGAACCCACCGGGCGGCTCCCGGTGTCGGTGCCCCGGTCAGCCGCCCAACTGCCGGTCTTCTACAACGGGAAGGACCACGGCTACCGCGGCTACGCCGACCAGCCGGCCACCGCCCGCCACGCCTTCGGACACGGCCTGTCCTACACCACGGTGGAGTACGGCGCTCCGCGACTCACGCGCCCGGTCGCAGCGGTGACGGAGCTCGACGCGGAGGGCGGTGGGGCATCAGTGGTGTGCTCGGTCGAGGTGCGCAACACGGGGGACCGGCCGGTGCGCGAGACGGTCCAGCTCTACGTACGCCGCCTGCTCGGCGGAACCTCCTGGCCCCGGGTGCGGGAACTACGCGGCTTCCGCCACGTCGACCTCGGCCCCGGGGACGCGGCCGAGGCCTCCTTCACGATCGACGCCCGGGCGCTGGCGTCGGTCTCCCGCTCGGGAGAACGGGAGGTGGAAGCGGGGGAGTTCGCCATCGAGACCGGCCCCTCCTCGGACCGGACACAGGCAGCACGGCTCACGGTGCGCCCGTCACCTTCCCCGACGGCGGGGCCTGACCTGTCCGTACCGGCGGAGGACGCCCACGCGGACACCTGCTGACCTCGCCGACCGACCGGAAGCAGGACGCGTCCTGTGACTCCGCAGGCGTCAGCCGTCCTGAGCAGGGGGACCTTCTGTCGTCCTGGGCTGCCTGCCCGGCCACCGAGCGCCGCTGCGAGGCTGCGGACCCGGTCCGTAGCGCCGGCCTACCGGGCGGGCGGACCGTCGTCCTCCCCGGGATCTCCACGGGCGCGGCGCGTGGCGGGGGCCGCTGGAGGGCGCGGCCCGTATCGCCGGGCAGGCGGTTCGGGAGGCCGGGACGCGGATGGTGGAGGTCAGTTTCTTCCTGTTCGGCGAGCGGGCCCGCGAGGCGTTCGCCGCGCGGCTGCGCTGAGTCCTGGCCGGGTCGCAGTGGTGCCGTCCGGAGCGTCAGGTCGACCAGATGGCCTTGCCGTTGTGCAGCACGACCACCTTGCCGTCGGCCCGCAGGACCAACTGGGCGTTGGGGTGGCCGTGGGTGCGTGAGGCCCAGATGGGGCGGTCGTCGCCGTTGTGGATGACGAGGTTGCCGTCCTTCTGGAAGATCGCCCGGTGGTTCTCCCCGAACGTCATCGACGCCCAGATCGGCTTGTTCTTCTCGTTGTGGACGACGAGGTTTCCGTCGGGCTGCATCACCATGCGGATGCGGTTGGTGGTCCACGCCTGGTTGACCTCCAGGACGCTGACGGCGTACACGGTCTCGGTGGTCCAGTCGGGCTTCGGGGCCGCCTTCGGCTTCGGCTCGGCCTTCTTCTCCGGCGCGCTGGTGGCGGGTGCCGGGGGCGGGGCCGGGGCGACGGCCTTCGCCGGTTCGCTCGGCTTCGGCTTCTCCTCGGCCGGTGACGGGCTGGGCTTCTGCGCGACGTAGTCGTCGATGCCCGCGGTGCCCGGAGCCGGGTCCAGGACGGTGTCCGAGTCCTGCGCCGCCAGCTTCTGGGTCCCGTCCGGGCGCTCGCCGTCCTCCGCGCCGCCCGCCAGCAGCAGGGGAACGGCGATGAGCAGGGCACCGGCGAGGGCGGCCCCGGCGAGGACCGGTGTGCGCGGGCGTCCGCCGTCCACGCCGGTGCCCGACTTGGCCGCGGGGGGTACGGCGGCGGCCGCCACTGCGGCACGTTGCTCGGTGGCGGGGGCGGTGGCCTCCGCCGTGGGCCGCGCCTCGGCGGGTTCCGCAGCGGGGGAGGGGGCGGAACCGGCCCCGGCGGTGTTCGGCTTCCCCTCGGGTGCGGCCTGCGCCGCGGGGGCGGTCCCGGCCGCGTCGGAGGCGGCAGGCGGCCGCACGCTCCCGGCCGGTTTCGCGGAGGCGGCCCCCGGGTCGCCGGCGGGCTGCGGCTCCGGGTGCGCGGAGGCGGGGGGTCGGGAGGGCATGCGCGGACTCCTCGGTGAAGAGTTGTCGGGGGTGGCCAGGGGTCGCGCGCCGGGCCGCGCACGGACACCGGGTCGTGTCCTGCGGGCGGGAGCGCGTGCCGCGTCGGGGCGAACTGCTTGATCCTGCCGACGACGACCCCAACGTAGCCCTTCGCGGGGCGACGTGGGCCCCGGGCCGGGAGGTCCGCGGAGGCGTATCGTCCGGTCCTGTGCCACTGGTCCCGGAAAGTCCCCGGAACGGGCAGTGAACGGGCGCTGGGCAGGGCCCTTTCGGGCTCGGCGCGGGCGCCCACGGGCGGAGCCGGTGTGGCATTCTTTGACCTCGGCCGGTCGGTGTCGGTGCGCGCGTGTGCGGCGCGCCGGGGACGGCCGCCAGGGGACGCCCCCCTAGGGGGTGTCTGGCAAACCCCGCACGGCGCCCGAGGCGCCCGGCACGCACTCTCGCCGCACCGGGCGAAAGCCCGAGTACGCCCAGTACGAGGACTTCCGCCCGGCGCGCCGAGAGCACGCACCGGACACCACGGACACCGCACAGGATTGGTCAGACACCCCCTAGGGGGCCGAACGCGCTCAAGAGGTGGCAGGAGTCCAGAAGTTCCGTGAAGATACGGCTCGGAGAACAGCCAGTGGCCGGGCGCGACGCCCAGGCTCCGCTGACCGGTGCCGAACCGCCCGCCGGCCCGGGCCCGCAGGACCTCCCCGCGATACCCGAGGCCGTACGAATCGCCGCGGCGCAGGCACCCGGGCACTGGATCGGCGTGGTCGACCCGGAGTGGACCGCCGAGCGCACACCCCCGGAATGGGCGGTGGCCGGCGAGTGGCGGTCGCAGGACAGCGGCGAGGTCGGGACGTACCGGCCCAACCCGGCCTACCGGCCCTCCGCCCGCGTGCTGGGCTGGCCCGAGCCCACAGACCCGGTCGACGCGGCGGCGCAGCGCGCCGCGACCGGCTACGGATCGGACCAGGAGGCCGTCGCCGCGCTGGCGGAGGCGGAGATCACCGTGGTGGCCGGACCGGACGGCGGACCGCTGCTCGCCGCCGGGCGGGACGGCGCGCCGGTGGTGCTGGTGTTCACCGCGCCGCAGCACGCGTTCACCTCCCCGGTACTTCGGCATGACACCCTCTCCGCCCGGGAGCTGGCCCGTTCGCTGCCCGGTGCCGGTACCCAGTTGCTGGTCAACTCCGGTGCCGCGGCCCCGTTGCTCGTCCCCGCCGACCAGCTCCGCGGCGACGGGCCGACCGCCACCGACCACGACCCGGCAGCCCGCGGGGGCGGTGGCCCCGCGGAACCGGCGGACGGCACCGGCAGCCCCGCCGCACCCTCGTCCCACACCTCACGGAGGTCCCCGTGACGCCTTCGGCGCAGCAGCCACCCACCTCTCCGGCTGCCCGTACCGAGTCCACCGCCGGGCCGCGGCCCGCGACGGGCCCCGACGCCGCGAATGCGGAGGCGGAGGGCGCCGTACTCCCGGAGCAGGAGGCCCCTGGAGCCGGGCGCGAGAGCGCGGCGGAGCCGGAGGCCGGGGCCGGTGAGGGCACCGGGCCCGCCGCACGGCCCGACTCCGGCGCCGGCCCGGCCGCCGAGCCCGGGTCAGCTTCCGCCTCCGGCTCCGCGGCCGGGGCCGGTTCCGCGACCGAGACGGAATCGGCCGCCGAGGCCGACCCCGGCGCCGCCGCCGCTGCCAAGAGCCGACTCCCCGCTCTCGTACGGACCGTGACCACCACCGCCATCGACCGGCCGCAGGAGGCGGCCGGGCCGGTGGGGCGGCCGGGCAGGGCCGTGCTGGCCGCCGCCGCCGTCGCCGGGGCACTGCTCGTCTCCGCGCCGTTCCTGCTGCTCGGCGCGGACGACGACGACAAGGGCGACAAGGCGTCCAAGGCCGCGGCGACCGTGCTCGGCGGCGACGACCGGGGCGACCCGGGCGACTTCGTGGTGAGCCCCCCGAGCGCCGGACCCTCCGAGGACGAGAAGGACGACGAGAAGGAGGCCCGGAAGGCGGAGGAGCCCCCGGCCAAGGCCGCCGAGGACGCCGGGAAGGGCGGCGAGCCGGAGAAGGACGCCGAAGCCGGGGAGAAGAAGGAGACGGCGAAGAAGCCGTCCGGGAATTCCGGCGCCGAGAAGAAGCCGAACGCCGGCAAGCCGGCCGCGGGCCCGGCCCTCGGGGCCCCGGTGACGCTGCGCAGCCACCTGTCCGGCCGCTGCCTGGACGTACCGGGGAGCGACTTCAGCGACGGCAAGCGGCTGTGGGTGTGGGACTGCAACGGCGCCGACGCGCAGAAGTTCCACTTCGCCTCCGACGGCACCATCCGCATCAAGGGCCTGTGCATGGACGTCGCGTGGGCCGACTTCAGCGACGGGACCCCGATCCAGCTCGCGCACTGCTCCGGCAACCCCGCCCAGAAGTTCGTGCTCAACCCGTCCCACGACCTGGTCAACACGGTCGTGGGGAAGTGCGTCGACATCGTCGGCAGCGACCGGGGACGGGGCGTCTGGCTCCAGCTGTGGACCTGCACGGGTGCGGACAACCAGAAGTGGAGCGTCTGACCCGGAGCGACGGGGGCCAGGCCCCCGTGCCCGCTCCCACGCGGGCAGGATGATGGCAGAGACGGTTCGCCGGACCGCGGCCCCCACGACGGGGAACGCCCCCGGACGGCGACGAAGCAAGGAGGTTCGCGCGTGTCGCGCCAGGTACTGTCGGTCGGCCCTGACGACCGGGACCGCTACCGGACGATCGGTGAGGCACTCGCGGTGGCCCGTTCCGGCGCGGTCATCAGCGTCCGGCCCGGAACCTACGCGGAGAACCTGGTGATCCACACCCGGGTCACCCTCACCGCCGCCGAGGGGCGGGGCACGGTCGAGCTCCGCCCGCGCTCGGGCAGCGTGCTCGCGCTGCGCGCCGACGCCGTGATGCTCTCGGAGCTGACCCTGCGCGGTCAGGACCCCGAGGCGCCCGCGGTGGACGTACGGCGCGGTCAGGCAGCGCTCGACGGGTGCGAGATCGTCGGAGCGGCCTGGACCGCGCTGCTGGCCGGGGGCACCGGCTCGCTGGCGCTGCGGGACTGCCGGGTCAGCAACCCGCGGGGCGCGGGCGTCGTGGTCACCTCGACCACCCCGTCCACCGTGGAGTCCTGCACGCTGGAGCATCTGGGCACCAGCGGACTGGTCCTCGCCGAGCAGGGCGAGGCGCGCGTGCGCGACTGCACGGTGCGCGACGCCCGCGGCAACGGCCTGCTCGCCAACGGCGAGGCCCGGGGCACGGTCGAGGACTGCGACATCTCCTCCACCGACAAGCCGTCCCTGGCCCTGGAGCAGAACTCCACACTGACGGTCAGCCGCACCGTGGTGCACGACACCAGCACCGGCGTCCACCTCAGCAGCGCGGGCCGCACCACGCTGGAGGACGTCCGCGTCACCGGGACCTCCGGCACCGGGATCACCCTTGCCGCGGGCACCGACCCGGTGCTGCGCCGCTGCCGTGTCTCCCGCAGCCGGGGCCACGGCCTGGTCGTCACCGACCGGGCGCGCGGCACCTTCGAGGACTGCTGGATCGACGCCGCCCAGGACGCGGCCCTGCGGGTCGCCGGGGCCGCCTCCCCGGCCCTGACCGGTCTGACCGTTCGCGACTGCGCCGAGACGGGCCTGCTGCTGGAGGAGGACTCGGCGGCCGAGCTGGACCGGCTGGAGGTGATCGGCGGCGCGCCGGCCGTCGCGGTGCGCGGCGGCGCCAACCCGCTGCTGCGCCGGGCCCGGCTGGTGCAGCCGGTCGGCGACGGCATTTCGGCCGCCAGGGACGCCCGCGGCCGGATCGAGGACTGCGAGATCGTCCGGCCGGGCGGCGCGGGTGTCCGGGCGGCTCTCGGCAGCACCCTGTACCTGGCGGGCGGCGGGGCCTTCGACCCCGTCACCAGCGGCCTGGTGCTGGAGAACGGCGGCAGCGTCACCGTGCGGGACTTCCGGGTCGAGAGATCCGGCGAGGAGGGCGTCGTCGTCGACGCGGGCGGCGAACTGACCGCCAACCGCACCTCGGTGCTCGCCTCCGCCGGCCACGGCTTCCTGCTGCGGGAGGGCGCACTCGCCTCCCTCAGCGGCTGCGAGGCGGCCGGCGGGGAGCAGGACGGCTTCCGGGTGGAGTCCACCGCGCCGGTCTCCCTGGTCAACTGCCTCACGCGGGAGAACCAGGGCGGCGGCCTGGTCCAGACGGTGCCCGGCGACCGGCTGGCCGTGGAGGGGCTGAGCAGCACGGGCAACGGCAAGCGCGACGCCTGGGGGACCGGCAGCGCCGAGAACACCGACCCGGCGGGCTCCGGCGCGGCCGACGCGCCCGCGCAGGACCGCGCCGACGGCCCGCTGGGCGCCCTGAACGCGCTGATCGGCCTGGAGAACGTCAAGGAGCAGGTGCGTACGCTGGTCAACCTCACCCAGCTGGCCCAGCGCCGCGAGCAACTCGGCATGCCCGCGCCGCCGATGAGCCGCCACCTGGTCTTCACCGGCCCGCCCGGCACCGGCAAGACCACCGTGGCGCGGCTCTACGGCGCGATCCTGGCCGAGCTGGGGTCGCTGCGCAGCGGGCACCTGGTGGAGGTCTCCCGCGCCGACCTGGTGGCGCAGGTCGTCGGCGGCACGGCGATCAAGACCACGGAGACGTTCGAGCGCGCCCTCGGCGGCGTCCTGTTCGTCGACGAGGCGTACACGCTGACCTCGGACAGCGGCCACGGGGGCGCGGACTTCGGCCGGGAGTCGGTGGACACCCTGCTGAAGCTGATGGAGGACCACCGCGACGACGTGGTCGTCATCGTCGCCGGGTACACCGACGAGATGCGGCGCTTCCTCGCCTCCAACCCGGGCCTCGGCTCACGCTTCTCCCGGGCGGTCGAGTTCCAGAACTACACGGTTCCCGAACTCGTCGCCATCATGGAGAACATGTGCGCCGGGCACCAGTACGAGCTGGGGGAGGGCACGGCGGCGGCGCTGGCCGAGCACTTCGAGGCGATGCCCCGCGACGCGGGGTTCGGCAACGGCCGTGCCGCGCGCGGGGTGTTCGAGGAGATGGTGGACCGGCAGGCGATGCGGCTCGCCGCCCTGCCGCAGGCCGGCGAGCGCGACCTGCGGCTGCTGCTGCCGGAGGACGTCTCCGCCACCGCCGCCGCGCAGGCATCCGAGACCGGCGTCCCCGACGACGACCCGCTGACCCGCCTCGGCGACATGGTGGGCCTTGCCGAGGTCAAGCACGACGTCACGGACCTGGTCAACCTCATCACCACGGCCCGCCACCGCGCCGCCGCCGGGCTGCCGGTGCCCTCGCTCGGCCACCACCTGGTCTTCACCGGCCCGCCCGGCACGGGCAAGACGACGGTGGCCCGGCTGTACGGGGAGATCCTCAGCAGGCTCGGCATCCTCCAGCGCGGCCAGCTCGTCGAGGCGGCCCGCGCCGACCTGGTCGGCCGGTACGTCGGCCACACCGCCCAGATGACCCGGGAGCTCTTCGAACGGGCCCGTGGCGGCGTGCTGTTCATCGACGAGGCGTACACCCTCACCCCGCGCGGGAGCAGTGCCGACTTCGGCCAGGAGGCGGTGGACACCCTGCTGAAGCTGATGGAGGACCACCGCGACGACGTGGTCGTCATCGTCGCCGGGTACACCGACGAGATGCAGCGCTTCCTCGCCTCCAACCCCGGCCTCGCCTCCCGCTTCCCCCGCCGGATCGCGTTCGCCGACTACACCTCCGAGGAACTGGTCACGATCGTGCGCACCCAGGCCGTCGAGATGGGCTACGAGTGCGGTGCCGGCACCGGACCGCTGCTGCGGGAGTACTTCGACGCCCTGCCGCGCGACCGCTCCTTCGGCAACGCCCGCCTGGCCCGCCAGGTGGTCGAGTCGATGGTCACCCGGCAGGCCGGGCGGCTCAGTTCGCTGACCGCGCCCACCCTGGAAGACCTGCGGGTCCTGCTGCCGGAGGACGTCGTCGCCGCGACCGCGAAGGCGGTCCGGTGAGGCGTCCGGGGCCCGGCCTGTCCCGCCCGCTGTGCGGCGCGGCGCTGGCCGCCGTCCTGCTGCTGTCCGGGACCGCGCCGGCCGGCGCCGGGCCGCCGGAAGGCGTACCCGCCGCCGACGGGAAGGGCCAGGAACTGCCGGGCATGCCCTCCGTGCTCGCCGACCGGGCCGGCTGCACACCGGCTTCCAAGGCCAAGGCGGAGAAGCAGGACTGGTCGCGTCAGCGGCTCGACCTGGAGCGCGTGCGGCGGCACGGCACGGGCGCGGGCGTGACCGTGGCCCTGATCGACACCGGAGTGGCCACCGGCGCCGCCGGAACGGACGGGCGGGTCACCGCCCGGGGCGCGGCCGGTGAGGACTGCGTGGGGCACGGCACCTTCCTGGCCGGGCTGATCGCCGGCTCCGGCCGAGGCGACGCGCGGCTGGCCGGGGTCGCCCCCGGCGCCGAGCTGCTGGCGCTGCGCGGCACCGACGAGCGCGGCCGGCCCGAGGCGTCCCTGGTGACGCGGGCGGTGCGGGACGCCACCGAGGCTGGGGCGGAGGTGATCGCGGTCGGCGTGGCCCTGCCGGAGCGGAACGCGGGACTGACCCGTGCCGTCGCCGACGCCGTCGAGGCGGGCGCGGTGGTGGTCGCCGCCGCCGCCCCGGACCCGCCCTCGCGCGCCGTGGGAAAGGAGATCCCGGCCCGCACCTACTGGCCCGCCGGGGAACCCGGCGTCCTCTCCGTCGCCGACATGCTCCCCGGCGGCGCCCGCCCGGACGGCGCCCTGCCCACCGACTCCGTCGACCTGGTCGCGCCCGGCGCCGGGGTGGTCTCCGGCGGCCCGCGCGGCAGCGGCCACTACCTGGGCTCCGGCCCCTCGGTCGCCGCCGCGTACGCCGCCGGGACCGCCGCCGTGGTCCGCGGCACGCGTCCGGACGACTCCCCCGAGGAGGTGGCCCGTCGGCTGAGGGCCACCGCCTACCCGGCGGACATCCCGCAGCTCGACGCCTACGCGGCCGTCACCGCCGTGCTCGGCGAGCCGGGCGGAGCGGCCGTCGCGGACACCGGCTCCGAACCGGTGGCCCTCCGCGACACCGCGGCGGCGGACCGGGCCACGGGCCGCGCCGTGGTCTTCGTCCTCATCGGCACGGCCGGTGTCCTGGCCGTGCTGTGGGCGGGGTACGCGGTGCCCCGTGCCCGCGCCCGTGGCTGGCGCTCCGCGGACGCGGGCGGAAAATGACGAGGTGACAGGGGGCGGAGCCTTGGACCCTCCGGCACATGTCAGAAGGCGGGGACCCTGTGGGTCCCCGCCTTCTGACATGTGCGGTCCCGGGCGTCAGCCGCCCTGGCCCCGGGCCTCCTCCACCAGCGCCGTCTGCACCAGCCGCGCCTTGCGCCGGGCGACGTGCAGGGCCCGGCCCGGCGGGAAGTTGCGAGGCTTGGTGTTGCCGAACAGGCTGCCCTCGGTGGGCGGGCAGGAGAGCAGGACGGCCGGGTTGTTCGCCTCGTCCAGGCGGCGCAGCAGGGCGTCGCTCAGGCCGCGTCCGGCGCCCATCGCGCTGCGGGCGACGACCAGGTGCAGCCCCATCTCGAAGCCGAGGGTCAGGTGCTCGAACAGCGGCTCGAAGGGGCTCTGGAACGAACTCTGGGACACCATGTCGTAGTCGTCGACGAGGAGGAAGAGGCGGGGGCCCGTCCACCAGTCGCAGTGGCGCATCCGGGCCGGGTCCAGGTCGGCTCCGGGGACGCGGGTCTTCATGGCTCGGGCGGCGCCCTCGACGGTCTCCTTCAGGTTGTCCAGGGAGATCACGTGCCCGATCCGGTACTCCTCCGGGACGGCGTTCACCAGGGTGCGGCGGTAGTCCACCACGATGATCTTCGCCTCGTGGGGTGCGTACCGGCTGGTGATGCCCTCGGTGATACGGCGCAGCAGGTTGGTCTTGCCGCTCTCGGTGTCGCCGACCACGATCAGGTGCGGGGTGCGGCTGAAGTCGTGCCAGACGGGCTCCAGCGCGTCCTGGTCGATGCCGAGCGGCAGCCTCATGCCGCCGCCCTCGGTGGCCTCGGGCGGGGGGAGTTCGGAGAGCGGCAGCTGGTGCGGCAACATGCGCACCTGTGGGGCGCGGGGGCCGGTCCAGTGCCGGGAGACCTCGGCGACCAGATGGGCCACGCCCTCGCCGAGGTCCTCCAGGGAGCCGCTGCCGTCGAGCCGGGGCAGACCGGCCAGGAAGTGCATCTTGCTGTCGGCGGTGATGCCGCGACCGCCGCTGCGCGGCACCGAGCGCGCCTTACGGGTGTCGATCTCGGAGTCCAGCGGGTCACCCATCCGCAGCTCCAGGCGGGTGGCGGACTGGTCGCGGACCTGGGCGGAGAGCTCCACCCAGCGGGTGGTGGTGATCAGCAGGTGGATGCCGTAGTTCAGACCGCGGGCGGCGAGTTCGTTGAACTTCTTGACCAGGTCGTCGTAGTCCTGGCGAACCGTGGACCAGCCGTCGACCACCATGAAGACGTCGCCGAACGGCTCGTCGGGGAACTCGCCGGCCGCGCGGCGGCGCCGGTAGGAGTGCATGGAGTCGACGGCGTGGTCCACGAAGAGCTGCTCACGGTGGGCCAGCAGCGTCATCACCTCGGCCACCGCGCGGTGCACGCGCTCGGGGGTGAGCCGCGCCGCGACCCCGCCCACGTGCGGGAGCCCGGCGAGCTGGGAGAGACCGCCGCCGCCGAAGTCGAGGCAGTAGAACTGCACCTCGGCCGGGGTGTGCGTGAGCGACAGGGCCGTGATCAGTGTCCGGACCAGGGTGGACTTGCCACTCTGCGAGCCGCCCGCGACGGCGATGTGGCCCCCGGCGCCGGAGAGGTCCACGACGAGCGGGTCGCGGCGCTGCTCGAAGGGCTTGTCGACGAGACCGACCGGGACCCGCAGCTTGCCGGTGCCGGGCCAGCCCGCCGCGGTCAGGCCGCGCCCGGGGTCGGCGGTGATGCCCGGCAGCAGGGCGTCCAGCGGCGACGGCTCGGACAGGGGCGGCAGCCACACCTGGTGGGCGGCGGGGCCGGAGCCGCGCAGCCGGTCCAGGGCCACGTCGAGCAGGGTCTGCGTGTCCTCCGTCTCCTCGGCCGCCGGCTCCGGCCCGGGCGCGGTGTCCGGGGTGCGCGGCACCACCCAGCCGCTGGTCCACGGCACCACCTGGCTGGCCACCCGGGCCTGCACGACGGCGCCGGTCCTGCGGGCGTAACCGCCGGAGGAGTAGGCCGCCCGGAACCGGGTCAGCGACTCCACCCCCGATTTCAGGTAGCCGTTGCCGGGCTGCGAGGGGAGCTGGTAGGCGTCCGGCACGCCGAGCACACCGCGGCTCTCCATGGCGGAGAAGGTGCGCAGGCCGATGCGGTACGACAGGTGGCTCTCCAGCTGGTGCATCCGGCCCTCGTCCAGGCGCTGCGAGGCCAGCAGCAGATGGACTCCGAGGGAACGGCCGAGTCGGCCGATCATGACGAACAGGTCCATGAACTCCCGGTGCGAGGACAGCAGCTCACTGAACTCGTCGACCACCACGAAGAGGCTGGGCAGTGGGTCCAGGGCGGACCCCGAGGCGCGGGCCCGTTCGTACTCGAGGGCGGAGGTGTAGTTGCCCGCGGAGCGCAGCAGCTCCTGGCGGCGCATCAGCTCTCCGTGCAGCGCGTCCTGCATGCGCTCCACCAGGGCGACCTCGTCGGCGAGGTTGGTGATGACGGCGGAGGTGTGCGGCAGCTCCTCCAGGCCGAGGAAGGTCGCGCCGCCCTTGAAGTCGACCAGGACGAAGTTGAGGGTCTCGGAGGAGTTCGTCAGGGCGAGGCCCAGGACCAGGGTGCGCAGCAGCTCGCTCTTGCCGGAGCCGGTGGCACCGATCAGCATGCCGTGCGGCCCCATGCCACCCTGCGCCGACTCCTTGATGTCCAGTTCGACCGGGCGCCCGTCCACCCCGACGGCCACCGGCACCCGCAGCCGGGCGGCGCCGGTGTGGCGGGCGAAGTGGGCGCGGGCGTCGTGCCGGTGGAGATCGGCGATGCCCAGCAGCGTGGTCAGCTCGACGTCCGTCTCCATCGGCTGGGCGATGTCGGTGCCGAGGCTGATCCGCCGGGAGGTGAGCAGCCGGGCCAGCGACTCGGCGCCGAGCGGCCCGAGCCGGTCGGGTCGCCCGAGCGGCACGGACCGCTCCTTGCGGCTGCGGTCGGTGCGCACCAGGTTCACCTGGTCCGGACCCACGGTCAACCGCAGCGTGTTGCGGCCCGGACGCCAGCGCATCGCGCCGGAGATGTCCAGGAGCAGGGAGTTGCGGTAGCCCTGCCCGGCCCAGCGGTGTCCCTCGGGCACCGTGACGCCGTCCAGCACCACGACGGTGAACGGCTCGTCGCGGCCCGGCTTGGCGTCCGGGTCGAACCCGGGGCGTTCGGCGAACTCCGAGCCGAGCAGGTCGTCGAGTTCGGTGAGGTCGGCGGTGATCCGGCGGACCGGGCCCGCCCCGTCCTCCTCGTGCGGATGCAGCACGTGCGGCAGCCACTTGACCCACTCCCAGTCGGGGCGCCGCTCGTCGCTGACGCAGAGTGCGAGCCAGAGTTCCTCCGGGGCGTGGAACACCGCGAGCTGGCCGAGCATCGCGCGCACCAGGGCCCGCAGCGCCTCAGGGGACGGGCCGTCGGCGCCGCCGCCCGCGCCGTCCGTGCCGTTCGTGCCGAGGGGCCGGCCCTGCGGCGGCACGGACGGCTCGCCCGCCTCCTCGCCCGTCCTCTCCTGCGGCCGCACCAGAATGCGGGCGGAGGAGCGCAGGTACAGGCCCAGCGGCTGTTCGGGGATGGTGGAGTAGGCGCGGACGAAGCGGCGCAGCGCGTGGGCGCAGAGCGGCTCGAGGTCTTCGACCGGGCGGGTGGAGACGGGGTTCAGGGTGAGGGCGAGCTGCTGCTCGCCGACCGCGATCCGGACCTCGCCGAAGTCCTCGTCGGCCGGGCGGCGCTCCCAGAGCCGCGAGGTGCGGGCCAGGGAGCGCAGGGAGGCGGGCTCGGGGTGCCGCCAGGCGAGCGCCCGCTGCTGTTCCACGATGGTCGCGCGCACCCGCTTGCGGATCTGCGCCAGGTAGCGCAGGTAGTCGCGGCGTTCGCCCTTCAGGCGCTGCTTGCGCTCGCTGGAGCGGCGCATGAGCTGGCCCAGCAGCATGGCGGCCGCGGAGAGCGCCATCACGCCGAGCGCGAGGTACATGAAGACGCCGTTCCCGCCACCGGGGCGCAGGAACATCAGCATCATCGAGACGGACATCAGGGCCATCGGCAGATATGTCCATATCGCCGAGGTGTCCGGCACGGTCTCGGCGAGGACCGGCGGTTCCTGGAGAGTCAATTGCCCTTCGGGCATTTCCGGCCCGCGCCTGCGGGCGGGACGACGGAACAGCACCACGCTCAAGGGGTCAAACCTCCGGTCTCGCAGGACAATCCGGCCCGACCCGACAGCCGGTGCGCCGGAGCGCGGAATTGGCCGCGCCGCACCGGTGCCCGAGGCCCCGCGCATCGTCGGGCGAAGGGGGAATGCGTCCGGCGGGAGGGGAACGGGAGACATCCCGGCCGGTGAACTCCCTGTCCGGCTACGGATTCAGGTCCGCAGCGCGACCCGGCGGGCTTAGGCAGTAGTCTGCATTCACGGGACACGACCTGTCCACGTGGGGCGGTCCGTCACCCGGTGTGCGCACCCGAATTCCACCGCTATCTCCGTAACCGGCCCGCATTCCGCGCCGCGTCGGTGTTCCCCGCACCTCGCTTTGCCCCTTCACCGAAAACTCCCCTGCCAAAGCCCTCACGGAAGACGAGAGTTCTGCTGATGACCGACAGCGCGGTCGCCGGACTGTGCCGCTTGACCGTACGTGCGCCGAACGTCTCGGTGGATCTGGCCGTGCCGGCCGACGTGCCGGTGGCCGATCTGCTCCCCACCCTCCTGCGCTACGTCGGCGACGAGGCCGGGGAGGCCGGACTCGACCACGCCGGCTGGGTGTTGCAGCGCCTCGGCGAGGCGCCCCTCGACGAGGAGACCACCCTCGGCCGCGCGGGACTCGCCGACGGCGACGTGCTCCACCTGCGTCCGCACACCGAGGCCCTCCCCGAGGCGCGCCTCGACGACCTGGTGGACGGCCTGTCCGAGACCGTGTACCGCCGGATGCGCACCTGGGGCCCCGAACCGGCCCGCGCGCTGCTGGCGGGTACCGCGGTGGCCACCGTCGTGGCCGCCCTGGTGCTGGTCTTCTGGCCCGGTGTGCAGGCCGGTGCGCTGCGAGTGGTCTGCGCCGGTGTGGCGGGCCTGCTGCTGCTCGCCGGGGCGGGATCGGCCAGCCGCGCGGTCGGCGACCGGCTGACGGCGACCGTGCTGGGCCTGCTCGTCGCCCCGTGTATGGCGCTGGCCGGCTGGGAACTGCCGGGCGGCGAGGTGGGCGGACCCGACGGGGCCGCGGTGGTGGGCGCGCGCCTGCTGGCCGCGGGTGCCGCGGGAGCCGGTGGCGCGGTGCTGGCCCTCGCGGCCACCGCGGTCGGCGGCCCCGCCCTGTTCGCCACCGCCCTGGTCGGGGTGGCCACGGCGGTCACCGGCGCTCTGCTCGGGTACGCCGGGCTGGACGCGTCGGCCTCGGTGGCCCTCGTGGTGGCCCCGCTGGTGCTCGGCGCCGGGGCGGTCGCCCCGTTCGCCTTCAAGCTGGCCGGGATGCGGATGCCCGCGCTGCCGTCCTCCGCCGGCCAGTTGCAGGAGGGCATCGAGCCCTACGCCGGCGACGAGGTCGCCGAGCGCACCGAACTGGCCGGACGCTGGGTGACGGCGCTGTTCACGGCCACCGGTACCGCGGTCGCGGCCGGCCTCGTGGTCCTCGCCGAACGCCCGGACCTGCCCGAGGTGCTGACCGCGCTCGCACTGAGCCTGCTGCTGCTCCTGCACTCCCGGAGCCTGGTCCATCTCGGCCAGCGGCTGGTGCTGGCCGTGCCGGGCCTGTGGGGCCTGTTGCTGCTCGCCCGCGCCTGGTCGGCCGAGAGCGGCGCGGGCGGCCGGGTCGTGGTCTTCGCGGTGCTGCTGGCGGCGGCGGCCGGGCTGGTCATCGCCACCTGGACCGTGCCGGGCCGGCGGGTGCTGCCCTACTGGGGGCGCGCGGCCGAGCTGGCGCACACCGGCCTCGCGGTCGCGCTGATGCCGCTCAGCCTGTGGGTCGCCGGTCTTTTCGGCTGGCTGCGCGGCCTGTTCGGCTGAGGCCGCCCGCGTGCCGGGCCCCATGGACGACGAGACGAGGAGAGGCCGTGCAGTCCAAGCGCGACCAGGTACACGCCCACACCTTCATGATGGGCAGGCTGAGTTCGGGCCTGCTGACCGCCGACCCGGACGCCCCGGAGAGCCCGCTCGGACGCACCACCCGCGGTGTGGTCTTCGGCGTGCTGATCACCGTCCTGATCGGCGCGGGCACCGTGGTGTACGGACTGCTGCGCCCGGGCGGCAACGACGGCTGGCGGGCCGGTGAGCACCTGGTGGTCAACCGTGAGACCGGCGCCCGGTATCTCTGGACCGCCACCGACGGCGTGCTGCACCCGGTACGCAACTACGCCTCCGCTCTGCTGATCGGCGGCTCCGACCTGGCGACCGAGGATGTCGGCACCGCCTCGCTGCGGGACGTCCCCGTGGGAGCCCCGGTGGGGATACCCGGGGCCCCCGACGCCCTCCCGGACGCCGCTCAGCTCGACGGTTCCGCCTGGCACATGTGCGTCACCGGGCCCGGCGGAGCGCTGCCCGGCACCTCCGGCACGGCCCCCGGCGGCGGGGTGGAGGAGCCGGGCGCCACGACCCTGGTGGCCGGGGCGCCGGTGGACTCCACCGGCGTCGGCGGCGGCCGCGGGCTCCTGGTGCGCGGGCCGGACAAGGCCGAGTATCTGGTGTGGCGGGGCAGCAGGCTGCCGCTGGACCGCGACTCCGACGCCCGCAACGCCCTCGGGTACGGCTCGGTCCGGCCGGTCCCCGTGTCGGCGGCGTTCCTCGACGCGCTGGCCCCCGGCCCCGCCCTGCGCGCTCCCGCCGTGCCGGGGCGCGGGTCCCCGGGGCCGGAGCTAGGCGGCGAGGCCACCCGGATCGGCCAGGTCTTCGAGGTCGGTGTGCCGGGCGGCGCCGGCACGTACCACCTGCTGCGCGAGGAGGGCCTGGTGCCGCTGACCAGGCTCGGCGCCGCTCTGGTGCTGGGCGACCCGGCCACCCAGAAGGACGCCTACCAGGGAAGGTCGCCCGAGGCGCGCCGAGTCGGCGCGGACGCGCTGCGGGAGCACCGGGCCGAGGGCGCGGACGAGGCCGGCTCCGTCGGCCTGCCGACGGCGCCACCGGTCCCGCACACCGTGCCGCGCGGCAGCGCCCTGTGCGCGCAGGTGGACGGCGGCGACGGCGGGGCCCGGATCGGCTCGGTGCTCGTGCCGCTGACCGAACTTGCCCCGGTGACGGCGGCGCAGAGCGGCGGGCAGCCGCTGGAGGACGCCTGCGTGCCGACCGACGCGACGGTGGTGCGCCCCGGCCACGGCGCCCTCGTGCGGGCGCTGCACGCCAGTGGCGCCGCGCACGCGGGCACCACCTATCTGGTGGCCGAGAACGGCGTGAAGTACCGGATCTCCGGCAAGGAGGCGCTCGCCGCACTCGGGTACGCGGCCAAGGACATCGACTCGGTGCCCGCGCCCCTGCTGGCGGCACTGCCGACCGGCGCGGACCTGGACCCCCGGGCGGCCTCCGGAGCGGCGCGGCCGCGGGTCACCGCGCCCGCCTGTGGGGGGCGTGACGAGGAAGGTGCGGGCGACAGCGAGCAGGCGGCGCGTGCCGGGGACGTGGCGGACACCTCCGGCGCACCGGACGGCGTCACCTGATCCCGGAAAATGCTGCAAACGGCCCCCTGTGAAGGAAAAGGGGCGAACGCGGAAGCGAGTTCCCGTCGTACGCGGTCCGCGCGCCGACCGGCCCGCCGGGCCTTCCGTTCACCCGTCCTTGCGGGGGCCGCGGAAGAAGCCCGCGCATTCCGCATCGGTACCGCCCGCGGAAACCGGGCGTACGGTCGCGCGTCTCTCGGCCGGAGCGACCGTTCGCCGTTTTTCGCTGCCCGTTTCCGGCCCGTTTTCCCTGAGCTCGGCCGACGGCCCATGACCGGTACCCCGCGACCTCGGCCCGAGGCGTTCACTTTCTCGAAACGTCGGGTCAACTGGGCTGTGCAGAAGGCGATTTGCGAAGGGCCAATGCTCAAATCTTCCCCAACACGCGTTGCGCGGAACGTGGCATTCTCTTTAGCCTCAGCGAGCAACACCGCGACGTGACCGCCTGAACGAAGGGAGTGCGACATGGCTGACAGTGCCGCCAGGAAAGCGGACTATGCCAAGGGCCTGGGAGGAGTCTCGTCCCTGGAGACGGCCCGCGACCAGGTCGAGAAGATCCAGAACAACGTGGCCGAGATCGCCGCGCGTTCCGGTGTGGGCGGCGACGAGGGCCAAGCCCTGCTGAAGCTGTTCCGTAGCTGGAACGGCGAGGCGCAGAAGGTCGTCGTCCAGATCAGCAAGATGGTCGACGCCCTCCAGGAGAACGTCACCTCCGCCAACCGCCTGGCGCAGGAGAACCAGGACCTGACCGAGGTCCTCAACAGCAAGACCAGCCAGGGCGTCTTCGAAGCGCTTCGCTGACCCGTCCAGCGCCGCCCCGCACCGTCCAGGGTGGCACGGCCCCGCCGGGGGCCGGTCCCCGTCAGCTTTCCGGGCCGAGGCGCCCGCCCACCCCAGAGGAGACGTCATGGCCGACGGCATCATCGACGTGCAGTACCCCGTGGTCCTCAAGGTCATCGAGGAACTGAAGGACCAGACCCAGCTCATCATCAACGCCCTCAACAACCTGGAGGACGAGCTGAAGCCGCTCGTCAGGACCTGGGAGGGCGCGGACCAGGAGATGTACATCCAGGTCCAGGCGGAGTGGGACCAGGCCACCAAGAACATGGCCCTCCTGCTGGGTGACAACGGTCAGCTGATCCAGACGATCCACGACAACCACTCCCGTGACGAGCGTCGTAGCGCCGACAACTGGGGTAACGTGCGCGCCCGTTAGAAGGCGGCGCGCCCCGCAGCGCTTTTCCGCGGCCGGGCGGCAGGGGGGCCGGTGACGGCCCCGGACCCGCGGCCCGGCGCCCGTGCCCCCGGCCGCCGCCTCCCGTCCTGGGCCGGCCGTCCGGCCTCGCGGGCGCCGGCCCGAGCCCCAGGTATCCCGTCCGGCGCCGAACGGCAGGAGACAACCGCATGGCCGGTGAGAAGGCCGACGTCAAGCATTTCGACCTCAAGCAGATGGAGAGCTTCCGGGACAACGAGGTGCAGCCGGTGTACACCGCCGCGAAGAAGCACCGCGAGGACGGCGACGGCACGCACATCCGGCCGCTCGGCGACCTCATCGACGGTCACACCACCCCGGGGAACCTGCTCCAGGACCAGCAACTCCTGCGGATCGGCAAGATGGTCACCGATCCGCTGGTCTCGGGACCCAAGCTGATCGAGGCGATCCGGGAGGCGGCCACCGAGGTCGACAAGCTCCTCGGCGACCAGATGGAGCTGTTCAAGGAGTTGAAGGAGGCCCTCACGGAGACCATCGAGGAGGCCGGCAAGACCAAGGACAAGAACCTGGACGCGATCGACGCCCAGACGCTGCTCCAGACCTTCGACGAGGTCGACACCCTCACGGCCGGCGGCACCGAGGAAGACCCCACCTGAGCCGTCCCGGCAGGGGCCGGCGTGCCGGTGACCGAGCCCGGCCGCGCTCTCGCGCCGACGAGCGGGCGCGTCAGGCCGTACGACTACTGAACAGAAAGGGCGCCCGGTGGCCGATCGCTACGACTCCCAGTCCGACGAGAACCTCGAGAAGTTCGAGAACGCCAAGGACCCGTCGTCCGACACCTGGGCCTCCCTGGTCACGCACATCACCGGCTACCCCGTGCCGGATCGCGCCACCGTCTTCGACACGCTCCGCTCCGACCACGGCGGCAAGCTGTTCCGGATGGACATCCCCGAGCGCAGCCTCAGCATGGTCGTCAAGGACTCCGGCTTCCTGACGAACAAGGGCGAGGACTACGACATCTACTTCTTCGACGCCGGCAAGAAGCGCTCCATCATGCAGGCCCGGATCGTCTTCGAGGGCCGTGTCAAGGCGGGCGACGAGGTCATCTTCGCCTCTCCGGGGTCCGACGACGTCCACGACGCCCAGGTCCGGGAAGGCAACGAGTTCACGGACTACAACAAGGACAAGATGAGCACCATCCCGCTCGCCCGGTACATGAACGGGCCGCGGGCGGCGCTCATCGCCCTGCTGAACGGCAACACCTCCGAGGCCCGCTTCAGCGATCTGGGCGTGGACGACACGGCCGTCGTGGATCTCAAGTCCTTCGACGCCACCGGCCGTTCCTTCGACTTCGCCGCGAAGTTCTTCCGCGACCACGCGACGGTGCTGAAGGACTGGGAGGACCGCTTCGGGCGGGACGACGCGAGCTGGAAGGGCGAGGCGGCCGAGGTCTTCCGCAGCTTGCTGACGAAGATCCGCGAGAACTACGACAGCTACATCGAGACCTTCGACTCCTCCCCGGCCGACGGCGAGGGGACCGAGGTCGGCGGCACGGTGTACTCCCGCGCGCTGGCGCTGGGCCGCGGCTACCTGGAGGACTCCGCCACCAAGCTCCTGGACGCCTGGCTGGCCTGGGCGAAGTCCCCCTACTACGACCCCCATCAGGTGCTGCGTTACGTCCTGGACGACCTGGCCCAGTGGGTGGACGCCAACAACGTGGCGAAGACGGACATCAAGTCGACCACGAGCGGCGCCGGTTACTCGTACTACACCACCATCAGCCACAGCCCGCAGCCCGGCTTCACCCAGACCCACGACGAGTACGGCGACCTGGCCGACAAGGCGAACTGGGCCAAGGTCGGCGACAAGGCGGTGAAGGTCTGGACCCAGGGCGTCGACGAGTACCTCGGAAAGCCCGCCGCGCAGGTGCTGTCCGACCTGAACAACCACTTCCTGGAGCTCCGCTCCGACTTCTCCGACAACATCCCCGCCCCCAAGTCCACCACCACCGCCTCGGAGCAGTACGAGGAGCGGAAGCTGGAGGAGGAGAAGGAGGAGATCAACCGGCAGAACGAGGAGAACCGCCGGTACCAGGACGAACTGCGCGAGGAGCAGGAGCGCCAGCGCGAGGAGGACCGCCAGTACCAGGACGAGCTGCGCGAGGAGCAGGAGCGCCAGCGCGAGGAGGACCGCCAGTACCAGGACGAACTGCGCGAGGAGGCGAACCGCCAGCGCGAGGAGGACCGCCAGTACCAGGAGGAACTGCGTGAGGAGGACCGCCAGTACCAGGACGAGATCCGGGAGGAGCAGCGGGCCGCGCAGGAGGAGGCCGAGCGGGAGGCCGAGGAGCAGCGCAAGGCCATGGAGGAGAGCCTCGGCGGGCTCAACGACCCCAACGCGGTCGACGAGCAGAACCTCGGCAACCTCGACGACCTGCTGAACCAGAACGTCCCCGTCACCGAAAGCCTCGGCGGCCTCGGTGACCTGAACGGCACGGGCGACCTGAACGGCACGGGCAGTCTGAACGGCACGGGCGACCTGAACGGCACGGGCAGTCTGAACGGTACGGGTGATCTCGACGGCCTGGGCGGCGAGAACGGGCGTCAGGTCGACATGGGGCCGGTGACCCAGAGCCTCGGCGCGCTCGGCGGCCTGAACACCGGGGGCGGCGCGCTGAAGAACCCGACCGGCAGCAACAGCCGGCTGGAGGACGGCGGTCTCACGACGCGGTTCCCGGACGGGAGCAGTACGAGTTTTGATCCGGACAGTGGGTTGTTGACGACGACGGGTCCGGATGGTGCGACGACGACGGCGGATTTGGGGAACGGGTTGGAGGTGACCAATCCGGATGGTTCGGTGACGTCGTTGGGGGATGACGGGAAGTTGACGACGACGTTCCCGGACGGGACGACGCAGAGTGTCGACCCGGCGACGGGCCAGGCGGTGACGACCGGCCCGGACGGGTCGACCACGACGACGGACCTGGGCAGTCTGGGGGGTCTCAACGGCGGGTTGAACGGTGATGCGGTGTTGGAGACGCCGACGGGTGGCAGCAGTGAGCTGACGGGTGACGGTGACCTGGCGACGCGGTTCCCGGACGGGAGCAGTACGAGTTTTGATCCGGACAGTGGGTTGTTGACGACGACGGGTCCGGATGGTGCGACGACGACGGCGGATCTGGGGAACGGGTTGGAGGTGACCAATCCGGATGGTTCGGTGACGTCGTTGGGGGATGACGGGAAGTTGACGACGACGTTCCCGGACGGGACGACGCAGAGTGTCGACCCGGCGACGGGCCAGGCGGTGACGACCGGCCCGGACGGGTCCACCACGACCCAGAACCTCGGCTCCCTCGGCGGGCTCAACAGCCAGGGCGGCGGCACCGGCGGCCTGGACTCCCTCGGGGGCCCCGGCGGCGACCTGCCGACGGAGTCGATCGGGGAGCTCGGCAATCTGGGTGACCTGAACTCCGGCCTCTCCGGCCTGGACAGTTCGACCGGCGCGGTCACCTCACTGGCGGGCGACGACTTCCTCACCTCGTTCCCGGACGGCAGCAGGGCGTCGTTCGACACGCAGAGCGGCATGCTGACCACCACTCACCCCGACGGGTCCGTCACGACGACCGACCTCACCCACGGGGCGCGGATCGCCAACTCGGACGGCTCCACCACCTCCCTGGACGACGGCAGGCTCTCCACCACGTTCCCGGACGGCAGCACCCAGGTCATCGACCCCGACACCGGCGTCGCCACCGTCACCGACGCGCAGGGCCGGACCGAGACCATCGACCTGCACGACCTCAACACCGACGGGGCCTTGGACCGTACAGACCTCCTCGACGGACTCGGCGGCCCGGGCTCCTCGGGCACCAGCAGCCAGGACCTCTCCTTCTCCGACCTCGGTCTCAGCGGCGGAGCCCCCGTGACCTCCGGAGGCGGGCTCCCCGGCGCCGGTTCGTCCTCTCCCGGGGCGGGCCTCCTCGCCGGCGACGGGCTCAGCACGCCCGGCGGTGTCGCCCCGCTCTCCGACAGCGTCGCGGCGGGCGCGGGAAGCGGGCTCGGCGGCGCCTCCGGCCCGGCCGCCCCCGGCACGCCCGGCATGCCCGGAACCCCCGGCATGCCGATGGGCGGCATGGGCGGCATGGGAGCCGGGGGCGACCGCGGCAACGGTGAGAGGGTCCGCGCGGTCCTGGTCGACGCGGCGGAGGAGAGCGAGCGCCGCAACCGCAGGCGGCGCAGCCCCTGGAACCGTCAGGAGGACAGCGACACCTTCCTGTCCCCGGCCTCCCGCGTCGCCACCACCGGCGGCGGCTCCCCCGAGGAGGAGACGGAGCAGGAGCGCCGGGCCACCACCTCCGCCGACTACCTGGAGGAGGACGGGGACGTGTGGGGGACCGAGGAGGGCGGCACCCCGGCCGTCATCGGACGATGAGGGCGGTCCCGACCCGGCCCGAAGGGGCACCGAGGACGGGCACGGTCAGGCGCCGTGGGACGAGGATCTCCCGGCCCCGGCTGTCGCCGGCCTGTCCCGACCAGGCAGGATCAGGAGAACATCTGACGGCCCGGCGCACCGGGCGAGCAACAGGCATGACGGCCCGGCGCACCGGGCGAGCAACGGGCACGGGAGGAGCGCCACGGCGCGCGGTCCGGCCCGGTGAAGGGGAGCGGCAGTGACGGAACCACTGGAGAAGCGGCTGGAGAAGGCCATGGCCGAACTCCACTCGGCCCAGGCGGCACTCGAACGCACCGAACGCGAACTGCGGTCGGCCTCCTTCGCCGTGCTCTCCTCCGACCGCGCGGTCCGCGCCACAGCCGGCCCGCAGGGCGAGCTGACCGGGATCGAGTTCCTGGAGGAGAAGTACCGCGACATGTCGCCCCAGGAGCTGGCCGCCAGCGTCCTGGAGGCGGCGAGCGCGGCGCGGCGGAAGATGAACCGGCACGTGATGAAGGCGATGGCGCCCTTCGCCGAGCCGAGCAGCGAGATCCCCGAGCTGAAGGGCTTCGAGCTGGACTGGGAGCGCATCTTCGGCCCGGAGGTGCTGCGCGAGGACGACGACGACTCGGCAGGCCGGGACGGCGCCACCCCCGCCTGGCGCGACGCTCTCGGTGACGACGGGGAGGAATGACCGTGGGGCAGCGCTACTACGTCGACCCGGCCCGCATCGAGGCTCTGGCGGGTCAGCTGGAGGAGATCGGCGCCTTGGCCCGGAGCATCACCGAGGAGTTCCTCGACGAACTCGCCCCCACCGTCTCCTGGCCGGGTACGCAGGGCGAGTTCGCCGAGAAGGCCCGTCCGCAGGAGCAGAAGGAGCGGCAGACCACCAAGGAGACGATGATGTCCATCCGTGACGCCCTGGTCGGCATCACGGACGCCACCTTGAGCCAGGTCCGCATGATGAAGGACACCCGCGACGCCAACCTGGAGGAGATCGAGCGCGGCAACAGCCGTATCGAGACCGGCGGGATCGACGGCGACACGGGTGGGCATGGCCGCCGCTGACCATGGCCGCGCGAGCCGCTCCCGCACGGTGCGGCGGGCGGTCGCACCGGCCTGCCCGCCCGGCACCGGGGGGCGCCGCCGATGAGCATCATGCCCTCGCCCGAGGTCAACGCGATGATCTTCATCCTCACCGGGGAACGGCTCATCGACGCCGACGAGGATCTCGCGTACGAGAGCCGGCGGCCCTACTCCGGGCTGGGCCGCAAGCTCGACCGGATGTCCTCGCTGATCGACAAGTCGGTGCACGACATCGCCGCTTCCATGCCCGACGACCTCGCGAAGGCGTACAGCAAGGCGATGGGCACGCTCATCGACGACGGCGGCCGCAACTACCTGCGGGAGTTCTCCGAGCAGCTGGACAAGATCGCCGAAGGCAGGCGCAAGACCTCCATGGACATCATGGAGTCCAAGTGGCAGGTGATCGCCGAGGTCATCAGGCTGCTCATCGAGATCGCCCTCTACCTGGCGATGTCGTTCTTCACCGGCGGCGCCTCCGCGAGCCAGATCATGATGGCCAAGCTGCGCAGCCGGTTCTTCATCCTGACCACGCTCACCCACCTGCTGCAGCGGCTGCACATCGCGCCCTCGCTGACCGAGGCGTTCTCCGAGGCGTTCACCACCTTCGCGGTGCGGCTGGCCATGATGAACTTCGCGCCCGACGGCCGCCGTCCCGATGGTTTCGACTGGAGCCAGATCCTCAAGGACGCCGCGTTCGGCGCCGCCGCCGGTCTGTTCACCAGCATCCTCGACGACTTCGCCCGCAACATCGTCCGGAGCTTCGACAAGAACTTCCTGAAGAACGGCCCGGACCTCGACTTCAAGAATCCGCCCACCTGGCGGAACAACCCTGACATCGACCTCAACCACCCCGCCCCCAACGCCAAGCCGGCCCCCGTCCCGACCCCGCCCCCGCACCGCGACACCCCGCTCAACGGCCTCGATCCCACGCCGTGGGGAGGCGGCCCGAACGCCACGCGCAAACCGCCCGTCACCTTCCGCGACGACCCGCTCTCCTTCCGGAACAACCCGGCCCTGTGGCGCAACAGCCAACTACTGCGCCACAACGCCGACCGGCCCGGCGCGTTGGCCGGGCACTACACGCTCAAGGGGACGACCGGCTTCCTCGCCGCCGGTCTCGGGGAGTCGGCCGCGGAGATCGTCATCAAGGGAGCCTTCGAGGGGGACTGGTCGACGAGCTGGTCCACCTTCGTCGGCGCGGGGCTGAGCAGCCAGGTCGAGGCCACCCTCAGCAGCACCGCCGTGAACAGCGGGGCCGAACTGCGGCACACCATCGACCAGTTGCGGTTCCCGCCGCCCACCGGCACCGCCGGCACCCAGCCGCGCGACGGCTCTGGTACCACCGGCACCACCGCTCCCGGCACCGACACCGGGCTCCGCACGGAGTCCGGCGGCGGTACCGGCGACGGGGCCCGCGCGCCCGGCTCCGCCGGCACGCCAGGTGCCGCCACGCTCGGCCCGCCCCCGCCGTACACCAGCGGCACCTCCACGCCTCACACGTCGGCCCCGCCGCCGTACACCCCGCTGAGCCCGCCGTACACCCCGCTGCCCGTCACGCCGGGCCCGCTGCCCGCCGCCTTCCCGGAGAGCGAGCTGTGGCAGCAGGTCCACGCCGGTCCCGCCGAAGTCCGCGAGCAGGCCCTGCGCGACCTCGCCGCCCTGCGCGGCACCCCGCCGCCCGGCGCCCAGGAGGCCGGTGTCCGCGGAGGTCTGCACAGTTCACTGTCGCAGGTGCCCGAGATCCGCCTCGTGCCGGAAGCGGGCCCGGCTCAGGACGTCGACGCCGAGCAGGTCCGACGGGCGCTGGAGAACCTCGGCACACCGGTCACGGTGGACAGGCCCGCCACGGCCCCCGCGGACCATCTCGCCGGGAACCCGACGGGCCCCGGCCTCGCCGCGGGACCGGGTACGGCGACCGCGCCTCACCCCGGCCCGGGGACCGGACGCGAAGCCGGCCCGCAGACGGACGTCGCCGACGGGACGGCGCGGGCGCCCGGCAAGGGCGAGCAGAGCGACACCGCCCCCGGGACGGGCGCGGGCCTCGGCGCCACCGGCGCGGGGGCGAACACCGGCACGGGGACGCATTCCGGTACGGGCGTCGCTGCGAACTCCGGCGCCGGTAGCGGAACGGGTATGAACTCCGGTTCCGGTACGGGCGCGGGCCCCAACTCCGGCCCCGGTACGGGCGGCCGACCGGCGGGTACGTTCCCCACGCAGAACGGCACGGCGCCCGCAGGCCCCACCGGGCAGGTGCCGGCGGGCTCCGGCCCCCTGGCACCGAGGGACGGGGCACAGGTCTCCCCGGACGCCTCGCCCGGGGAGCGGTCCCTCACCCCTGCGGCCACCGACGACCTCGCGTCTCCGCCGCGGCCCGTCACGACCGGCTCGCACGGCGGTACCGATGTCCCCGGCGACCTCGGCAGCGTGTTCGGCTCCGACGGCGCCACCGGGGTTCGGGGCGGGGCCGTGGGCACGGTCGGTCCGGACGGTGGCGCCGACGTCTCCGGGGAGGTCGTGAAGACCCCCGAGGGCCCCGCCGGGCGTCAGGCGCCGCCGCTCACCGTCGTGATGTCCACGGGGCCTTTGCCCGCGGCGGGCTCACCGGAGGCCGCGGCGATGCTGGACCGCGCCGGGACCGACCGGGCGGTGGTGCTCGGTCCGCAGGGCACGCCCGACAGCGCGGGACGACCGGCACGCGCGGCCGCCGAGCTGACGCGCGAGTCGCCCGACGCCCCGGTCAAGGCCCGGCCCCTCGCGAGCCCCGCGCCCACGCCCGCCGCGTCGTCCACCCCGGGCACGGCCACCGCGCCGGAGAACGCTTTCCCCGACGCGGACGTGCTGCTGCCGCTCGCCGACGCCCTCGGCGCGGTCCCGGACGCCCGCCCCGCCACCGAGAGCGCCGCCGCCACCGACACGGACACCCCTGCGCCCTCCCCGGACTCCGGCAACCCCCGGAGCCAGGGCACCACCTACGAGCTGCCGCCGACGACAGCCCCCGTGAACGGTGGCGGCACGGTCCAGGACACCGGACCTTCCAGGCAGACGCCCGAGGCGGAACCCGGCCTCCCGCCGCGACGCGACGACGAACCGGCCACCGATCCGCATCTGGAGTCGGGCGGGCCCGACGGCACCAACGGCAGCACCACCGGCACCGCTGCCGCCACCCCGCCACCCCGCGTCGTCGTACGCCCCGCCGACGGCGTCGGGCCCACCGACGGTGACGGAGACAGGACGGGCCGCCCCCGCAGTGAGCGGACCGTCCTCACCCTGGACGGCCACGCCGTACCTCTCGACCAGGTGCGGCGTTGGGCTCCCGACCCGGCCGTGCAGCCCCGGCCGGGCGTGGCCGTACGGACGCTCACCGTCTCGCAGGACCCGGCCGAGGACGGCACGGCGCGCGACCTGGGCCGCCGGGCGCTGCTCGGCCAGGACTCCTTCCGCGGCGTCCGGACGGAGTCGGCGGCGGCCCCCGCCTCCGGCGCCACCGCCGCGGAGGCGTCGCCGCCCGTCCCCCGTACCGTCTTCACCGGTCCGGCGACACCGCTGCCGGGGGCGGGCACCGAGCGGGGCGCCGACTACTTCGTGGGGCACGGCACGCCCCGTACCGTCACGCTCGGGACCGAGGACTCCGCCCGGCCCGCCGTGCGGGTCAGCGGCGTGCAGCTCGGCGAGGTGCTCAAGTCCTGGGCCGCAGACGGCGACGAGGGCCGGCCGCTGGTGCTGTTCTCCTGCGAGACCGGACGCCCGCCGAGGATCGCGGGCCTGCCGGTGGCCCAGCACGTGGCGAACCGGACCGGGCGGCCCGTCCACGCCCCGACCACCGAGGTCGGCACGGCCAGGGACCGGCACGGTGAGGTCCGCGCGGTGCTTACCGAGGGGGAGGGCGGCCCGGGCCGGTGGCGGCTGTTCACCCCTGAGCCCCAGGGTGCGGACCTGGACCAGGCGGCGCGCGACGCCGGTCTCCACGCGGGCCCCGGCCCGGCCGACGCCTTCGCCCGGACCCGCACCCTCCAGCAGATCCGCACCTTGCGCGAGGCCCTCGGCCCGGACGCCGAACAGCGCCCGGAGAACGCGGGGCTGCTCGCCGGACTCGCCCACGTGGACACGGCGCGCTGGCGCTCCTCGCACGGCGCGGCCCGGTACGGCGACGGCCGGATGACCCCGGAGCTGCTGCGCCGGATGGTCACCGACTGGCACGCCGCCACCACAGGACCCACCGCCACCGAGCCCACCACCGCGCAGTACGCCGCCTTCCTGCACGCGGCGGCCGAGGCACGCGCCGCCGCCGGACCCGACACCACCCTCGACACCCTGCTGCCCCCGCCTCCGCCCACCCCGCCCCCCACCGCCCTGGTCTCCCAGGAGGACGTACGCGGACTCTCCTACGCGTCCTCGGCACAGGTCGCCTGGACACTGTCGGACGCTTTGCTGCCGCTGTCCGACCTGGCGCTCGGCCCCGAGGACCTCGCCGAACTCGCCCGGCGCAGGCCCGGTCTGGTGTCCGGGCCGAGCGGCCCGCCGAGCCTCGCCGAGGACCCGGCCCTGTTCAGCGGCCCCGGGCCGACGCCCGGCCCGGCCGGCCTGGTCCGCGCGGACGGCACCACCTTCCTCCGCGTGCCCGCCAGGGGCGACGGGAACTGCCTCTTCCGGTCGGTGCTCGACAGCGCGCGCGGCCAAGAGGTGCCGCCCGCCTGGGCCGCGCGGAGCGTCGACGGGCTGCGCACGCTGGTGCGGGACCGGGTCGCCGGCTCCGAACTGGGTGCCGCCGCGGACGCCCTGGTGGCGGACCCGGTGGCGACCGTCGTGGACGACCTGCGCGTCCGCGCCCTGGCCGGGGTGGCTGACGCGGACACGCGGCGCCGCGTCACCGAGCGGTGGAACACTCTCGCGCGGCAGGTGGTCGCCGACTCCGACCCGGACCGCTGGCGGCAGCTCCTCGCCGACAGCGACTACCCGCACCTGGCCCAGGTGGCGCCCACGCCCGCCGACGCCCGGCGGCTCGGGGGCCGCGGACTGCTCGCCGCCGCCGCGGAGCACCCCGGCCTGTGGTCCTCCCCCTTCGCCGACCTGCTCCCGGACGCGCTCGCGCACACCCTCGACCTCGACCTGCGCCTGGTACGGCCCGACCCGACGGGGACGGGGGACGTCCTGGTCACCGCGGTCCACCCGGGCGGCACCGGCGGCACCCTGCACCTGACGTACAACGGCACCGACCACTACGACGCCCTCGTACCGGCCCCCGCGCCGTCACCGCCGCCCGTTCCCGACCCGCCCGCAACGTCGACCGGCCCCCAGGACCCGGACGGCTCCGACCCGTTCGGGGAGTGGCTGCGCGGCATGGACCGGATCACCGACCTGGACGCTCCGGCGGCGCCCGACCGGGGGGACGTGGTACCGCTGGAGACCCAGCTGGAGCGGCACCGCCCCGCCCGGCTGCTGACCGGCGAGGACGCCCGCCCGCCGGGTCCGGCGCCCCGGACGGTCACCTTCGAGGACGGCAGCAGGCTGCCCGCCGCCCTCATCCGGCCGGGGGCCGGCCCGCGCGACACCGCGCCGGACACGGAGGCGGCGGACGCGACCGGCGGACTGCTCGCCGGGCCCGGCGTCCTGACGCTGCGCTCGCCGGAAGTGGCGGCCCGGGAGATCCTCGACAAGCTGCCGACGGGGCTGCGCGACCGGTTCGACGAGGCGGAACTGCTGCGGCTGCTCACCGATCAGGCCGCCGCCTTCACCTCGCCGCGCGGCGCCCGCCTCGTGGGCAGGGAGAAGTCCGGGGTCGGCCTGGAGATGACGGTCGAGGCCGTGCCGTACCACCGCTGGGAGCGCTTCTCCGACGTGGACGGCGGCACGGTCCGGGTGGACACGATGCGGCGCGGGCAGGCCGGCACGGGCGGCGGGCGCAGCGTTGGCTTCGGGCGCCGGATCGGAGCCGGTCTGAGCATGGGGCCGCCGCTGAGCTGGCTGCTGAAGATCGCCGCCTCCGTGGGGTGGACCCGCCGGACCGACTACACCCAGGGCACGTCGGCGTTCCACCAGGGCGAACACCGCGGCCACGAGGGCTCGCACCTCCACCTGGACGACGTCCACTACCGGGTGCGGGTGGAGCGGGTCACCGAGGCTCCGCCCGCCACCGGGACCGCGCCGCCCGCCGCCGGTCCGAACTGGCGGCGGACGCGGGTGCACACCGCGGAGTTCGGCATGCGGGACGGGCTGAGCTGGCGGCTTCCCGACGACTTCACCGTGCCGTTCACCGGACCCCGCAGGGCGCCCGAGACCCTCGTCTTCCCGGACGGCCGGGAGCCCCGGATGCTCGACTCCACGGGCCTGTACCTGGCGGACCCGCCGGAGGATGTGGCGCTGGCCCTCTCGGCCGCCCGGCCCGGTAGTTCGGCGCACCGCACCCTCGTCTCGTACGTCCGGCCCGGCCGCCTGCTCGGGATCTTCGGACGGCTCACCGGGCCGGTCAGCGGTCCCGAGCTGACCCGGGGAAGCGGCCAGCACCCTCTGGGGCACCTGGTGCTGGAGCGGTCCGTGCCGCACCGCGCCACCCTGGTCACCGAGTCCGCCAAGGTCGAGGTCCGCGAACTGACCCAGACCACCTACCAGAACCAGCGCGGCCACGTCCGCGAGACCCGGTTCGGCCTCCAGGTCACCTCGGGGCCGAACCACACCCTCCCCGGACCGGAGACCGACGTACGGCTCCAGGGCGGCCCGCTGATCCGCACGGACCTCGCCGCCGGGCGCAGCCACCACCTGGGCACCGACGCGGCGCGGAAGGTCACCGGCCGGGTGCGCAACCATCCGGTGGCGCTCTACCAGGTGGAGCGGACCCTGATGGTCCGCAAGGCCGGTGAACCGGCGTCCGCCGCCCGGCCGGTCCGGGTGGTCAGCCTGGACTGGATCTCCACTCAGGACGCCCGCCGGCTGGCCGGCTGGGACAGCCGCACACCCGGCCGCACCGGGCCCCACCCGGACGCCGAGCCGCCGGTGCCGTGGTACCTCACCCGGGAGGACCCCCGGCACCTGGGCGGCCAGGTGCGCGCGGAGGGCTTCCGCCCGCCCGACCGCCCCCAGGCACCGCCGCCCGCCGCCGCGCCCCGGACCACCCCGGTGCCCCCGCCGCCACCCGCCGCGCAGGACGGCACCCCGCCACAGGACCCGGTGCGGGTCTTCACGGACTCCGTCCTGGACACGCTGCACCGCTCGTACCCGTCGTTGTTCGTGCCCCCGGCGATGCTGCGCCACCCCCGGCTGTCCCGGCTGTGGTACGGCGAGGGGCGACTGCGGACCGCGCTGCACAACGACCGGCAGGTGCGGGAGGCCCTGAACCGGCCGACCCTCACCCAGAGCCTCGACGAGCTGGCCACCACCGGCGTCCCGGTCACCCTCACCGAGGACGGCAAGGTCCGCCGCGGCCACCACACGCTGACCCTCCGGGCGCGGCTGACCGACCGCCGCTTCGAGACCACTCTGAGCGAACGCTCCCTGCGCAACGCCGTCGTCGGCAACGAGTTCTCAGGACAGGGGCAGCAGGAGGCCGCCACCTACTCCGCCGGGGTCGAGGCGGGCATCTCGCCCCGCGACCACGACACCGTGCCCGGCCCCGACCTGCCCCGCCGCATCGGCAACATCTCCGTCGGCGCCCGCCACGCCCGCACGTACCAGAAGGCCGGCCGGAGCACGGTCACGGTCGTCCACGACCACCTGACGGCCCAGAACGGCGCCGACCTCTACAGCTACCAGGTGGAACTGGGCGCCTCCTTCGAGGGCCACCGCAGGCCGCGCGGCTGGGCCCGGCTGCTGTCGCTCGGCTCGCTCGGCGCGGGGGTCTTCGTCAGCAAGGTCGAGGAACGCCCGCTGTTCAGCCGGGGCACCGAGACCGTGGGCCGGGTGGAGCTGGCGGTTCCCGCCGCCCACGGGTCCGGGCACCATGCCCCCGCCGAGCCCGCGGCACCGCCCGCCGCCGTGCCGCCCCGCCACCTGTCCGCCGCCGAGGCCGACCAGCTCGTCGACGGTGTGCGCCCGCTGCCCCGGGCCGACGCGGCCGACCGGCGGACCGCGCTGCGGCTGCTGAGCGCCCCGCACGCGGTGCTCAGCACCGAGGGCGGCCCCCAGCGCCGGCAGCTCATGCAGGAGACCGCCGAGCGCGCCGGCCCCTCCTGGCACGTCACCGCACCAGGCGCGCCCGTACGCACCGCCTTGCGCCGGGCGATGGCCAACCTCGCCGTGGCCGGTCAGCTCGGCCAGTACCTCGGCCCGTTCGGGTCGCGGATCACCGGCCTCAACGGCGCCGGGCCGCTCCGCGCGCACTACCTGAAGGCCGTGATCCGCGGCGAGCTGGACAACTTCCGGGTCAAGAGCGACCCGAAGGCGGCCAGCCTGGAGAGCACCGTCGGCAACGAGCACCGCGTCGTCGGCAGTTCGAGCACCGTCTCGCGCACCACGCTCGGCCTCCAGGGCACCACCACCCACCTCCAGCAGGCGCCCGGCGCGGCGCCGGTCTCCGGGGCCTACTCGACGGCGCTCCAGTACGCCTGGGGGAGGGGCCGCGGCGTCTCGCAGGCCCTCACCAGGGGGCGCAACACCACGCTGACCTTCGCCGGGCGGATGTACCTGGTGGTGGCCGACGCGGCGGAGACGGTCGCCGTGCGGGACCGCTGGACGGCCGCGATGGGCGCGGTCGGCACCCGTGCCGGGAACCGCCTCTCGGCCACCGCGGGACGGCTGTCCACGCGCCTCGGGCGCGGCCTGGCCCCGCGCGGCGCGGCCGCCGCGCTCCACCGCGTCCGCGACGCGGTGATGTTCCACCTGCCCCTCCAGGACGCCATCGAGGCCGGGCTCGCCCCGGACGGGCTCGGCACCGGCACACCCCGCAACCTCGGCGGCGGCTACCGCGTACCGGCCTTCCTGCGCGGTCGCCGCTTCCTCACCCACCCCAGTGGGCAGCTCGACGCGAGCGGCGCGGCGCCGCAGCTCATGCGGCGCCTGGAGAAGGCCGGGGTGCCCTCGCACGACCGGGAGCAGGCCCTGCAACGGCTCTCGCCCGACTTCCTCCGCGCCCACCTGCACGAGCTGACCACCGACGGGATGAGCCTGCCCGTCCGCCACCGCGCCTGGTCCAGCCCGCACCGGCTGCCGACCGGGGGCAGTCCCGGACAGCTCCGGTTCAAGCTGACCCCCGTCACCACGCGGGTGGAGCGGCTGCGGACCGGGTTCGAACTGGAGGACTACCGGAGCATCGCCCGCGACGACGCCCGCAGCGCCACCCAGGACCGGGGTGCCGACGTCACCCTGAGCGCGGGGGAGCGGACGCCGGACAACGGCGTGCTCTCCGCCAACCCCTCGCTCCAGGGCACGGCGGCCGAGCAGCGGTCGGGCAACCGCACCGAGACCGACGGCAGCACCGCGATGCCCAACATCGCCACGACGCAGGCGCACATGGAGGTCGTCACCAGCTACCTGCTGACCGTCACCATGACCGACGCGGCCGGTGACCCGCTCCCGCCGCGTGCCGTCGCCCAGGTCGGCACGCTCAACGAGTTCGCCCCCGCCGGGCTGTTCACCCCCGTGGGGACCGGCGACGACGGCGCGCTCACCGCCCAGGACGTGCCCGGGCCCGAGCGGGCCGTACGCCTGCTGACCGCCCCCCAGGCGCTCCCCGACGCGATCGCCGACTGGCGGAACTCCGACGACGGCACGGGCGGCTCCGGCTCCGGAGTCCTGCCCTTCGACGACCGCGTCGGCTCCGGCGTCCTCGCCGTGGACATCCGCGGCGCCGCCGCCGTCCACGACGCGCTGACCCTCGCCACCGCCCGCGCCGACGGCCTCGGCGACAGCGGCCTCGGCAGCACGCTCTCCGGCGACGCCCTCGCCGCACGTGTCCACACGGCCCGCCACACCCCGCTCACCGCACTGGGCACCGCCCCCGCCCAGGCCCAGGAGGAGGCCACCTCGCAGGGCGGCCTGACGGCCGGCTTCCGCGAGGCCCTCGGCCCGGACGGGTCCCGGCTGCCGACCCAGGCGTCCGCCCGCCTGTTCGGCCAGTCCCACACCGCCGACGCCCGCCTCTACGCCAAGATGCACCGCGACGGCGCCCGCCTGCTCGCCGTGGAGAGCAAGCCCCGTATGGAGGCCATGCGGCGGTCCAAGAGCTCCGACGCGTTCGAGGCGGGCATCACCGACAACACCGAGGCGGCCGCGGGCACCGCGCCGCTCGCCGGCACCAGCAACGCGGGCCTGACCAACCCGGGCGTCGCCCTCCCGGTCGGGGGCGCCAACGACTCCACGGCGCTCAAGGGCGCCGCCGACACCACCCTCGGCACCCACGTCAAGGTCGTCACGGACCGCAGCATGCTCTTCGCGGTGCCCGTGACCTGGCTGGCGGTGGCCGAGGCGGACCACCGGATCACCGACAGCCGCCCGTTCAGCGCCCTCGGCAAGGCCCGGCGGGGACCGCGCGCCGCCGAGGCCAGGACCACCGCACTGATCTGGCTGCGCGAGGACCTCGCCCGCGACCACGGGCTGCTGGACGACACCACCTTCCCCGACGAGGCCGCCGCGGCCTGGGACGCCATGGCCCAGGCCGCCGCCGATCTCGCCACGGCCGAGAAGGAGTACTACGACGCCCGCGCCCGGGCCCGCGAGAGCTGGCTCGCGCTCGGCCCGCGGGAGCGCGCGGCGCTCGGTGACGACGATCCCCGGACGGCGACGGTGCTGCCCCGGGACCTCGCCGCCGCACCGGGCGTCATCGCCTGGCAGGCCGCCCGCGACGAGGCCCGCACCTGGCGGCAGCGCACGGACGCCGCCGCCGCGGACCACCATCGGCTGCACCTGGCGGCCTCCCGCCTCACCGCCCACCACCAGGGCTCGTCCGCCGTCCCCCTACGGGACCTGCCGCAGGAGTACACCGCACCCGCCTGGCGCTCCCGGGCGCCCGAGCCGTACACGGTCACCGACGCCTCAGGACCGGCCCCGCTCACTCTCACCTCGCCCGACGGGGCCACCGCGCGCGAGGCGCACGCCGTGCCGCACGACGGGGCGTCGTTCTTCCACGCCCTGCTCGCCGTGGCCCAGGTGCGCGGCAGGCTGCCCCAGTTGCTCGGCACCGGCCTCGCGGCCCGGTTCGCCGCCGCACCCGGCGACCCGGCGGTGACCGCCGAGGCCGTCGGCGCGGCCCGCGACCGCCTCGCCTGGGCGCTGGGCGAGGACGGGAACGAGGACCTGCTGGACGCCCTGGCCCTCGACGCCGCCGACTCCTTCACCCAGGACGAACTGGACGCCGCCGGTGTGGTCCTGACCCCGGCGCAGCAGGCCGAGTTCGACGCACTCGGCCGCCTTCCGACGACCCTCTGGCCGACCCCGGGGCAGCGGGCGGCGCTGGCGGTCGCCGCGCTCTCCCGCCCGTTCGCGGACGAGCCGGTCGCGGCCGGGACCGGGCAGCCGCCGGGCACCGGGGCTCCCGCGCGCCGCGCGGGCGACCACGGGGGCGCCGACCTGCTGCCCGCCCTCGCCGCCCGGGTCCTCGGCACGCCGCTGACCGTGGTCACCGGCGAGGGACGCGACCAGCTCTTCCTGCCGCACGGCGGCGACCCGGCCGCGGTGGACCCGGCAGCCGACCCGGTGCTGTTCCTCGCCGACGGCTTCTTCCACGCGGCCCTGCCGCCGGGCACCCCGGCCCCGGTCGCCACCGCACTGCCCGCCCCGGCGACCGCCGGGAGCACAGCCGCCACGGCGGAGGGGACGGGGAAGCCGCCCGTCCACCGGAGCCACCCCACCGCGCCCTGGCTGCCGCCCGCCGACGGCGACGGCCCGCGCCACCGGCTCGGCAAGGACGGCGTCCTCACCGCCCCCGACGGCGCCACCTACACCCAGGGCACGCCGACCGGCCGCGGCAACGGCTTCTTCGGTGCCCTCTCCACCGCCCTGCGCGCCGCGGCCGACCGGCCGGGCACGGACCGGCACGAGGCAGGCCGACTGCGTCTGCGCGCCGGTTCGTCCCCCGCCCTGCTGATGCGGCTGAACGGCCTGCCGGGGACTCCGGCCGAGCGGGACGCGCTCTTCGCGCCCCCGCCGTTCACCCCTCGGCGCGGCGCCCCCACGCCGAGCGCCGAGGCGCTGGAGGGCCACTTGCGGCGACACCTGGCCGAGGCCCCCTGGGGGCCGGGGGCCGACCGCGCGCTCGCCGAGTGGGCCGCCGCCGCGACCGGGACCACCGTCACGCTCGTCGAGGAGAACGGCACCACCCACACCTACCCCGGCCCGGCCGGTCCGTCCGGCGCCGAGATCCGGCTCCGCCGCCGGGGCGGCGACTTCGTCCCGCTGCTCCCGCGCACCCCGGCCCCGTCGCCGGGAACGACACCACCCCCGGCGACGGGGAAGCGGCCACCGCGACCGGAGGACGGCGGCCACCGTTCCGCCGCCCCCCTCCCCGCCACCGCTCCGCCGCTCCCTTCCCCGCCCGCGCCGCCGCCCGGCGACACCGCCGAGCCGCCGGGCCTGCCGGGGGAGGAGGCGTACGAGCTGAGCACGCTCTCGGGTGGGCGGGACGGGAGCGGCCCCGCGCGCGGCCCGCTCCCGCAGAGCGAGGCGCTGCGGCGTTTCCGGTTCACCGACACCTCCGGCAGCGACACCTCGGACAGTGACGTGTCCGACGACGAGGCCGAGGGCGGGGGACGGGAGCCGGAGCCCACCCCGGAGGCATGGCTCGACCTGCTCTTCGCCCCCGCTCTCCGCGCCGACCACGAACCCGCCATGCTGCTCGGCACCGCGATGGCGCTGCGTGAACTCGCGCTCGCCCCCGCCGGGACGCCGGGCACGGCCACCGGTCCGCTCGACGCCTCCCGGGACCTGGCCCGCAGGGTGCTGGGGCTGCCCCGGAACACCCCGGTCGAGGACCGCCACTTCCTGTTCCTCGGGTCGCTCGCGCTCAGCGCGGCACCGGCGGATCTGACCGACGCGGACGCCCTCGTCGCCTTCCTGAGCCGCCACGACGCGGCCCTGGGCCGGGACAGCCGGCTGGTGCGCGGCGACGACGCCGTACGCAACTGGACCGGTACCGGCGCTCAGGTCCCGCCCCTCGACACCTACGCGGTGGAGGGCGGGGACGGGCACCTGAGTGCCTGGCCCGCCCCCTGGTCGAAGCCGTACGCCGTACTCGCGCAGGAGCACGGGGAGGGCCTGCTGCTCCAGACCCGCCGGGGGCGGATCACCGTGGACGCCGCGGAGTTCGCCCGGCTGGTCGCACGGGACCCCGCGCGCCGCCCCGGAGCCGACGTGGTCCTCGCCTTCCCGCACGAGGACATCGCCTCCCTGGCCCGGCACGTCGCCGAACTGACCGGCGCCCGCGTCTGGTTCTCCGAGCACGCCCCGCGTCCTTCCACGGACTGGCGGACCGGCGGCGAGCGCGTCACGCTCGGCCCCGTCCCCGAGGGCACCGGCACGGTGTGGAACTCCGCCCGGCCCGACCAGGAGACCGACACCGTCCTCGACGACCTCCTCGGCCTCTACACGCACGACCCCGAGCCCGGCTCCCCCGTCCAGGCACGCCGTCCGGACCCGCTGACCACCACGCACTACGGCGTCACGGACCTCGCGGGCGAGGGCGTGCTGTTCACCAGGCCCGGCGGGTACGGAGGGGCCTGGCGGACCCCGCGCGCGCTGGAGGGCACCGAGGACGCCCCGGAACTCGCCATGTCCCGGCAGGAGTACCACCAGACCCTCGTCACGGAGCGGCCCGCCCTGCGGATCTCCGCCGACCGGACCCTCGCCGTCGAGGACGGGGCCTACGGCCAGCAGGTCTTCGCCACGCCGCAGGCGGTCAGCGGCGCCTCGGCCCGGCTCGCGCGCGCGGGCCTCGCGGTGCGGCTGAGCATCGACGAGTTGCTGAGCGTCGTGCTGCCCACCCCCGACGGGGGCGCCCGGCGGCTGTACCGCGTGACCCCCGTCTTCCTGACCCGCTCCGGCCGGTCCACGGAGGAGGTCTGCCGGGACTTCGCCGACATGCTGGCGGGCACCTCCCGCACCTCGCACCTGGTGTTCCGCCCGGCCGAGGGCGGACAGCCCGTCACGGCGCCGGCCAACGCATCGGACGGGGCCGAGGTCACCGGCACCCACTTCCTCGCCGACGCCCTCGCCGAGGTCGCCGACGGCGGGACGCCGCCGGAGCAGGCCGACCCGGCGTGGGCGGCCTCGCACGTCCGCCGGGACGACCGGCCGGCGGGCGGCGACGGCGGTCCCCTGCCCGGCCGCGCCTACGGCAGCGCCCTCAGCCTGGCCCAGGACGCCGACCCGCGCCGCGACGCCCTCTCCGAGGCGGCCCGCCGGATCGGCGTCAACGAGCACGCCTGGGCCGACATCGGCGAGGGGTACGTCGTCCAGTCCGTCGCGGCGCCCGGCGCCCAGGGCGGGCCGAGCCTGGAGCGCAACTACGCCAAGCCCGCGTCCGCCGCCTCCGGCGCGCACTTCGGCTACCACTTCGCCACCGTCGTCCTGGCCAGCGAGGACGGCACCCACCAGATCTCCCTGGAGAACCACGCCCGCGCCTCGGTCCGCGCCCACCGCCACCGCAGGGCGGTCGAGCAGAACCTGCGCAGCCACGACCTGGACGAACTCCGCGAGATCGCCGCCCGGCTCCGCGCGGAGACCGAGCGGCGCGAGGCGGACTCCACCGGCGACGACCTGAAGGAGCTGCGGGGCCACCTGAACCTCGCCTACGCCCTGATCCGGGCGAAGCAGGCCCAGACCGAGACGCACACGACACCCGCCGGTTCGCCGGAGCGGGCCGCCGCCCAGCGTGCCCTGGAGGGTGCCACCCGCGCCGCCGCCCAGCGGCTGGCGGACCTGGAACCCGTCATCCCGGGCAAGGACCAGTGGTACCTGCGCATGTACTCCCGGCGGCAGGGGGAGTCGGCGCACGACACCAACGCGGAGCTGCTGCACGACAGGCCCTCCGCGGAGGCCAATCCGCTCACCGCCGTCGTGGTCCGCGGCCAGCAGGCGCTGCCGGTCTCCGTCACCTTCGCCAAGGACGACCAGGAGACCCCCGAGTCGGCCACGCACGCCCTGCGGCATCTGGCCAAGGTGGTGGCGAGGACCGGGCTGTGGAACGCCGCCAACGGGCTGCCGCTGCCCGCCACCACCGTCAGCGGCCCGCGCGGCGCGCGCCTGGTCGGCCGGGACCTCACCAAGGCGCGGGCCGAGGCGGTCGCGGCCTCCTTCCGGCGCGAACTGGCCGCCGCCCTCGTGGAGTACCAGGACGGCACCCCGGGGCCGCACCTGACCGAGGACCGGTTCACCGTCGAAGCGGTCTCGGTGCGAGGCCGCCGCTCCTCCACCGGGAGTTCGGGCACCACCGCCCTGGAGGTCACGGTCGACGACCACCGGGGCGGGCCGCGGCGGACCGCCACCCGCGGGCTGCGCGGCGGCTCCCGCGAGGACGGCCTCGACCCGCTGGCGGAGCAGTGGGCGGTCGGCCGCCCGGTCACCGTGGCGGGCCCCCGGTACGGCGGCGTCCACCCCGGCTCCGTGGTGCCCGCCTCGCAGGCGCCCGCACGGACCCCGCAGGACCCCCCGGCGGGCGTGCGGGCCAAGGGCAAGGCCCCTCTCACCCCGGACGGCGGTCCGGCGGCCGGGCCCTGGTTCACGTACACCCGCCCCGCCGAGTCCCGCTCGGAGCCCTTCCGGTACGAGATCTCGGCCGGCGGGCGGGTCCGGCTGCCCGACGGGGAGGAGATCCCGGCGGACGGCTGGACGCGGTTCGGGGACGACTTCGTCCACGAGCCGACCGGTGTGCTCCTGCGCGGCGACAGCGGCTGGATCGGCCGCGTGGCCAACATCGACACCCTCGCCCCGCTCATCGCCGACCTGGACCCGGACGGCGCGCCCCACCACCTGGCCGCCGACGCCGAGGCCCTCTACGTGGTGCCGGACGACGGCGACCAGGCCCTGCGCATCCCGCTCCGGGCGCCCGGAGCGGCGGTGACCGCCCTCCCGCACACCGGGCGCCAGGAGCCGCCCCGCGCCCGCCTGGACGACCGGCCGCGCCGCGTGGTGCGCGGCGCCTTCGACGTCCGGCGCTTCACCCACGACGGGCACACCGTCACCGACCTGACCGTGCGTCTCGCCTTCCGCGAGGGGGACGGGGAGCACGATCCGGACACCGTCCTGGCGCGGGTGCGCGAGGGCGTCACGGAGTTCTTCAACCGCCCCGGGCACCGGCTCCCCGGAGGCGATCTGCTGCACGTCACCGTGGAGCGGGTGCGGCCGGACGAGGGCCCCCACCTGACGGTCGATCTGGTCGGCCGCGACCGGCCGATGGACCAGCGGGCGTGGTGGGCCGACGCCGACCCGGCGGAGTACGCGCACGAGCTGGCGCACCAGCTGGCCCTGCGCGACGAGACACGCGACGCGAGCAACCCCCGGCGCCTGCACGCGCCCGGCAGCCTGCTCGGCTCGTTCTGGGAGCAGGCTCCCGAGGGCCTGGCGCAGGGCGGGCTGCGCCCGCGCCACCTCCACCTGTGGGCCGCCGCCGTCCAGGACGTCGTGCCGCACATCGCCCCGCAGGGAACCACCTGGGACGAGGCGCGCGGCGGCGCGACGCCCGAGCGCCGGGAGCCCGTGTGGCTCGACCCGGTGTCACTCCCGGCGGCCTCCGCCGGCACCGGCCCGGACGGCGCGGTGCCGCCCCCGCTGCCCGGCGGACGCGACCTGTCGCCCGTGGCGGAGGTGTCCGACGAGTCCGACTCCTCCGACGACTCGGACACGGAGCGGGAGCCCGCGCCCTGGACCGCGCCCGGCTGGCTGGACACCGTGTTCGGCCCTCGGCGCTCGGACGTCCCGCGCGTCCGGCTCCTGGAGACGTCCGAGGCGCTGTACGACCTCGTCCGCACCGAGGCCGGGGCACGACCGGGTCCGCAGGCGCTGCCGCACGCGCTCGGCCGCGTGACCCGGCGGGTCCTGCACATGGCGGGCGGCGCCCGGCCGGGCTCCGCCGACTTCCGCCTCCTCGGCTCCCTCGCGCTCGACGCCTCATCGGACGACCTGGCGAGCACCGACGACCTCGCCCGGTACTTCGTCGAACGGCAGATCGAGACCGGGCGCGGCGCGCTGGACGAGGGCACGCTGCTGCGCGACGAGGACGGCGACACCGTCGGCCGCGACTTCACCGGCGACCGGCGGCCCGCGCCCGAGCTCGCCTCGTACGCCGTGCGCGGCAGGGGCCGGGTCGTGCCCCGGCCCGCCCCGTGGCGCAACCCGTACCTGATCGTCGCCCGGGCGGGCGACCGCTCCGTCGAGATCGCCTTCCCCGGACGCACCTTCCGGGTGCGCGACCCCGAGGAACTGGCCATGCTCATCTCGTACGACTCCCGGCGGCCCCGGGGCGCGGACATCGTGCTGGCGCTGCCGCACCAGTACGCCGCGGGCGTCGCCTCCCTGGTCGCCGGCACGACCGGCCGCCGCGTCTGGTACCCCGAGGCGCCGGTCGACGTGGTCACCCGTCCCACGGCCGGGACCCGCCATCTCCTGCTGGACGTGGGCGACGGCGGCACCGGCGCGGGCTGGGCCTCGGCCGAGCCGCCCCCGGAGGGCGGTCTGCCCGGCGCCGCCGACGCCGACGAGCCGGACAGCGCGTCCGAACCGGAGAGTGACGACGACCGGTCCAGCAGCGAGGGCGACGCCGACTTCGACCGCCTGGCCGACGAGGCCGTCCGCGAACGGCAGATCGAGGCACGCCGCCCCCGGCCGCTGATCACCCGCGACTACGGCGTCATCGACAAACGCGGCACCGGCACCTGGCCCACCGGCCCGCTCCCGCCCTCCGTCGGGGAGGTCGTGCCCGGCACCGGTCTGCCCGCGCTGGTCCTGCCGCGTCAGGACCAGGGCACCGTCCGCCTGGCCGACCGGCCGCCGCTGCACATCTCCGAGGACCGCACCCTGGCCATGCTCGCCCCCCAGGACGGCACCGCGGGCCGGGGACGAGCGGTGTACGCCACCCGCGCGGCGATCGCCCGCTCCTCGGCCCGGCTCGCCGCGGCCGGAGCCGGAGTACGGCTGAAGGCCGACGAGTCGTCCGGAATCCTGCTGCCGGGCGAGGACGGTGCCTACGGCGAGCCCCTGCTGCGGGTCGAGCCCGAGTTCCTGACCGGCTCCGGCGCCTCCGAGCACGCCTTCACCCGGGACTTCGCCCGGATGGTGGCCGGAGCGCGGCCTGCGCCCCTGTCCCACCTCGCCTTCCGCGGCCCCGGCGGTGAGGCCGCCACGGTGGAGGTGAACGCGCTGCACGGCCGGGAGGTCACCGGTACCCACCACCTCGCCGAGGCACTGGCGGAAGCCGCCGAGGACACGCGGACCGCCGGTGCCCTCACTCCGGGCTGGGCGGCCCGCCGGGCCGGCCGCGACCCCCGGTTCACCGGCGGCGTGGTGGGCGCCCCCACCCCCGGCGAGCGCTACGGCCGCGCCCTGCGTCCCACACCGGAGAACACGCTGCGCGCCCCGCTGGCCGCCGCCGCCCGGCGCCTGGGCGTCAACGAGTACGCGTGGGCCGAGGTCGGCGAGGGCTACCTGATCCAGTCCGTCAGCACGACCAACGACAGCGGCGCCCAGCTCTTCACGCACAACCACGCCAAGCCCGGCGACCGGGTCGGCCCGCACGCCCCGTACCACCTCGCACAGGCCGTGCTGGCCAGTGAGGACGGCACGCACCAGATCACGCTGGAGAACGAGACGCACTCCCGGACCGGCCTCCCCACCCCCGTCCTCGACGACATCGTCGACGAGAACCTCGACCGCTACGGCGAGGACGAACTCGCCGGACTCGCCGCCACCGCCGAGCGGCGCGCGGGCGAGGCGCGGCGCGGCGGCGCGGACGAGGAGCCGGCCGACCGCCTGGAGAGTTTCGCCCGGGCGGCCAGAGCCCTCGCCGACGTCCACCGGGCCGAGCAGATGCCCTGGTACTTCGACGAGGACCGGCCCGAGCACGCGCTGGCGCTGCGCGAGGTGGCCGACGCCCGCAGCCGTGCCAGGGAAGCCGTCCGGGAGGCCGCGCCCCTCGCCGACGACAAGGACCTGTGGTTCTTCCGGGCCTACAGCAAGCGGCCGGGTGAGTCGGCGCACGAGGCCAACGCGGAGCTGCTGTCCGAGCGGTCACCCGCGGTGGCCAACCCGCTGACGACCGTCGTGCTGCACGGCCACACCCTCCGCGCCGACCAGCTCACCCTCCACTTCGCCGAGGAGCAGCACACCCTCACCGGCGCCGACGACACCATCGACGCCCTGGCCCGGACACTGGCCCGCTCGGGCCTGTGGAACCGCGCCCACGGGCTGCCGATGCCCGCGATCACCCTCACCGGGCACGGCAACCGCTCCCAGGCCGTCGCACGCACGCGCGCCGACGCGGTGAGCCGGGCACTCGCGCGCCGGCTCGGCCAGGTCCTGGCCGAGTCCCAGCGGGGGGCGAGCGGCACGCCCGTCGCCGTACGGGACTTCCCCCTCACCCTGTCCGCCCGGCGGACGCGCGGCGCCACCGATCCGGCCCGGGGCCGGGTGGTGACGGTCGAGATCGACGACCACCGCGCCGTTCCGCCCGGTACGCCCGGGCGCACCGCGCCCGTCGCGGCACCGCCCCGCCCCGAGGAGCCCGCCGCACCCGAGCCCGTCGCCGACACCGCGACCGAGCCGGTGGGCCCGGGGCCCGAGGCGGAGGAGTCCGCGGCACCCTCCGAGCGCGCGCGCTCACGCTCGCCGCGCCGCACCCCTCGTCCGAGTCCGGAGCGCCGCAACAGCGACGCGCCGCCCTGGGTCCTGGCCCGCATCCGCTACGCCGAGGAGTCCGCCGACTTCGACCGGCGGCTGGGCGAGTACCTGGCCCAGCACGAGGCGGTGACCGCCGAGTTCCGCAAGATGGCGAGCGCCGCCTGGGCGATGGCCCGACGGCACCACCCCCGGGACCTGGCGACCTTCGGCGACACCAGCAAGTACAAGGCCGGGGTCGTCGGCACGTCCCGCGAGGCGCTCCAGCGGGTGGTACGCGGCGGCAACCTGCGCGAACTGGTGGCGTTCCTCTACGAGGGGATCTCCAGCGACCTCGTGCCGCAGATGCTCGGCGGCGCCGAGGAGCAGCACCCCGAGATCGCCGCCGAGCGGCCGAGCAGGCGGCAGCGGGACATCTACGCCGAGTTCCTGAGCCGCGCCACGGAGATCCAGGCGTCGCACTCCTCCGCCGAGGAGAAGGAGGCGGCGATCGCGGAACTCCAGCGGTCGGTCGTGACCGGAACCCGGCCGGACAGCGTCCTCCCGCCGCTGAGCGAGGCGGAGCGCCGGTTCGCGGTCGACGGGGCCGGGCTGACGTGGATGCCGGCCACCTCGGTGTACGACATCGCGATGAGCGCCGGCTTCCAGGGCCGCTCCGAGGACACCGGCGGCCTGGTGGCGACCGGTACCGCCGGGTCGACGTACCGCTTCATGCTGCACGCCGGACGGATGCGCGACCAGTGGGGCCTCGACCTGGACCTCGGCCTGATCCGGGCCGGGATGGCCGCCCTGTCGCTCGGAGTGGGCCACCACACTTTCCACGAGGTCATGCGCGGCGCCCAGTTGGCGCTGAACGACATCCCCGGCCACGACCCGCGCCTGGACTACACCGACAACTGGGGCCGGTACTGGAACGTGTACCCGCTCGACGAGCGCGAGCTGCGAGAGCACGTGGCACGGGACGGGCTCTTCCCCGACGAGCACGCCCAGGCCGTGCTCGACGAGGCGGAGGGCCGGGCGACGACCGGGACGGGCGCCACCCGGCCCGTGATCGAGGCGGCCCGCGACCGGGCGGAGGACGCCGAGGCGCGGCTGTGGGCCCTCGGCACCGTGCCGCAGACGCCGGGCGCCGGCGACGCCGCCCCCGGCCCGGCCGCCCCGAGGACCGGCGCCGAACTCCGGTGGCTCGCCGAGCGGCTCACCGCGGAGGACCTGCCGTCCGGCCTGCCGCGCCCCGCCGAGGGCGAGACGGTCGGGCCGGCCGAGCTGGAGGCCGCGGGCGTCACCCTCTCCGCCGGCCAGCGCACCGAGCGGGAACTGCGCGGCGACGGCCTGCTGCCCGCAAGCGCGCTGTCACCGCTGGACCTGGCCCGGGTGAGGCTGGCAGGGCAGCCAGGCCGCGGGGACACAGCGGACACGGTGGCCGCGAACGTCGCACGACGGCTGTGGGCGCGGGCGTACGCCGCCTTCGCGGACACGGCACCGGACGGCGCGGACGCCGGTCGCGTATGGGCCCGTGCCGTCCGCCTGGTGCTGCCGATGGAAACCCGCCCGGTCCTCGCCGACTCCCGGTACGCCGGTGACGGCTTCCGCGACGCCGTGCGCCGGGTCGCCGACCACCTGCTGACCGAGGGCGCCGGGGCCGCCTCCGCCGGCGCCCTGGCCGACGACCTGCGCGTGGACCTGGGCCTGGACCTGTAGCCGTGGCGGGTCACGGCTCCGTCGGGGGCCGTGACACAGACACAGACGAGGTTGCCGCGGTGTCCAGGTCGCCGGAGGTGAAGGGGATGTCCGCGCGGTGCCAGGCCCGGACGACGCCGTTCGGGCCGGTGCGCCGGCGGTCGAAGCGGGAGAGGAAGGCCCGGACGACGCCGTTCGGGCCGGTGCGCCGGCGGTCGAAGCGGGAGAGGAAGGCCCGGCTGCCGGCTCGGGAGTGCGTGCGGCTCTCGGAAAGGTGGCTGCTGAGCAGATCCCCGGCGAACTCTCTATTGACCGGTCAATTGGTCGATTGTACGGTCTGGAGGTGCCGGCGCTGCCGGCCGTGCAGATCAGGCGGGAGGCCGACATGGCGCATCAGGCAGGGGGCCAGTTCCCTGGCACCCGACCACCGGCTGAAAGAGATGATCCGCACTGCCGGTGCGGCGCCGGCTGTGCCGGGACCCGTCGTGGCCCCAGCGGATCGGCGGTGGCGGGTCCGGTCACCCGTCGTCGGTGTCCCACAAGGCTCCATGGGCACCCGCGCCCGCGCCGTCGTCGGCTCGGTTCCGGGGGCGCCCGCGATGTGGCTCAGTACCCGCACGGGAGGGGGCGGGGACAGCACCCCGCCGGCAAGGCGCGGACGCCGAAGAACTGGCTGGTCAGCCCACCCTTACCAGTCAATTGACTGAATGTACGGTCTCCCCATGACCGTGCCACTTTATGTACAGATCAGGCGAGGGATCGAAGCGAAGATCCGGTCCGGGGCCCTGCCTCCCGGCGCGCGACTGCCGACGGAGATGGACCTCTCCGCGCAGTACGGCGTCAGTCGGGCCACGGCCCAACGGGTCCTGAACGACCTGGCCGAGGCGGGACTGGCGATCCGGCGGCGGCGCCACGGAACCTTTGTCGCGGATGTGATGCGGCAGATCAACCTGCTCAACTTCGTCACCCCCGCGGCAGCCGCGAAGGGCGTACCGGGCAGGCACGAAGTCGTCTCCGCGCGGATCGTCAGAGCCGCCGACGCCGTCCTGCCCCTCCCCGGTGCCTCCGCCGACACGGCCGTGGTGGAGCTGGTCCGCCGCAAGCTGGACGTACGCGAGGAGCCACACTCCGTCGAGCGGCACGTCGTCCTCTTCGCAGCCGCTCCCGACCTGATGAACGAGAACCTCGAAGAGCTCGTCACCTTGCCGTACCTCCAGCGCAGAGGAGTACCGGTCGACTCGATCCGGCTCTACCTCGACCCGGTGGTCCTCGACGAGGACGACGCCCTGTTGCTGCACTGCGAGACCGGAACGCCCGCGCTGATCAGGCGCAGGGAGTTGCGTGCCGATGACGGCAGCACCGTCGAGGTGGTCACGACCCTGGTCCGGCCGGGAACCGCCGAGTTCTTCCTGGAGCTTCCCGCCCCCGCCGTATGAGCAGCGTGCCGCTGCCAGAAAGGAAACGCGCACAACAATGAAGGTCATCATCATCGGTGCCGGTGTACTGGGCGTAAGCGTCGCGAGGCAGCTTGCCGTCGCGGGCGAGGAGGTTCTCCTGCTCGATCAGCGGGGAGCCGGCACCGGCACGACCGCGACCACCTTCGCCTGGACCAACTCGTACCGCAAGCTCAACCCGGACTACCACCGGCTGGGCCTCGCGGGGATGGAGGAGCACGCCAGGCTGGCCGGGCAACTGCCCGGAGCGCCCTCGTACTTCCGCAGCGGGGCGCTGCAGTGGGCGGACGCCGCGAGCGAGCAGTGGCTCGCCGGCAACGTGGAGCGACTGCGCTCCCTCGGCTACCCCACGCGCTGGGTCACACCTGAGGAAGCAACGCGGATCGCGGGCGGCCTGCGGATTCCGGCGACCATCACGTCCCTCGCGCACTTCCCCAGCGAGGGATACGTCCTGCCGGACCTCTTCGTGAACAACCTGCTGGCCGACGCCGAGCGGCATGGAGCCAAGTGCGCGGTCGGCGAGGTCGTGGCGGTCGACGACGGGCCTGGCGGGGTGTCCGTCACCCTGGCCGGAGGCGAGGTCTGCACGGGCGACCGAGTCGTCCTGGCGGCAGGCCGCTGGACAGAACGGCTCGCCGCACAGGCCGGGATCGACGTTCCCATGGTGACGGACACCGGTCGTGGATCGCAGACGGTCGGTCTGCTCGGGTACGCCAGTTCCCCGGGACTCGACCTGCGCTGCGTGGTCCACAGTCCCGGCCTCAACCTCCGCCCCGCTGCCGGCGGCCATGCCGTCCTGCAGGCGCTCGACCTGAACGCCGACGTCGATCCGGCAGACCCCCCGACCGCGGACGGGGAGATCGCGCGCACCCTCGCTCGGCGGTTCTCCGCACTGCTGCCCGACGCGAGTCGGCCCGAGATCGACCTGCGCGTCGGCTTTCGGTCACTGCCCGCGGACGGCCACACCGTCGCGGGCTACGCCTCCGCGCACTCCCGCGTCTACTGCCTCATCTCGCACAGCGGGATCACCCTGGCGCCGGTTCTGGGACGCCTGGCCGCGACCGAGATCACCACCGACCAGGAACAGGAACTCCTCCGCGCCTTCCGGCCCACACGCTTCGCCGGCGTACGGCGCGCGGACATCGAGACGGACCAGCACGCCACCAGTATGGGCGAGCAGTAGCGAAAGCCTCCCACCGCGATTTCCTTCCCGGAAGGACTGATGGCATGTCAGTCATAGAGACCCGCGACACGTCCACCAAAAGCAGCATGGGCAGACTGCTCCGTGTGATCGGCGCGATCGAGCGTGCCGGGAACAAGCTTCCTCACCCGTTCTGGCTCTTCTGGATCCTGGCCGGAGCGCTGAGTGTCGTCAGTCTCGTGCTGGCCCTGCTCGACGTCTCCGTCACCCTGCCGGAGTCGGGAGACCATGTCGCGGTCAAGAGCCTGCTCTCGCTCGACGGGGTCGAGTTCGCCGCGAGCTCCGCGCTGGACAACCTCGCCACGTTCCCGCCGCTCGTGGTCATCCTCGTCATGCTGCTCGGAGTCAGCGTCGCCGAGAGGAGCGGCCTCCTCGAGGTGCTCCTGCGGGTCACCGTGGTCCGGCTCCCCGGCCGCTGGGTGACCTTCGCGATCGCCTTCAGCGGGATGATCGCCCACATCATGAGCGACTCCGCGTACCTCGTGATGATCCCCCTCGGAGCCCTGGCCTTCCGCGCGGCGGGCCGCAGCCCCGTGCTCGGGGTGATGGTCGCCTACGTGGCAGTGTCAGCGGGATTCAACGCCAGCCCCCTGGTCACGCCGTCCGACGCGATCCGCTCCTCCCTGGCGACCACGGCCGCGCAGACCGTCGACCCCCACTACGTGATCACGCCCGTGGCCACGTACTTCTTCTCCGCCGCATCGTCCCTGCTCCTGGCAGTGGTCATCACGGTGGTGGTCGAGACCGTCCTGGCCCGACGGCCGGAATTCGCTCCCTCGCCGAGCGACCACGCCCCGGCCGCTGCCGCCGGCGGCAGCGCGGACGAGCAGGCCGCCGCCCCGGCCATCAGCCTCACGCCGACGGAACGGCGTGCGCTGAAGCTGGCGGCCGGCGTCTTCGTCCTCTACGCGGCCCTGGTGGTGGCCCTGGCGTCGGTGCCGGGCTCGCCGCTGCTCGGTGAGAACGGCAGCATCGTGAATTCGGTGGTCGTGGTGAACATCAGCGTGTTCATCGCCCTCCTGTTCGCGTTGCTGGGATTCGTCTACGGCCGGTGCGTGGGCACCGTGCCCTCGCTGTCCCACGTGCCGACGATCATGGCCGATGGGGTGAGCAGAATCGCCCCGGTCATCGTGCTCTTCTTCGCCGTTTCGCAGTTCCTGGCCTACTTCGAGTGGACAGGTATCGGAGCCGTGCTGACCGTCCAGGGCGCCGGAATCCTGCACTCGCTGAACGCCCCCCACCTGCTGGTACTGCTCGCCGTCCTGCTGGCCGTATGCCTGCTGAACATGCTCATCACCAGCGGCTCGGCGATGTGGGCGATCCTGGCCCCCATCCTGGTGCCCATGATGATGTACCTGAGCATCAGGCCGGAGGCGGCCCAGGTCGCCTTCATGATCGGTGACTCGGTCACCAATGCCGTGACACCGATGAGCCCCTACTTCGTACTCGCTCTGGGATTCGTGCAGCAGTACCGAAAAGACGCGGGAATCGGGACCCTGATGTCCTTCACCGTCCCGACCGCCGTCTCCATCCTGATCGCGTGGTCGGCGTTCTTCGCGATCTGGTACGGCCTCGGTATCCCGCTGGGCCCCGGTGTTCCCCTCCGCTGATCACCGCACACCGGCCGTACGCTCCCGCCCCGTTCGGGCCGGGCCGGGGGCGCTCTGGGGCACCTGCGCTCGGACGCCGCTACAGTTTTCGCGCCTCCACGCGTCGGGCGGCCTGCGCCCACGGCGCGACCCGGCCCCGATGCCCTCGACCAGGACCAAGAGGCGGGTCCCCAGTTCGCGGGCACAGGACGTTCGCGGGACCGGATGGTGCCGCACCTTGCTGCTCGTTGGCGGCATTTTCGGGAGCAGACGCCTCGGAATCGGAGCGTTCCGCATGGGCTGAGAGCCTGGTGACCGGGGGCGCGGGGACGGGGAAGAGCGCGATTGGTCTGCAGATCAAAGCGGAGCTGGAGGCCCAAGGCCGTACCGTCATGTACGCCAGTGGCAGCCGTGCCTTCAACGGCGCCCTCCAGGAGCATGTCGGCTACGGAGACCGGCAGTTCAAGGAGACGTTCACGTACTTCAGTAGCTTCGTCACCCCGCCCGACCCTCCCTTGGACGTGTTGATCCGCGACGAGGCACATCGTCTCCGGGATCGGTCGACCAGTCGGCTCTGGAAGCAGAAGGACTGGGGCACGGGCCCGCAGGTGGACGAACTCCTCGCCGCGTCCCGCTTGACGGTGTTCTTCTTGGACGAGGGGCAGTCCGTGCGTCCGCACGACGTCGGTACCGTCGATCTGATCAAGGACGCCGCCGCCCGGCACGACGCTATGGTCGTCCCGTACAAACTGCGGGAACGGTTTCGATGTGGTGGCAGTGACGCTTACGTCCGATGGGTGAGGGCGTTGCTCGGTGTGGCCGATGGGGAACCCGGCGCCTGGCGACCTGACGGGCTGGTGCACATCGAAGTGGCGGACACTCCGGAGGAGCTTGAACAGATCATCCGCACGCAGGCGCTTGCCGGCGCGTCCGCGCGCATGGTCGCCGGTTACTGCTGGCCGTGGACGAAGCCGCTCGGCAAGGAGCGGCGACACGGGGACGGGACCCGCGGTGCTCGGATAGCTCTTGGAGACGGCCGCAAGCTGGATGGCGGGGAGCTGGATGTCGGTGAGCAGGGGCATGTTCCCAGTCCAGCAGAGACGACGGCGCGGGGCAGTGGGCCTGCGGAGAGTCTCGGGGGAGGGTTTTCCCTACAACCGGCGCCCGCCACAGGACCGTTAGAGTTCCCGGTGCAGCCGCCCGCGCCACGGCCCTCGGAGGAACACGCACCATGACCGTAGCCGTCTGGGAGGCCGTGCGACGGCGCCCGGTGCGCTTCCTGTTCTCCGCCTGGCCTCTGCGCTCCTGGGCCTTCCTGCTGAGCGGCCTGGTCGTGGGACCCGTGGTGCTCCTCCTGTGCGCCACCCTGCTCCTCGTCGGCGTGGGCCTGTCGGTGGTGGGCGTGGGGCTGCTGGTCCTGCTGGCCCTGGCCGTCGTCGGCATACCCGTCGCGGCCCTGGAGCGGCGCCGGTTGCGGCTCGTCGAACCGGATCCGCTCCTCGACCCGCACGGCTCCCTGCCCGGGACCAGTGCGCTGCCGTGGCTGCGCACCCGGCTGCGGGAGCGGGCGACCTGGCGGGAGCTGGCGTACATGCTGCTGCTCGGGGTCGTCTTCACGGCGACGGGGATCGGCTTCGCCGCCCTGCTCGGGCTCTCGCTGATCCTCACGGCGACCCCCGTGATCGTTTGGGCCATCGCCCCCGACACGGTGATGCTGGTGCCCGGACAGCCGATCTCCGACCCCGTCGCCGCTCTGCCCGGCAGCGCCACCGGGCTGGTGGGCCTGGTCGTCTCGGCGTACGCGGGCGGGCTGCTGGCCGGGGTCCAGGTGCGCGTCGCCCAGTTCCTGCTCTCCGCCCGCGACGAGGACTTCAGCAGCAGGGTCATCGAACTCACCCGCTCCCGGGCCCGGTTGGTCGACGCCTTCGAGGCCGAGCGCCGCCGCATCGAGCGGGACCTGCACGACGGGGCGCAGCAGCAGCTCGTCGCCCTCACCATGACGCTGGGCCTGGCCGAACTGGAGCTGGGTGGCCAGGACTCGGGCGCCGGCCCGCTCGTCACCCGGGCCAGGGGTGAGGCTCGCCGAGCCCTGGACCAGCTGCGTTCCCTGGTACGCGGCATCCACCCGCAGGTGCTCACCGACCACGGGCTGCCCGCGGCGGTCGCCGAACTCGCCCTGCGCAACCCCATTCCCGTCACCGTCGACCTGGACCTGCCGCACCGGCTGCCGTCGGCCGTGGAGACCACGGCGTACTTCACCGTCACCGAGGCGCTGACCAACGCCTCCAAGCACAGCGGCGCGGACCAGGTGTCCGTCGTGGGCCGGCTCAGGGGCGACACCCTCGTCCTGCTCGTCACCGACGACGGCCACGGCGGCGCCGACCCCGGGGCCGGGGCCGGTCTGCAAGGATTGGCGGACCGGGTGGCCATTCTGAAAGGCAGGCTCATCGTGACCAGTCCCGTCGGCGGACCCACGCAGCTCCGGGTGGAGGTGCCGTGCTCCGTGTAGTGCTGGCAGAGGACGCCGTCCTGCTCCGCGCCGGACTGGTCGAACTGCTCTCCCGGGTCGGGCACGAGGTGACCGCCGCCGTCGGCGACGCCGCGGAACTGGCCCGCGCCGTGGCGGCCGGCCGGCCGGACGTGGTCATCACCGACGTACGGATGCCGCCCGGCTTCCGCGACGAGGGGCTGCGCGCGGCCCTGGAGCTGCGCCGAGAGGACCCGTCCCTGCCGGTGCTGGTGCTGTCGCAGTACGTCGCCACCGCTTACGCCACCCAGTTGCTCAGCGGTTCGTCGGCCGCGGGCGGTCTCGGCTACCTGCTGAAGGACCGGGTCGGCGAGGTCACCGACTTCCTCGACGCACTCGACCGGGTCGCCTCCGGGCAGACCGTGATCGACCCGGAGGTGGTGCGGGTGCTGCTCCAGCAGGGGACCGCCGACAAGCCCCTCCAGCGGCTCACCCCGCGCGAGCGGGAGGTGCTCGCCGTGATGGCGGAGGGCCTCAACAACCAGGCCATCGCCCAGCGACTCACCATCACCGAGGCGTCGGTGGTCAAGCACGCCAGCAGCATCTTCATGAAACTGGAGCTCGACCCGGCCGAGGGCAACCGCCGGGTCCTGGCGGTGCTCGCCCACCTCCGCCGCGAGGACCCCGCCGCCTGAGCCCTCCGGGTCATTCGCCAAAGGCGGTCCGCAGCCGGTCCGTGCCCGGGGTGAGCAGCTGGTTCAGGCGGTCCGCCGACGCGTCCCAGGACCAGTGGCCCTCCACCCACTTCCGCCCGGCCCGCCCCATGGTGGCGGCCCGCACCGGATCGGTGAGGACGGCAGCCACGGCGTCGGCGACGGCGGTCAGGTCCGTGCCGTCGACCACCGTGCCCGTCTCCCCGTCCCGCACGGTGTCCGGCGCGCCGCCCGAGTCGCCGGCCACCACGGGCAGGCCGCTGGCGGCCGCCTCCAGGAAGACGATGCCCAGCCCCTCCGCCTCCAGCCCCGCCTTCCGGGTCCGGCAGGGCATGGCGAAGGCGTCCGCGGCCGCGTAGTAGGCGGCCGTCGAGGCGTGGTCGAGGCCCCCGGCGAAGACGACGTGGCCCTCCCCGTACAGGCCCGCCAGCCGGTGCAGCCGCTTCTGGTCCGGGCCGTCGCCCACGATGAGCAGCGCCGCGTCGGGCACCGCGTGCCGAATGCGGGGCAGCGCCCGTATCAGCGTGTCCTGGCCCTTGCGCGCCACCAGCCGGGAGACGCACAGGACGACCTTCCGGCCAACCAGGCCGTGGCGCTCGCGGACCTGCCGGGCCTGGCCGGGCGCGGGCCGGAACTCCGCCGCGTCCACCCCCGGCACCAGCCGAGCGAGCCGGGCGCGCGGCCCGAGGGCGGGCGCGATGCGGCGCCGGGTGTACTCGCCCAGGTAGGTGACGACGTCGACGTGGTCCCCTATACGCCGCATCACCTGCCGCGCCCCGGGGGTGCGGGCCCACCAGATTTCGTGGCCGTGCGTGGTGGCGACCAGACGGCGCACCCCGCCGCGCCGCAGCGCGGGCGCCATCGCCGCGAGCGGCGCCGCCGCCCCGAACCACGCCCGGTCGCAACCGTGTTCACGGGCGATCTCCAGGGCCCGGCGGGTCACCCGGGGAGTGGGCAGCAGCATGCGGCTCGGATCTCTGATCACCGGGAAGGGCAGCGTGGCGTCGTACGCGGCGGCGCCCGGCTCGGACGAGGTGTGGACGACCACGTCGTTGCCGGGGACGCGTGCCGCCATGGCGTGCACGAACGTCTCGATGCCGCCTTGGCGCGGCGGGAAGTCGTTGGTGACGATCAGGGTGGTGTTCATGGGTGGTCGCTGCCTCACGGAGGTTGCGGGGACGGGGGACAGGGCGGTCAGGCGGTGAAGAGGTGGTTGCGGCAGCCCTCGGTGATCCAGGGAGCAGAGGGCACGGGGCGGAGCGCGGGGACCCAACGGCCGTGCTGTCCGCGGTGCTCGCGGTAGCCGTAACTGGTGGCTCAGCAGCTCGGCCGGGCCGCCGCCGGACTTCGCGAGGTGCCGGTGCTCGATCTCCAGGAGCAGCGTGGGCCGGTGGCGCCGCGGTGGGGCCGAGTCGCCGCGTAGCACGGCCGATTCGGTGCCCTCGACGTCGGCCTTGATGAAGCCGCCGTACGCCGCGCGCTCACCGGCCACCGCCGACCGGGACGGGACGGGCCGCGGGCCCGGCCGCCACGACGAGGCTCCTGGCGGGGGCCGCCCGTGAGGGCGCCTCGGCCAGCCGGGCCCACACGCTGAGGAGGACCGGCAGCGCCAGGTAGCCGAACCGGCCCGCCGGTGCCAGCAGGAAGGCGGTGCAGAGCCCCACCGCCAGCCGGTCGGCGGCCGGGACCAGGCCGTGCGGCGGCCGGACCCACAGGGAGGCGGCGACGGCCGCCCCGCCCGCCGCCAGCAGGGCCACGGCCGCGTACCAGCCGAAGGGGCCGAGGTCGGCGAGGAGTCGTCCGGGCAGCGGGCTGGCCGCCGGGGTCTCCCACTCGCCCCGCCCGGTGGGGAAGGCGAAGACCTGCTCGACCAGGGGGCCCGGCGACAGCAGGGCGCTCGGCAGGACCGCCAGGACCGTCCCGGCCACCGCCACCCCCGTGGCGCGGACGGCGGCGCCCGCTCCCGCGCGGTGGGCGAGGAGGGCCGCGACGACGGCGACGGCGGGCCACGCCGTCCACTTCAGGGAGCAGGCCAGGGCCAGGGCGAGCCCGGCGGCCACCGGGCGGCGCCGGGCGGCCGCCGCCAGGGCCAGGCAGAGCAGTCCGATGAGCGGCAGGTCGACACCGCTGACGGCGAGCGGCAGCGCCACCACCGGCGAAACGATCAGTGCTGCGCCCACGAGCTGTCCGGCGCCTCTGCCGCCGAGGACACGGCCCGCCGCCCAGAGGCAGCCGAGGAAGGCCGCCGCGCACCAGAGCCGCGCGTCCCCGAGGAACCGCAACGGCTCCCAGCCGCCGGCCGTCAGCGCCCCCGGCAGCCCGAACAGCGCCATGCCGGGCAGGTAGGGGGTGACCTCCACGACGGCCTGCGGATCGGCCAGGTAAGGGGTGCCCTGACTCGCCGTCAGCAGCCCGGCCCGCTCCACGACACCGACCTCGCTCTGCGCCCCACCGGACAGCACGAGCACCGTGAGGGGCGCGAGGACGGCCCCGAACCCGGCGATCCCCACCGAGAGGACCCGGCCGCGCGAGCGCCAGGAGAGGACGGCGACGGCCGCGCACAGATACCCGACGCAGGCGCTCGTCCCCCAGACGCGGTGCGGCCCGAGCGCGGAGACCAGCGGGAAGGCGGCGGCCCAGACCGCGGCCACGAGCCATCCGCAGCACCACAACGTCCGGGTCTTCCACGACTGTTGCACCTGGTGAGTCAGCACCAGTCCATTGCAGCCAACTCTGCGCCCCAGGTCATGACAGCCAGGTCGAGACCTGGTGGTGGGGTTTTCCCCACCATGGGGCGCGGGGCGTGCGGGCTGGCCTCTCCACAGGTTCTGCGGCGCTGGAGACGATGCGTGATGGCCGGTAAGCGGGGGAGCGTCGCCAATGACGTGATGCTGCTCGACCGGGAGCAGCGGCCGTTGGTCGTACCGCTGTTGTCGTCCCAGGAGATCGATCAAGAGGACTTCTGGCGGCGCATCCAGCCACTGGTGCACGTCAAGCCCCTGCTTGAAAGCGGGGTTCAGGACACGGAGAACTTGCAGCACCTCATGCGCAGCGCGGTCGGCGCCTGGAAGGCCCATGTCTGCGTGGTCCTCGAAGGGCGTGCCGCGGGTTCCGGTGCGGGTGGCAGCTGGCGGTGGACGGTGGACCGGGGACGCCTGGCTCTGCAGGGTCCCGATTTCATCGCGTACGTCGCCGGGAGCCGCAAGGATCTGGAGTACCCCGAGGAGCGGGAGGCCCCTCTTCTGGCAGAGGTCCGTGAGCGGGCGAACAGCCATGGCATCACGCTCACCTCGATTCGCATGACGACGCCGAACCGGAGTATCGGCTACGAATCCCCTGGGGAGGATGTCACCAACGATCCGCAACTGGACGGCTTCAGCGCGGCCTTGGGACAGCAGGAGGAGGTTGTCGAGGCCCTGGCGAAGACCCCGGGAGGGTACGCCTTGCGATGCAACTTCTCCACCCGGACGGCTGGCCCGCCCGGCGCTCGGGCGTTGCTCTCGTATGCCGACCTTCTGGGAACTGCGCTCCGTCTCCTACGGCCACTCGGGGAGGAGGACGCGGCCATGCTGCGCCGCTTGCTGGGCGGGGGATCAGTGCCTCCGGCTCGGTGGTCGCAGCCGACATTGTCGCAGGAGTAGGCAGGCGCGGACCGAGGCACTGCCTCGGTGTACTGGACGGGACTGGGCCGGCAGGAGTCCGGCCCGGTCCCGCCCACCACCGGCGCTCAGGGGACGTGACCGCCCCCCCCGGAGGCCCTCACCCCCAGGGCTCCACCACGATCTTCCGCCCCTGGCCCGCCTGGAACCGCTCGATGGCCTGCGGGTACTGGTCCAGCGGGAGCCGGTCGCTGATGAAGACGGCCGGGTCGAGGACGCTGGAGGCGAAGAGGGCGGCGGCGCGTTCGTAGCTGTGCAGGACGGCCATCGAGCCGGTGATGGTGATCTCCTGGTTGTAGATGCGGTACGGCTCGATGACGGCGGTGGTGGCGTAGTCGGAGACGCCGAACTGGAGGAAGGTGCCGCCCTTGGCGACCCGGCCGAGGCCGTCCTGGATGGCCTGGGCGTTGCCGGTGGCGTCGATGACGACGTCCCAGCCGCGCGGGCGGTCGAGTTCCTCGGCGCGGGCGGCCGTGGACGAGCAGCCGAGGAGGTCGGCGGTGGCCAGCCGCTCCGGGTTGACGTCGAGGACGTCGACGGAGGCGGCGCCGGTGCGCTTGGCCAGCTCCAGCATCATCAGGCCCATGGTGCCGGAGCCGTAGATGAGGACCTCGGAGCCGAGGTTGCCGCGCAGCACGTCGTAGCCGCGGACCGCGCAGGAGAGCGGCTCGATGAGGGCGGCGTCGCGGACGTCGACGTGCTCGGGGAGGCGGACGCAGTTGGCGACGGGGGCGACGGCGTACTCGGCGGCGCCCCCGGCCGTGGTGACGCCGATGGCGGCCCAGTTGTCGCAGAGGTTGCCGCGGCCCGAGCGGCAGTAGCGGCACTCGTGGCAGTGCAGGGACGGGTCGACGGCGACCTTGTCGCCGACCGCGAGTTCGGTGACCCGGGAGCCGGTGGCGACGATCTCCCCGGCGAACTCGTGGCCCGGCACGATCGGCAGCGTCGGGGCGAACTCGCCCTGGAGGATGTGCAGATCGGTGCCGCAGAGCCCGCAGGAGGCGACCTTGACGACCACGTCGCGGGGGCCGGGCTCCGGGTCGGGCACGGTGGTGAGGGACACCTTGCCGACGGTTTCGACGATGGCTGCCTTCATTTGACTGCTCCCAGAGAAAGGCCCTGGACGAGTTTGTCCTGGGCGGCGTAGCCGGCGGCGAGCACCGGCAGGGACACGACCACCGAGGCGGCGCAGAGCTGAGCCAGGAAGAGGCCCTGGCTGGTGACGAAGGTGGTGAGATGGACGGGGGCGGTCGAGGCGACGACGCCGGTCAGCACGCGGGCGAAGAGCAGCTCGTTCCAGCTGAAGATGAAGCAGATCAGCGCGGTGGCCGCGATGCCGGGCGCGGCGACCGGCGCGACCACCCGGCTCAGCACCGTCGGCAGCCGCGCCCCGTCGACCTGCGCCGCCTCGATGATCGAGACGGGCACGTCGGAGAGGAAGGACTGCATCATCCACACCGCGATCGGCAGGTTCATCGAGGTGTAGAGGAGGACGAGCAGCCAGATGTTGTCCAGCAGCCCGGTGTTGCGGGCGAACAGGTAGACCGGCAGCAGCCCCGCCACGACCGGCAGCATCTTGGTGGAGAGGAAGAAGAAGAGCACGTCGGTCCACTTGCGGACCCGGCGGATGGAGAGGGCGTACGCCGCCGGGAGCGCCAGCAGCAGGACGAGCAGGGTGGAGAAGAAGGACGCCGTCAGGGAGTTGACCAGGGGCGGCCACGGGGTCGGGCCGCCTCCGCCGCCGAAGAAGGTGCGGTAGCCGTCGAGGGTCAGGGAGGCCGCGAACGACGGCGGGTTGGTCGCCGCGTCGGACTCCGCGTGGAAGGAGGTCAGCACCATCCACAGGGCGGGGAAGCAGAAGAGCAGGGCGAGCACCCACGCGGTGACGGCGACCCCGGTGGCGCGCCGTCGCGGCGGACGGTTCAGGGGGCGGGCCTCGGCGGTGGTACGGGGTGCGACCGGGCCGGTCGGCGGGGTGGCCGGGGCTGTGGTCGAGGCGCTCATGCGCGGCTCGCCTCCTCGCGGAAGAGGGACGAGACCACCCGCAGGGCGACGGTGGCGATGAGCACCGTGCCGATCACCGCGACGACGCCGACGGCGGAGGCCAGGCCGTACTCGTGGGCCCGGTAGAAGGTCTCGTAGACGGTGTAGGGGAGGTTGGCGGTGCCGAGACCGCCCGAGGTGAGGGTGAAGACCGCGTCGAAGTTCTGCACGATGTACACCGAGCCGAGCAGGATGCCCAGCTCCAGGTAGCGCCGCAGGTGGGGGAGGGTCAGGAAGGCGAAGGTCTGCCACCGTCCGGCGCCGTCGATCCGGGCCGCCTCCATCATGTCGTCCGGGCGGCTCTGCAGCCCCGCCAGCAGGATCAGCATCATGAACGGCGTCCACTGCCACACCAGCGCGGCCACCACGGCCGCCAGCGGCATCGACGACATCCAGTCCGGCTGGGCCACGTCCTCGACGCCGAAGAGCGAGCCGAACCAGTTCAGCGCGCCGTTGAACAGGCCGTACTCCGGGTTGTACAGCGCGTGCTTCCACAGCAGCGCCGCGGAGACCGGGACCAGCAGGAACGGCGTGATCAGCAGCGTGCGGACCATGCCGCGGCCGAAGAACCGGCGGTTGAGCAGCAGGGCGAAGCCCAGGCCCAGCGCCACGCTGACCAGCACCACCGAGGCGGTGAGGATCACCGTGGTGATCACCGCGTCGCGCAGGGCGGCGTCGGTGAAGACCGAGGCGTAGTTGGAGAAGCCGGTGAAGTGGCGCTTCTCCGGGCTGAGGGCGTTCCAGTCGAAGAGCGAGAGGACCAGGGTCGCCACGAACGGCAGCTGGGTGACGAGGACGAGGAAGACGAGCGCCGGAAGGAGCGGCGCGCGGGTCGCCCACGCCTTGGCCCGGCTGCCCCGGGTGGCGGCGGGTGGCACGGGGGCCGGTGGCCTGGTGGCCTTGGCCGGGGCGGTGGATGCGGTCATCGGTACTCCTCCGCGACCTTCTCGGCCAGCTTCTGGGAGGTGGCGAGCGCGGCGTCCACCGACTGGCGGCCCGCGATGGCGGCGCTGATCTCCTGCGCGACCCGGGTGCCCAGGTCGGTGAACTCCGGTACGCCGACGAACTGGATGCCCGCCGTGGGCCGTGGCTGGGTACCCGGGTTCTTCGGGTCGGCCGAGGAGATGGCCTGCTCGGTGACGTCCGCGAAGGCTCCGGCCTCGGCGCGGTAGTCGGGGTTCTCGTAGGTCGAGGCGCGCTTGCCCGCGGGCACGTTGGACCAGCCGCTGGTGGCGCCGACCAGCTCCTCGTACTCCTTGCTGGAGGCCCACGAGATGAACTTCCAGGCGTCGTCGGTCTTGATGGACGCCTTCTGCAGGCCCCAGGCCCAGGTGTAGAGCCAGCCGGAGCTCTTGGTCTGCTCGACGGGCGCCGGTACGTACCCGATCTTGCCCTTCACCGGTGAGCCGGACGCCTCCAGCGAGCCCGCGCCGGCGGTGGCGTCGTACCACATGGCCGACTTGCCCTGCGTCATGTTGTTCAGGCACTCGGCATACCCGGACTGCGGGGCGCCGCGCTCGCCGTGGGAGCGGACCAGGTCGACGTAGAACTTGGTCGCCTTCTTGAACTCCGGCGAGGTGAGCTGGGGTTCCCAGTCCTCGGTGAACCAGGTGCCGCCCATCGTGTTGACCACGGTGGTGAGCGGGGCGATGACCTCGCCCCAGCCGGGGAGTCCGCGCAGGCAGATGCCCTTCATCCCGGGGCGGCTGCCGTCGGTCCGCTCGGCCAGCTCCGCGACCTCCTTCCAGGTGGGCTTCTCGGGCATGGTCAGCCCCTCCTCCTCGAAGATGTCCTTGCGGTACATCAGGAAGGAGGACTCGCCGTAGAACGGCTGGGCGTAGAGCTTGCCGTCCTCGGCGGTCAGCGACTCGCGCAGCGGGGGGAGGATGTCGTCCTGGTCGAAGCCGGGGTCCTCGCGCACGTAGCCGTCGAGCTCCTGCAGCCAGCCGTTCTTGGCGAAGAACGGCAGCTCGAAATTGCTGATGGTGGCGATGTCGTACTGGCCGGCCTGGTTGGAGAAGTCCTGGCTGACCTTGTCGCGCACGTCGTTCTCCGGCAGCACCGTGAAGTGGACCTTGATGCCGGTCTCCTTCGTGAAGTGCTTCGCGGTGAGCTTCTGCAACTCGACCATCTGCGGGTTGTTCACCATCAGGACGTTGAGCGCGTCGCCGCCCCCGAACGAGGTGCCGCCCGCCCCGGCGCATCCGGAGAGCAGCGCCAGGGCGGCCGCCGCCGCACCGGTACGGAGGAGGCGGCGCGGTCCGTGGCGTGGTCGCAGGTGGGCCATGGGAACTCCTGAGGGGTCGCGGCTCGGTGGGGAAGGTGGATGGTGCGGGCATGACAGGCCCCGCCCCGGCGGTCGCGGGGCAGTGCCCGGGGGAGGGCTTGGGGGGTACGTCGGGGTCAGGTCAGACGCGGATGACCTGGGGGCCGAGGAGGGAGTAGCGCTGGGCCTCCGCGGAGGTGAGGCCGGTGTCGGTGACGATCGCCTCGAAGTCGGCGACCTCCGCGAACCGGCAGAAGCTCACCGCGCCGAACTTGGTGTGCAGCCCGGCGAAGATCCGCCGCCGCGAGCACCGCACCGCCTGCGCCTTGACCTCGGCGACCGTCGGGTCCGGGGTGGTCAGGCCGTACGAGCGGGAGATGCCGTTGGCGCCGATGAACGCCAGGTCGACCACGAAGTCACCGAGCATCCGCCCGGCCCAGTGCCCGACGGTGGCCAGGGTGGCGCCGCGCACCCGTCCGCCGAGCAGCAGCACGGCGGTCTTCTCCGCCCCGGCCAGCGCGGTCGCGACGGCCAGCGAGGCGGTGACGACGGTCAGCTCCCGGTCCTTCGGCAGCGCCTCGGCGATGAGCTGCGGGGTGAAGCCCTCGTCGACGAAGACGGTCTCGGCGTCGCCGAGCAGGTCGGCCGCGGTGGCCGCGATCCGCGACTTCTGCGGCACGTTGCGGGTGGTGCGGACGGCGAGCGTGGTCTCGAACCCCGCCGACTCCACCGGATAGGCTCCGCCGTGCGTCCGGCGGACGAGGCCGTGCTCCTCCAGTACGTGCAGATCGCGGCGGATGGTCTCCTTCGCCACACGGAACAGGGCAGCGAGCGCGTTCACCTCCACCGACCCGTCGCGGCGGGCCGTGTGGAGAATCCCTCTGCGGCGTTCCTCGGTGCCCACGGCGCCCTTCCGGTTCTGCTTCGGTGCGGTCCAGGTCGGAGCCCGCGCCAGTCCGTTCGGGCTCACGTGTCGTTTGTACAAGCATCTCCCGTGGCTCGGCCAGCTTCTGCGCGGGGCCGGTGATGCCCGTTCTTGCCCGTTCGGGCTGGGTGGGCAGCACTGGTCAGCGGCGGGAAGGGGGCAGGGGGCGGGCGGAACGCTGCCCGTTTCGGGCCGATGAGGGGTCCGGAAAGTGCCCGAATCCGTTCCGGGTACCCGATCGGGCGCGGTCCTGCGGGGAGGGCGCCAAAGGTTCCGCCTGCGGGCCGGGGGAGACGGGGGACGCCGCGGGCGCGTACGGCTGCCG
>NZ_JBHXJE010000013.1:131097-137316 GCF_042723275.1 Streptomyces sp. NPDC058373 | reverse complement strand
CCCGAGCTCCGGGCGGGGGCACGGCGGCGTACGGCTCCGGTCAGTCCCGGTCGAGGAGCCCGGCGATCCGCGCGTGCAGCGCCTCGGGCACCGGGGTGCCCCAGCGGCAGCGGGCCTCGGCGGCCAGCTCCCGCGACCAGTGCCAGGAGGCGCGGGCGGCCTCCCGCAGCTCAACCGCGTCCAGCCGGGCGGTGGTGGCGGTGTGCCGGGCGAGGTCGGCCGCCGGCAGGTCCCGTTCGGCGGCGCGGCTCGGGGTGAGCCAGTGGTCGGTGCTGCCCCGCAGCAGGCGGCAGAGCTTGAGCTGGAGCGGGGAGACCATGGCGTGCAGCAGGTTGTGGGCGCGGGCGTCCTCGCGGCGGGCGAGGAGGTGGGCGAGCATCAGCGTCCAGTTGGCCAGCTCCCCGGTGAGGTGCGCGGCACTCTCCACCGGCTCCGGGGCGAGCGGCTCGGTGAGGTGGGCGGCGGCCTCGGTGAGCCGTCCGGTCCGGTCGAGGAGGACGGCGGCGGCCGGGTCCGGCAGGTGGACCATGCCGCGCCAGCCCCGGACGGCGGCGATCCCGGGCCCGGCCTCCTCCAGGTGGAACTCACCTCGCATCAGGTCGTCGTCGAAGACCACGGCGAGGATGCCGAACTGGTTGGTGTGGTCGAGCGCCAACGGGCCCAGCTCCCGCAGGAAGCCGGGCCCGTCGAAGGTGTCGGCGTGCCCGTCGCCGAGGAAGAGGTACGCCTCGACGTCGGAGTGCGCGTCGGCCTCCCCGGTGGTCCAGGAGCCGTAGAGGAGGACGCCTTCGAGCCGGGGTTCGGCGTGCGCGGCCTGCCGCAGCCGGGCGACGCGGGCGTCCAGGGCCGGGGCGGCGGAAGGGTGGCGGGCGGGGGTGTGCGGATCGGTGTGGGGCATGAGCGCTGCTGCTCCTGAGCTGGATACCGGGAAGGGCGCGCGGGACCGGCGGCGCGCCGCCCGGCCCCTCGCTCTCGGGCGGGGGCGGCGGTGCGCGGCCGGTGCGGCGCGGATCAGCTCATGGAGATGCCCATGGCAGGAGCGTAGCGGAGGGACGGGTGCGGCCGCGAGGCGATTCCCCGGCGGCCGCCCTCCGGGACGTGTACGCGTCAGACGGTGTACGTGACGCCGGGCCCGGCGAGTTCCGCCGGGCCGTCGTAGACCTCGCGGGCGTCGGTGAGGTTGGTGCGCGGGTCGGTCCACGGCGGGATGTGGGTGAGCAGCAGCCGCCCGGCCGCGGCGCGCTGGGCGGACTCGCCCGCCTGGCGGCCGTTGAGGTGCAGGTCGGGGATGTTCTCCTTGCCGTGCGTGAAGGCCGCCTCGCAGAGGTAGAGGTCGCTCCCGGCGGCGAGGGCGTCGAGTTCCGCGCAGGGCCCGGTGTCCCCGGAGTAGGTCAGCGACCGGCCGTCGTGCTCGACGCGGATCGCGTACGCCTCGACGGGGTGCGGGACGCGGACGGTGCGGATGTGGAAGGGGCCGAGGTCGAACGCGCCGGTGGTCAGGGTGCGGAAGTCGAAGACCTCGGGCATGTGGTCGGCCGAGCTGTCGCCGTAGGCGGTGATGAGCCGCTGCTGGGTGCCCTCGGGGCCGTAGACCGGCAGCGCGTCGCAGGGGCCGTCGCCGTGCCGGTAGTACCGGGCGACGAAGTAGGCGCACATGTCGATGCAGTGGTCGGCGTGGAGATGGCTGAGGAAGACCGCGTCGAGGTCGTAGAGACCGGTGTGGCGCTGCAGCTCGCCGAGGGCGCCGTTGCCCATGTCGAGGAGCAGCTGGAAGCCGTCGGCCTCTACGAGGTAGCTCGAACACGCCGATTCCGCGGACGGAAACGACCCGGAGCAGCCGACGACGGTGAGCTTCATGGAGCTGGAACCTCCGCGCTGTCTGGAAAGGACGGGGGGTCGTGCGGGTCCGTCGAGACTACGGGCCGAAGGGGGCACCCCGTCCCGCGCGACGGCCGGTTGTGGGGCAACTCACCTGGCGTGTCACCGGTTCGGAGGGCGGTGGGGGCGGGGGTTCGGGCGGTGTGCGGCCCGGGCGTGGCGCGGCGGGACGCGAGGGTGCGGACACACGTACGGCCGGGCTCCGCGGGGGAGCCCGGCCGGGTGCGGGCGGGGTCGGCCGACGGGCGGCCGGGAGGGGTCAGGCCCAGAGCTGGCCGTGCAGGGTCTCGATCGCCTCTTCGGTGGTGGCGGCGGTGTAGACGCCGGTGGAGAGGTACTTCCAGCCGCCGTCGGCGACGACGAAGACGATGTCGGCGCTCTCGCCCGCCTTGACGGCCTTGCGGCCGACACCGATGGCGGCGTGCAGGGCGGCGCCGGTGGAGACCCCGGCGAAGATGCCTTCCTGCTGGAGCAGTTCCCGGGTGCGGCTGACCGCGTCGGCGGAGCCGACCGAGAAGCGGCTGGTGAGGACGGAGGCGTCGTACAGCTCCGGGACGAAGCCCTCGTCGAGGTTGCGCAGCCCGTAGACCACGTCGTCGTACCGCGGTTCGGCGGCGACGATCGCCACGTCGGGTTTGTTCTCGCGCAGGTAGCGGCCGACGCCCATGAGGGTGCCGGTGGTGCCGAGTCCGGCCACGAAGTGGGTGACCGACGGGAGGTCGGCGAGGATCTCGGGGCCGGTGGTGGCGTAGTGGGCGCCCGCGTTGTCCGGGTTGCCGTACTGGTAGAGCATGACCCAGTCCGGGTGCTCGGCGGAGAGCTCCTTGGCGACTCGGACGGCGGTGTTGGAGCCGCCCGCGGCCGGGCTGGAGACGATCTCGGCGCCCCACATGGCGAGCAGGTCGCGCCGCTCCTGGGAGGTGTTCTCCGGCATGACGCAGACGATGCGGTAGCCCTTGAGCTTGGCCGCCATGGCGAGCGAGATGCCGGTGTTGCCGCTGGTGGGCTCCAGGATGGTGCAGCCGGGGGTGAGCCGGCCGTCCTTCTCGGCCTGCTCGACCATGTGCAGGGCCGGGCGGTCCTTGACCGAGCCGGTGGGGTTGCGGTCCTCCAGCTTGGCCCAGACGCGCACCTCCTCGGAGGGCGACAGCCTCGGCAGCCGGACCAGCGGGGTGTTCCCGACGGCGGCGAGCGGGGAGTCGTACCGCATCAGAGCGCGCCCGCGCGCCGTCCGGCCATCGGGGCGGAGCCGCCGGCGACGGCCGGGAGGATGGTGACGTTGTCCCCCTCGGCGACCTTGGTGTCGATCGAGTCGAGGAAGCGGACGTCCTCGTCGTTCAGGTAGACGTTGACGAAGCGGCGGAGCTGGTCGCCGTCGACGATGCGCTCCTTGATGCCGGTGTGCCGCGTCTCCAGGTCGTCGATCAGTTCGGCCAGCGTGGTGCCGCTGCCCTCGACGGCCTTGGCGCCGTCGGTGTAGGTGCGGAGGATGGTCGGGATGCGGACCTCGATGGCCATGGCGTGGGCTCCTGTCGTGGAGTGGGTACGGCGTGCGTGTGCGGCTCGGCGGCACGGGGATGCCCGTCGGGGCGCGAGGGCCGCGGCTGGGGCGGTCGGGGCGGGGATCAGCCCTGACAGGTGGTGCTGGTGATCCGGCACAGGTCGACGTGCAGGCGCTGGCGCGCTCCGCGTCCGAAGGCTCCCAGGAGGAGGGTGGAGGCGGAGCACAGTGCGGTGGGCGCCGTGCCCTGCGTCCTGTCGCTCACGTCATGGGGAACCATGCGGTCATCGTATCGATTCCCGCACGGTGTTCCGCAGCACCGTCTTGACAGGCGGACGGTTTGCGGCCGCATCGCGGACAGCTCGGAGGAAGAGGAGGCCTCGCACCGCCCGCGGCCGCTCCCCCGCCCTCAGCCCGTGACCGGGTACTCGGCCACCACCTGCACGTCTTCCTCCGTGATCTCACCGTCCACGATCCGGAACGAGCGGAACTGGAAGGGACCGGCGTCGTCCGTGTCCGCGGTCGAGACGAGGACGTAGTGGGCGCCGGGCTCGTTGGCGTAGGTCACGTCGGTGCGCGAGGGGTACGCCTCGGTGGCGGTGTGCGAGTGGTAGACGATCACCGGCTCCTCGTCCCTGTCGTCCAGCTCCCGGTAGAGCTTGAGCAGGTCCATCGAGTCGAACTCGTAGAAGGTGGGGGACCTGGCGGCGTTCAGCATCGGGATGAACCGCTCGGGCCGGCCGCTGCCCGCCGGGCCGGCCACGATGCCGCATGCCTCGTCGGGGTGGTCGGCGCGCGCGTGGGCGACGATCTGGTCGTGGAGGGCCTGGGTCAGGGTCAGCATGGGCCCAGGATAAGCAGACGGGCCCGTTCGTACCGAGGGGTGGTACGGACGGGCCCGCATGGTGGACCTGAGGCTCCCGGGCCTGGCCGGGAGCGCGGGGTCAGCGCTTGGCGAACGACGCGTTCTGCGGGTCGCGGGCGCGCAGCACCCGGTAGGAGACGGCCAGGATCGCGGCCCAGAGCGGCGCGCAGTACAGCGAGATCCGGGTGTCGGGGTCGATCCCCATCATGACGACGACCAGCCCGAGGAAGCAGAGCGCGAACCAGCTCGCGTACGGGGCTCCGGGCGCCCGGAAGGTGGAGACCGGAAGCTCGCCGCGGTCGGCCTTGGCCCGGTAGCGGATCTGGCAGACCAGGATCATGACCCAGGCCCACATGCCGGAGATGGTGGCGAAGGAGACCACGTAGTTGAATGCCTCGCCGGGCCACTGGTAGTTGATCCAGACGCCGACCATCATCAGCGCCGCCGAGAAGGTGGTGCCGACCAGCGGGGTGCCGCTGCGGGTGAGGCGGGTGAAGAACTTCGGGCCCTGCCCGTTGAGGGCGAGGTCGCGCAGCATCCGGCCGGTGGAGTACATGCCGGAGTTGCAGGAGGAGAGCGCCGCCGTCAGCACGACGAAGTTGACGATGGCCGCGCCGACGCCGAGCCCCATCTTCTCGAAGGCCGCCACGAAGGGGCTGATGCCCGGCTGGAACTCGGTCCACGGCACCACGGAGAGGATCATGATCAGCGCGCCGACGTAGAAGACGGCGATGCGCCACGGCACGGTGTTGATCGCCTTGGGCAGCGTCTTCTCGGGGTCCTTGGACTCGCCGGCGGTGACGCCGACCAGCTCGACCGCGAGGAAGGCGAACATGACGATCTGGAGCGTCATCAGCGTGCCGCCGATGCCCTCGGGGAAGAAGCCGCCCTGGTTCCACAGGTGGGCGACGGTCGCGGTGTCACCGGCGTCGGAGAAGCCGAGCGTCAGGATGCCGACGCAGATCAGGATCATGCCGACGATGGCGGTGACCTTGACCATGGAGAACCAGAACTCCAGCTCCCCGAAGATCTTCACGGAGATCAGGTTGGCCCCGTAGAGGATGATCGTGAAGAGCAGGGCCGACACCCATTGCGGGACGTCGAACCAGTACGTCATGTACTGGGCGGCGGCGGTCACCTCGGTGATGCCGGTGACCACCCAGAACAGCCAGTACGTCCAGCCGGTGACGAACCCGGCGAACGGGCCGATGAACTCCCGCGCGTACTCCGAGAAGGAGCCGGAGACCGGCCGGTACATCAGCAGCTCGCCCAGGGCGCGCATGATGAAGAAGATGACGAGGCCGGCGATCGCGTAGGCCAGGATGAGGCTGGGGCCGGCCTTCGAGATGGCCTTGCCCGCGCCGAGGAAGAGGCCGGTGCCGATGGCGCCGCCGATGGCGATCATCTGGATCTGGCGGGCGCCGAGGCCCCGCTGGTATCCCTCGCCGCCGTGCGGCGCGGACGGGTCGCCTCGCCCGGGGCCCGGCTCTCCGTCGCTGACGGTGTCGACCTGAGTCGAGGACATGGTGGTGCGCCTTTCTCCGCCGGGCCATGGCCTTCCGTCGGCCGTGACCCGGGTCCCGATCCCCCCGGATGTGGATATGGAGTACCGCCCACCGAGGTCCGCCGGCGGGGACGCGCCCACGAGAACAGGGGTGGCGTCCGCGTGGGTGGTCGTGAAGGTCTACCACGCGGAAGCTTTCATTCCACTTAGCGGCCTGTGACCCGGTCCACAAACAGAAGGGGACATTCCGCACGCCGGAAGCCATAGAAGGCCGACCTTTTGACGGCATCGTTATCCGGATTTGGGCGTCCGTTGAGCGAACAGGCGGTCACCACGCCAGCACGAGTCCCCACGCCCAGCGCTCTCACCCGCCCCACCGCGACAAGCCAGCTTCGGGAGCCAAAGGGGCGCGTCGTTGTCGAGACACCCGTCGCGCGCAGGGAGCGCAGCGGACGAGCACGTCGGGTGTCT
>NZ_JBHXJE010000013.1:21628-131087 GCF_042723275.1 Streptomyces sp. NPDC058373 | reverse complement strand
GGGTCTTGGGTTTTTCGGGGGGTTGTCTTCTCCTCCCCCGGCTGCGGGCGGCGGGTGCGGCGCGCACCCGTCGTGGGGGCCCCCCCACCACGACGTGTGGCGCCCCGGCGGCGAGCGAAGCTCCCAAAAAGGGTGTCTCGACAACGACATGTGGCGCCCCGGCGGCGAGCGAAGCTCAAGAAGGAGGTGCCAGGGTCTCGATCAGGCTTTCCTGCAGCCCCGCCAGCCAGAGCTGAGCGATCACCATCGGCTTGCGAGGGTCGGAGTCCGGCAGCTGGAACAGCTCGTCCGTGTCCGACTCGTCCCGCAGGTCCAGCCGCGCGGCGATGGCCAGCCGCAGGTCGTTCAGCGCGCCGATCCACTGGCGCGACTGCTCGGGCGTCAGCTCCAGCGTCCCGCCGCCCTCGCCGTCGACCGGGACCGCGTCGAGGGTCCGGACGACCAGGAGCGCCGATTCGCGCTTGGCGGCGCGCAGGTCGTTCTCGGTGAAGCGGCGGAACTCGGCCGAACGGGCACGCAGCTCCTCGGCCTCCTGCGCGGTGTCGGCGGTGGCCGGGTCGGCGTAGGCGTCGGGGAAGAGGCGGCGCAGGACCGGGTCGGTCGGTGCCTCGCTGGGGCCTTCGGCGAAGAGCTCGGCGAGCGGGTCGTCGCCGAGATGGTCGTCGCCGGGGCCGATCAGCTCCAGGAGCTGGACGGCGAGGGAGCGGATGATGGAGATCTCGACGGCGTCCAGCGCCGCCGCCGCGCCCTTCTCGGTGGGCTCGAAGTACCCGGCCATCAGGCGCGGTCCTGCTGGAGGGTGGCCCAGAGTCCGTAGCCGTGCATGGCCTGCACGTCGCGCTCCATCTCCTCGCGGCTGCCGCTGGAGACGACGGCGCGCCCCTTGTGGTGGACATCGAGCATCAGCTTGTTGGCCTTCTCCTTGGAGTACCCGAAGTACGCCTGGAAGACGTAGGCGACGTAGCTCATCAGGTTCACCGGGTCGTTGTGGACGATGGTGACCCAGGGCAGGTCGGGTTCGGGTACGGCGAAGGTCTCCTCCGCCGCTGCGGGTTGCTCGGTCTCTGCGGGCGACACACTCACCCTGCCCATGCTGCCATCCGGGGCGCGCGGGCGCACAAACGGCGGGCCCGGGAGGTGCCGCGCCGCGGGGGTGGGCCCGGGCGCCGGAAATCGTCATACTGACGTTAAGTGGGGTAGCATCCAGCCCTGCCCGCCGCTGTGGCGGTCGTCGGCCGCACCCGGAAATGCGAGGTTGTCCCCGTGAGCACTGCGGAACCCAGGAACACGGCGCCCGGACCCCGGCCCGCACGGACCGGCGAGGAGGCGTTGCGGCTGCCGGTCGAGGTGCCCTCCACGGCGCTGTTCACCGACCACTACGAGCTGACGATGCTCCAGGCGGCCCTGCACGCCGGGACCGCCGACCGCCCCTGCGTCTTCGAGGTCTTCACCCGCAAGCTCCCCGAGGGCCGCCGGTACGGGGTGCTGGCGGGGGTCGGCCGGGTCCTGGACGCCGTCGAGCACTTCCGCTTCGAGCCGGCCCAGCTCGACCACCTGCGGGCGCACGACGTGGTGGACGAGGCGACCCTCGACTACCTGGCCGGCTACCGCTTCAGCGGCGACATCCTCGGCTACCCGGAGGGCGAGGTGTACTTCCCCGGCTCCCCCGTGCTGCGGGTGGAGGGCACCTTCGCGGAGTGCGTGCTGCTGGAGACGGTGATCCTCTCCATCCTCAACCACGACTCGGCGATCGCCGCCGCCGCTTCCCGGATGTCCTCGGCGGCGGCCGGGCGGCCGCTGATCGAGATGGGGGCGCGCCGCACCCACGAGCTGGCGGCGGTGGCCGCCTCCCGGGCCGCGTACATCGGCGGCTTCACCACCACCTCCGATCTGGCGGCCGGGTTCCGCTACGACATCCCGACCACCGGGACCAGCGCGCACGCCTTCACCCTGCTGCACGACAGCGAGCGGGACGCCTTCGAGGCCCAGGTGGCCGCGCTCGGGCGGGGGACGACGCTGCTGGTCGACACGTACGACGTCCAGGAAGCCGTCCGGACCGCCGTCGAGGTGGCCGGGCCTGAGCTGGGCGCGGTCCGGATCGACTCCGGGGACCTGCTGCTCGTCGCCCACCGGGTCCGCGACCAGCTCGACCGGTTGGGGGCCCGGGACACCCGGATCGTGGTCACCTCCGACCTGGACGAGTACGCCATCGCCTCGCTGGCCGCGGCGCCGGTGGACGCGTACGGGGTCGGGACCCAGCTGGTGACCGGCAGCGGGCACCCGACCTCCTCGATGGTCTACAAGCTGGTGGCGCGGGCCCGCTCCACCGAGCCGGGGGCGCCGCTGGAGCCGGTGGCGAAGAAGTCGCTGGGCGGGAAGACGTCGCTGGGCGGCCGGAAGTGGGCGGCCCGCCGCCGGGACGCCGAGGGCACCGCCGAGGCCGAGGTGGTCGGCACCGGGTCGGTCCCGGCGGAGCTGGCCGACGCGCAGTTGCTGGTGGAGCTGGTGCGCGGCGGCGAGGTCGTCGGCCGGGAGCCGATGGACGCGGCGCGCGAGCGGCACGCCGCCGCCCGGGCCGCGCTGCCGCTCTCCGCCACCCAGCTCTCCAAGGGAGAGCCGGTCATCCCGACCGAGTACGTCGCCCCGCAGCCGGGCTGAGCTCCGCCGCCCCCCTGCCGCGGGCGGCCGCCGGTGCCTAGGCTCGGAGGGGTGAGCCGCCCGGCTCCGCCCGCCCCTGTCCGCTCCCGTATCCGCCCCGTCATCCGAAGGACATGCCATGCGCCGCGCACTGATCGTCGTCGACGTCCAGAACGACTTCTGCGAGGGCGGCAGTCTCGCCGTCACCGGTGGGGCCGAGGTGGCCGCCGCGATCACCGAGCACCTCGACGGGCCGGGGCGGGAACTGTACGACCACGTCGTCGCCACCCGGGACCACCACATAGACCCGGGCGACCACTTCTCGGCCCGCCCCGACTTCCGCGACTCCTGGCCGCCGCACTGCGTGGCCGGGACCGAGGGGGCGAGCTTCCACCCGAGTTTCGCCCCGGCGCTCGCCTCCGGCGCGGTCGAGGCCGTCTTCGACAAGGGGGCGTACACGGCCGCCTACAGCGGGTTCGAGGGGGTCGACGAGAACGGGGTCGGTCTGGCCGACTGGTTGCGGGGGCAAGGGGTCACCGATGTGGACGTGGTCGGTCTCGCCACCGACTACTGCGTGCGCGCCACGGCCTTGGACGCCCTGGCGGCGGGCTTCGGTACGCGGGTCCTGCTGGACCTCGCCGCCGGGGTCGCGCCCGACTCGGTCGAGGCCACCGTGGCCGAGCTCAGGGAGGCTGGCGCCTCCCTCACCGGGGACCTGGCCCAGCCCTGAGCCGGGCTCCGCCCGCCTTCCCCGGCCTCACGCGCCGGCCGGGCTGGGTTCTGGCTGAGCGCCGCTCGACCGTGCCGGTCACAGGTGGCCTCAAGCGCCGGCCGGGCTGGGATTCGGCTGAGATCGGCTCGACCGTGCCGGTCCAAGATGGCCTCAAGCGCCGGCCGGGCTGGGATTTCTCGGTTGCCGGTGTTTTGAGTGTCGGCCTGGCCACGGGGTTTCGCCGTTGCTCCGGGGCGGGACCGCCTCAGGGCACCCCGCGAACAAACCGCGAACCCCAAGCCCGGCCGGCGATTGAGGCCACCTGTGACCGGCACAGCCGAGCCGAGCTCAGCCAAAACTCAGCCCGGTCGGCGATTGAGGCCATCTTGGACCGGCACAGGCGAGACGGGCAGAAGCCGAGAACAGCCCGGCCGGCGATCGAGGCCCAGGCGGGTCAGACGAGGAGGGCCCGGATGGGACGCCACAGCTCCGGTGCCCGGGACACCGCCACCGCACCCCCTGCCGGCTCCCCAGGCTCCACCCCGGCGGTCCGCCATATCAGCCCGTCGGGATGATGCAGCACAGCCGTGATCTCGTCCGGCGTCGGCGGAGCCGCGTTCCCCCGGAGGTAGACGGCGCGCAGGCCGAGGTTGCGGAGCCGGGTCAGGGCCCGGGCCCGGTTCTTGGCGTGGACGAGCACGCGTACGCGCTGCTCCCCGCCCCCGGCACACGGCGCGGGAAGACTCAGCGCGACGACCACGCTACCCCCCGGCATCCGGACAAATCCGCCTGCGGCCATGGCTCAGCTCACCCCCGTGAGAAGTCGTGTCAATAAGACGGTCACGGGTGCATCTAAGCGCGATCGGCCGCCGCCCGCTAGGGGGCAGCGACCGATACGCCTGTGACCTGCGGTTTCGCTGGCTACTTCAGCGAGGGTCCGACCTTCACGGTGATCGTCTTGCCGCTCAGCGGCTCGTTGGAGATCGTGATCCGGGTGTTGGTGTCAGTGACCTTGACCGAGCCGGTGGGGTTCGACGCGTCGTAGTACCGGCCGGGGAAGCCGTCGTCGAAGACCGGGATGCCGAGCTTCGGCTTGACCTTGGCGGGCTTGCCGTCCTGGTGGAGGGTGAAGCCCTGCGTCGGGTACCAGCTGAAGGGCGCGTCATACGCCTGGACGCGGTTGCGCATGATCGTTCCGTCGGCCCACTTCTCGGCCTTCGGGTGGGCGTCGACCGGCAGCACGCGGCCCTCACCGGGGTGGACACCGGTGTTGTTGTCCTTCTGGGAGGTGTCCCACAGCCAGATCAGCAGACCGTTCTGGTAGGGGAAGTGCTCGACCCAGTCGGGGCGCGTCGAGGTCCAGCCGAAGTTGTACGGGCCGGTCTTCAGCGTGGTGTCGTAGCTGACGTACTGGCGGTTCTCGGCGATGTAGTACTGCGGGTAGTCCTGGGTGAAGGAGGCGCCGATGCGCTGGAAGCCCTCGGCACTCCAGCCGTTGTCGCCGTCCTCGGCGCCGTCGGCGAAGAGCTCCTCGCCGTCGGCGGTCAGGGTGATCGCGTCGGCGGCGAAGCCGGGCTCGGAGAGGCCGCCGTCGGTCTGGTAGCGGAACCGCAGCTCGACCTTCTGGCCGGCGTAGGCGTCCAGCGGGAAGGAGAGGGCGCGGTAGCCGTCGGAGACGCCGTGCAGCGCGGGGGTGTCGCCGCCGTCGCGGGGCAGCGGCTTGCCGTCCACGGTGCCGTCGAGCGCGGTCCAGTCGGCGCCGCCGTCGGTGGAGACCTCGGTGTAGAGGAAGTCGTAGTTCTCCTCGATGTCCCACCAGCCCTGGAGCTCCAGGGTGGCGGCGGACCTGCCGGTGAGGTCGACCGGGCGGGTCAGGGTGTTCTTGAGGTCGTCGCCGCTGTCGGACCACCACTGGGCCGCGCCTTCGGCGGGCTCGGTGATGGTGGTGGTGACTTCCTTCTCGGGCAGCTCGACGACGAGCGCCTGCTTGTCCTTGGTGTTGTACTCGGCGAGGCCCAGCTTGTGCGTCGACTTCGTGCCGGCCTTCGCGGTGGCGTGGTCGAGCCAGCCCAGCTGGAGCTTGTCCCAGGCGGTCATGTCGCCGGGCAGGTTGCCGATCTCGCTCTCGCCGGTGCCGAGCCAGGAGCCCGAGGACATCAGTGACCAGAAGGCGGTGGAGTTCTCGCCGGCGCCGCTGGTGTCGTAGTGGTCGGGCAGGCCGAGGTCGTGGCCGTACTCGTGGGCGAAGACGCCGAGGCCGCCGTTCTCGGGCTGGACGGTGTAGTCGCCGACCCAGACGCCGGTGTCGCCGATCTGGGTGCCGCCCGCCTTGTTGTCGGCGGGGCCGGTCTTGCCCGCGTCGGTGCCGTACGCGTACCAGCGGTGGGCCCAGATGGCGTCGGTGCCCTGGGCGCCGCCGCCGGCGGACTCGTCCTCACCGGCGTGCACGATCTGGAAGTGGTCGATGTAACCGTCGGGCTCGTTGAAGTCGCCGTCGCCGTCGAAGTCGTAGCGGTCCCAGGTGTCGTACTGGGCGAGCTGCTCCTTGATCTCGGCGTCGGTGCGGCCGGCGGCCTTCTGGTCGGCGGCCCACTGGGTGACGCCGTCGCGGACCGCGTCCCAGACGTTGGCGCAGTTGGTGTCGCCGCAGTAGTTGGAGCCGTAACGGGCCTCGTTGTACTCGACCTTGACCCAGTCGGAGACCTCGCCGTCGACCGAGTAGCGGCCGGAGGACTGCTTCTCGTAGTACTTCTTGACGGACTCCTTCTTCTTGTCCGTGGAGAAGTACAGGTCCTGGAAGTGCTCCTGGGAGAAGTCGGCCCTCCAGTCGGTGGAGTTGTCGTTCTTCCGGTCGGGCTCGGCGATCTGGTTGTGCAGCGGGCCGGGCTCGCCGCCGTACTTGACGACGGGTTCCTCGGGGCCGTCGGGGCCGTCCGGGTCGTACATCGTGGTGTCGTCGACCTTGTCGCCGAACTCCACGAGGATGGTGAAGATCTTGTCGGTCTTCTCCCGGCCCAGTTCGACGTACTTGCCGTCGTCCAGCCTGAGGACCCGGGAGGCGCCGCGCTGGCTGGCCTTCTTGTCGCCCGATATGAGCTGGCGCAGGGCCTCGCCCCGCTGCTTCTCCTGCTTCTCGCTGAACGGGCCTTCGAGGTTGTGCTCGACGTGGCCCTTGGCCGGTGCCGGGTCGCGGCGCTCGACGGCCGTGTCGTCTCCCGCCGGGCGGTCGGCGGCCTGTGCGGTGCCGATCGTCGCGGTGGTGGCGCCTATCGCGGCGATGGCCACGGTCAGGGCGGTGGCCCTGAAGGCTCTCCGATGTCTGCTCACGTGTGCGCTGTCCTCCCGGGGAGGCCGGACGCCGGGGACTTCGGCCTCTTGCCGGGTCCGCGCCCGGCACGGAACACAAGTGACGACATTCGACCGGAGTGGCGGAGGAAAAGACAGACCTTGACTTGAACAGGTCAATAACGTTATGCGCGCGGCCAGTTGGCCCGCACACGCGCCCGGGCGGCGGCCGACTGTACGAGGGCGCGCCCGCCGGGCGCCAGTGCTCCGCACCCGGTGACTCCGTGCGCCCCCGTGTGCCTCACCGCCGAAGAGGCGGGTGGCTTACCGGCCTTGGGCGTGGGGCATCGCCCCCCTGAGGCCGAGCCACGGCCCTGGCCCGGCCGCCCGGTGCCCCACCCGCGCGGCCGGCCGCACCAACCCGCCACCGCCTCCCCGTCTCCACCAGGACCGGAGGCACGACATCCCCGAGAAGCCGAGGACGGTCCCGCCATGGCTCGCCCCACCACCGCCCAGTACGCCACCGGTTCGGCCACCGTGGTCCTCGCCACGCTCGCCCTGCTGCTGCTCACCGGCACAACCGAAGGGCCGGGGCTCGCCCTGGTCGCCTGCGCCGCGCTCGCCCTCGGGCTGCTGGCGGCGGGAGCCGTGCCGGGGGCGCGCCGCGCGGCGGAGGCGGGTGGGCGCCGGGAGCCCATCCGGCCCGCCGCCACCCGTGGCGGGGTCGCCGTGCCGGGCGGGGAGCGGGGACTGCGGGGCTGAGCATCCGCCGGGCACCGCGCGCCCGGCCCTGCCGCGACAAAACAGGTCCCGGCCGGACCCCTTGAGGGATCCGGCCGGGACCTGGTGCGGCTGCCGCCGCCGCGCGGCCTGCCGGGAGCGGGGCCGCCGCTCAGGCGGTGGAGACCTCCACCGTCTTCGCCGCCTTGTCGTGCAGGCCCTGCTTGTAGGGCCGGTCGAAGAAGCTCCAGCCGCCGCAGATGACGGTCCAGACGCAGGCGCAGCAGAAGGCGAAGGGGAGCCAGAGGACGACCGCGCGGATCAGGGAGGTCTGCATGCCAGGCGTCGCGCCGTTGCTCAGGTCGGCGACGCGCAGGTGCAGCAGCCGCTTGCCGAGGGTCTGGCCGGTGCGGGCGGTGAGGATCGTGTCGTAGCCGATGTAGAGGATGGCGGCGATCAGCGACTGGCCGAAGGACTCGCCCGCTTCGATGTTGTCGATGTCGGTGCCGTACGTGCCGACGCCGAACAGCAGCGAGAGCAGCCACACCACGACACCGACGATGATCATGTCGATGATGCGGGCCAGTACGCGCTTGCCACTAGGCGCCAGCGGCGGCATGCCCGCCAGCGGGTCGCCGCCGTAGGGGCCGCCTCCCCCGGCCCCGCCGTACGGTCCCCCGCCCGAGCCGGGCGGGGGCGTGTCGTAGGGGTTGCGGCCGTACGGGCCGCCCCCGCCGGGCGGGGGGGCTCCCTGGCCGCCGCCGGGAGGCGGGCCGTACGGGTTCCCGCCGCCCGACGGGGGCGGGTCGTAGGGGCTGCCGCCGCCGGAGGGCGGCGGGTCGTGCGGGGTGCCGCCGCCGGAGTGGGGCGGCTTGCGGAACGGGTCGTCGTCCGGCGAGGAGCCGGACCCGGGGGGCGGCGGTTCGGTCGTCATGGGCCGAGTCGACCGCGCCCCGGGGCGCCCCGCATCCGCCGGGCCGCCGTCCGGGGGAGGCGGGTGAGCGCGGTTGGGCCTATCGGGCGACGAAGGTGCGGGCCGCCTTGTCGTGCCAGCACTGGCGCCACGGCCGGTCGAAGAGGCACCACAGGACGCCGACCACGCCGATCACCAGCAGCCCGGGGACGCTGTACACCAGCCAGCGCTTGAGCGCCGCCCCGAACGTGGGGGCGTCGTGCTCCTCGATGTCCTGGACGCGCAGGCCGAGCAGCTTCTTGCCGAGGGTGCGGCCCCACTTGGCGGTGGGCAGCGCCTCGTAGACGACGCCGAAGAGGAGGAGGACGGCGAGGACCGCGCCGAGGTAACCGGCGGTGGTGCCGTCCAGCAGCCAGACGGTGACGGTCCGTCCGGAGAGCCTGGCCGACTCGATCTTGGCGTCGATGTGGTCGCGGGCGCTCGACGCCAGCGGGACGGCGGCCGCGGCGGTGACGGCGGCCACCACCAGCGTGTCGACGAGCCGGGCGGCCAGCCGCCTCCCGAGTCCGGCCGGGCGGGCGGCGGCCTGCGCGCGGGCGGCGGCGAGGAACGGGTCCTCGACCGGCGGCTTCCACGGCACCACCGGCACGTTCTCGTCGGGCTGGGCGGCCCCGTGCCCCGGGGCGGCTGGGCCGGGCGGCTGCTGGGCCCACCCGGGCGAGGGCTGGGGCCGCGCGGGCGCGGCGGGCTGCGCCGGGGGCGCGGGGCGGGGCTGGGGTACGGCGGCCGGGGCCGGGGCGGGCGCGGGGTGCGGCTGGGCCGGAGCGGCCCCCTGGCCCGGCGCCGGGCTCTGGGCGGGCAGCGCCGCCGGGGAGGCGGGCTGTTCGGCGGCGGGCGGGGCCGAGCGGGGCAGGGCGCGGATCGACAGGGTGCCGGGGTCGTGGGCCGGGGCGGGGGCGGCCGGGGCGCCGCCCGGCGGTGCCGGGGCCGAGGTGCCGCGCGGGTCGACCGGGGATGGGGCGAGGCCGGGCGGGCCCGCGGGGCTCGCCGGGTCGCGGCGGGCGGCCGGGGGGACGGGGCCTGCCGGGCGACGGAAGGTCAGGGTGCCCTCGGCGGGGGCGGGCGGGGCCGACTCGCCGGTGCGCGGGTCGGGCACGTCGGCGGCGGGCGGGGCGGCGGGCCCGCCCCAGGAGACGCGGTGGTCCGGGGCGCCGCCGAAGCCGGACTGGCGGGCGGGGTCGGCGCCCCAGGCGGCGTCGCGGGCGGGGCCCTCGGCGCTGGGCGCGGCCGGGTCCTCGTCGAGGAAGACGGGTCCTGTCTCCTCGGCGGGTGCTGGGGTGGGGCGGGGTGGTTCGGGGGCGGAGCCCGGGGGTGGTCCGGGCAGGGGTTCGCCGTCGGCGGGGGCGGGGCGGCTGGTGCCGGGGGCCCAGGAGGCGCCGTTCCAGTACCTGATGTAGCCGGGAATGGACGGGTCGGGGTAGTAGCCCGGGCGGGGCCTGTCGTCACCGGGTGCCGGAGTTGGGGCGCTCATGGTCCGTCGTCCCGTATCTGTTCGGGGGTGTTGTGGTGGCGTCCACATTTATCAGAACTCCCCTGTCCGGCGGGCCGGTGTGGGCGGACCGGCCCGCTCACGGGCGACGCCGGGCACGGTACGGAGGGGGCTTCGCGGACGGGCGCGACTTCGGCGGAAAAAAATTCCGCCGAAGTCGCGTAATGCCCGGCATCCGGCGCGCTCTCGCCTGGTGACGGGCCGTCCCGCCGCCCTGCCGGGGCAGGCGGGACGGCAGGACGTCCGGTCCCCGGGGGACGGACTTGTGGGAGAGCTGAGGAGCGCACCGAGATGAACACCGTTGTGGAACGTGAGCTGGAACTGCGGCTGGTCCTTTCGCCCGAGCGGAGCATCGCCGTCCCGGCCCGGCTTGTGTACGCGGCGGCCGATCCGTTCGCGGTGAGTGTCACCTTCCACCTGGGTTCGCAGAACCCGGTGCACTGGACGTTCGCCCGCGAACTGCTGGTGGAGGGGGTGTTCCGCCCGTGCGGCCACGGGGACGTGCGGATCTGGCCGTCGAAGGCGGAGGGGCGCAGCGTGCTGCTGATGGCGCTGAGTTCGCCGGACGGCGACGCGCTGCTCCAGGCGCCGTCGGCCGCGATGTCGGCGTGGCTGGACCGCACCCTCGCCCTGGTCCCGCCGGGCACGGAGCACGAGCGGCTGGAGATGGACGAGGGCCTGGCCCGGCTGCTGGAGCCCACTCCGGCCGACGACCTGTGGCGCGGGGACCCTTGGTCGGAGGAGGCGCCGGGGGCGGACGGTGAGTGAGCCCGGCCCCGGGCCGGCCGCCGCCCCGCGGGGAGGCGAGCCGCCGGGCCGGGCACCGGCTCCCGTACGGCGTGACGGGCGCCGGTGTCCGGCGCGGCGGCCCCTCCGGCGGCCGCGGGCGGTGCCGCGCGCCGGGTTGACGGACCGGCGGTTCGGCCGGGTCAGTGGTCAGGGGTCAGGGCCATAAATGAGGGTGGGGGTCAGAACAGCTTGCCGGGGTTGAGCAGGCCGAGCGGGTCGAGGGCGGCCTTGACCGAGCGCTGGATCTCGACGCCGGTGGGCCCGAGTTCGCGGGCGAGCCACTCCTTCTTCAGGACGCCGACGCCGTGTTCGCCGGTGATGGTGCCGCCGAGTTCCAGGCCGAGCGCCATGATCTCGTCGAAGGACTCGCGGGCGCGGCGGGCCTCGTCGGCGTCGGTGGCGTCGAAGCAGACGGTGGGGTGGGTGTTGCCGTCGCCGGCGTGGGCGCAGACGCCGATGGTCAGGTCGTACCGGGCGGCGATCTCTTCGACGCCTTCGAGGAGTTCGGCGAGGCGGGAGCGGGGCACGCAGACGTCGTCGATCATGGTGGTGCCCTTGACCGCCTCCAGCGCGGTGAGCGACATCCGGCGTGCGGCGAGCAGGAGTTCGGACTCGGCCTCGGTGTCGGCGGGGACGGTGCCGGTGGCTCCGGCGGCTTCGCAGAGGGCGCCGACGGCGGCGAGGTCGGCGGCCGGGTCGGGCGTGTCGAAGGCGGCGAGGAGGAGCGCCTCGGTGGTCTCCGGGAGTCCCATGCGGGCCATCGCGTTGACGGCGCGGACGGTGGTGCGATCCATCAGTTCGAGCAGGGACGGGGTGTGCCCCTCGGCCATGATCCGGCAGACGGCGTCGCCCGCGGCGGCGGCCGAGGGGAACTCCGCGGCCAGCGCGAGCTGCCGGGGCGGGCGGGGCTTGAGCGCGAGGACGGCCTTGACGACGACGCCGAGGCTGCCCTCTGAGCCGACGAAGAGCCGGGTGAGGTCGTACCCGGCGACGCCCTTGGCGGTGCGGCGGCCGGTGGTGAGCAGGCGGCCGTCGGCGAGGACCACGTCGAGGCCGAGGACGTACTCGGCGGTGACCCCGTACTTGACGCAGCACAGCCCGCCGGAGGCGGTGCCGATGTTCCCGCCGATGGTGCACGTCTCCCAGGAGGACGGGTCGGGCGGGTAGCTGAGGCCGTGTTCCTCGACGGCGCGGGAGAGGACGGCGTTGACGACGCCGGGTTCGGTGACGGCGATGCGGTTGACGGGGTCGATCTCCAGGATGCGGTCCATCTTGACGAGGGAGAGCACGAGGCACCCGTCGCTGGCGTTGGCGGCGCCGGAGAGGCCGGTCCGGGCGCCCTGCGGGACGACGGGGACCCGGAAGGCGGTGGCGGTCCGCATGACGTGCTGCACCTGTTCGGTGGTGCGGGGCAGCACGACGGCGGCGGGCTTGCCGGCGTCGCAGAAGCTCGCCATGTCGTGGGCGTAGGCGGCGGTGACGTCGGGGTCGGTGAGGACGGCTTCGTCGGGCAGGCCCTCGCGGAGCCGTGCGAGGAGCGCGGTGGGGCCGGTGGGCGCGGGCGGCTCTGCGGTGGGGGGCGCGGGCATCTGCGGCTCAGGCATGGGCACAGGGTGGCACCGGCGGCCATTGGTGTGAACCCGTCGGCGACCAGCGGCTCTCCGCGTCGATGGGATCGTCGTACTGGCGCACAGTGTGCGGCATGGACAGGGAGACAGGGCGGCCCGGCACGGGGCTGCGTACGGACCGCCGCACGCCGCTGCCCGGGGCGGTACGGACCCCCCGCCCGCGCCAGCCACCGGGCGGCCCCGGTGCTCCCCCGCCGCCCCCTGCGCGCCGCCCCCGGCGCCGGGGCCTGCGCCTCCTGGCCGCCGTCGGCGTGGGTCTGCTGCTGGCGGGCGGCGGGGTCGTCGCCGTCGACCGCCTCGCCCGCGACCGGGCCGCCGTCGCGCCGCTCACCCCGGCAGGCCGGGCGCTGGCCGCCGCCGCGGCGGGGCGCCCCGCCGCCCTGGGCGACCTGGCCGCGCTGATCGGCGAGCGGGAGGCGCGGGTGCGCCGCGATCCGGCCGACCGCGACGCCTGGGCGGTGCTCGGCGCCGCCCTCGCCGAACGCGCCGCGCGCTCCGGCGCCCCCGGCGCGCACACCGAGGCCGAACGCGCCCTCCAGCAGGCCTTGGCCGGGGACGGCCCCGCCGACGTACGGGCGCTGACCGGGCTGGCGGTGCTCGCGGGCGCCCGGCAGGACTGGGCGGGCGCGGCCCGCTGGGGCGAGGCGGCCCGGGACCGGTCGCCGGGGCGCTGGACGACGTACCTGGTGCTCCTCGACGCGTACCGGGGGGCGGGGAACGCGAAGGCGGCGGACAAGGCGCTGGAGCGGCTCCAGGAGCTGCGGCCGACGCCGGTGGCGGCGCTCGCGGCGGCCGGGGCGCACCGGGAGCGCGGCTGGCGGGAGGACGCCGAGGCGACCGTGTACGACGCGGCGGCGCGCGCGGCGACCCCCGCCGAACGCGCCGGGGCGCTGCGCCGCGCCGGTGACCTGGCCTGGGAACGCGGCGAGGCCGAGACCGCGCTCACCCGCCACGAGGCGGCGCTGCGGGCCGAGCCCGCGCACCATCCGGCAGCGGCCGGGCGGGCCCGGGCGCTGGCCGGGCTGGGCCGCACCGAGGAGGCGCTGGCCGCCTGGGCGCGGGCCCGCGCGCTCGCCCCGCACCCCGGTTACGCCGTGGAGTCCGGCGAGCTGCTGCTGGCGCTGGGCCGCTCCGGCGAGGCGGCCGACCACTTCTCGCTGGCCCGGGACCAGGTGGCGGCCCTGGCGCGGGACGGCGTACGGCAGGAGCCGCTGCTCGGACGGCTGGAGGCCGACCACGGCGACCCGGCGGAGGCGGTGCGGCTGCTGACCGCCGAGCACCGCCGCCATCCGGGCCCGGCGGCCTCCGACGCGCTGGGGTGGGCGCTGCACCGGGCCGGGCGGTCGCGGGAGGCGCTGCCCCGGCTGCGGGCGGCGGTGAAGGACGGCCCGAACACGGCGCTGCCCGCGTACCACCTGGGCATGGCCCATCTGGCGCTGGGCGAACGAGGCGCGGCCAGGCGGCAGTTGGAGCGGGCCCTGCGGATCGCCCCGGAGTTCTCGCCGCTCCACGCCGAACGGGCCCGCCGCGAACTGGCGGCGCTGGGCGAGCCGGCCTGGGGGCCGCCGCCCGCCTGAGGACGGCCAGGCGGCGCAGGCGGGACCCGTCCGGGAGGCGGGCGCGCCGACGGCCCGCCTCCCGGGCCCGCGAGGGGAGGCGCGGGTGGGGAGGCGGGCCGTCGTGTGGTGCGGCTCAGAGGTTCCCGCGCCGCTCCTGCTCGCGCTCGATCGCCTCGAAGAGCGCCTTGAAGTTGCCCTTGCCGAAACCCATCGAGCCGTGCCGCTCGATGAGTTCGAAGAAGACGGTCGGCTTGTCCTGGACCGGCTTGGTGAAGATCTGGAGCAGGTAGCCGTCCTCGTCGCGGTCGACGAGGATCTTCAGCTCGCGCAGGGTCTCGACCGGCACCCGGGTCTCACCGGCCCACTCGCCGAGGGTGTCGTAGTACGAGTCGGGGGTGTTGAGGAACTGGACACCGGCCTCGCGCATGGTGCGCACGGTCCGCACGATGTCGTTGGTGGCCAGCGCGATGTGCTGGACGCCCGCGCCGCCGTAGAACTCCAGGTACTCGTCGATCTGCGACTTCTTCTTGGCGACGGCCGGCTCGTTGATCGGGAACTTGACCTTGAGCGTGCCGTCGGCGACCACCTTCGACATGAGGGCGGAGTACTCGGTGGCGATGTCGTCCCCGACGAACTCCTTCATGTTGGTGAAGCCCATGACCTTGTTGTAGAAGGCCACCCACTCGTTCATCCGGCCGAGTTCGACGTTGCCCACGCAGTGGTCGATGGCCTGGAAGGTGCGCTTGGCGGGCGGGGCGACGATCGGCTCGGCGGCGACGTAGCCGGGCAGGTACGGGCCGTCGTAGCCGGAGCGCTCGACCAGGGTGTGGCGGGTCTTGCCGTAGGTGGCGATGGCGGCGAGGACGACGGTGCCGTGCTCGTCCTTGACCTCGTGCGGCTCCTCCAGGCCGGTGGCGCCGTGGGCCACGGCGTAGTCGTAGGCGGCGCGGGCGTCGGGCACCTCGATGGCGAGGTCCACGACGCCGTCACCGTGGGCGGCGACGTGGCTCTCCAGGAAGGCGCCGCGCTCGGTGCTCGCCTTGATGACGGAGGTGAGGACGAACCGGGCCGAGCCGTTCTCCAGGACGTAGGAGGCGGTCTCGCGGCTGCCGTTCTCCGGTCCGGAGTAGGCGACGAGCTTCATCCCGAAGGCGGAGGAGTAGTAGTGGGCGGCCTGCTTGGCGTTGCCGACCGCGAAGACCACGGCGTCCATTCCCTTGACGGGGAACGGGTCGGCCTCGCGCGCGGTGTGGGGGGAGGACTGGGGGGCCTGGGGGTTCGTCGATGTCGCTGCCATGGCCGCAGCTTCACCCCGTTCCGCAAGGTGCGCAATAGTTCGCGAAAGTACTGGGCAAGGTGCCCGGTGACCCGCCAGTATGGGCGGCTCATCTGTACAGGATGACCATCTGGGAGTGGGGAGGGTGGCCTGATGGGCATTGACGAGCTGGACGGCCGGCTGATCGTGCTGCTGGCGCGGGAGCCGAGGATCGGGGTGCTGGAGGCGTCGCGCAGGCTGGGAGTGGCGCGCGGCACGGTGCAGTCGCGGATGGACCGCCTTCAGTCGAACGGAGTCATCCGCGGTTTCGGCCCGGACGTCGATCCCGCGGCCCTCGGGTACCGCGTGACGGCCTTCGCGACGCTGGAGATCCGCCAGGGCCAGGGCCCGGACGTGCGGGCGCACTTGGCGCAGGTCCCGGAGGTGCTGGAGCTGCACACGATCACCGGTGAGGGCGACATGCTGTGCCGCCTGGTGGCCCGCTCGAACGGCGACCTCCAGCGGGTGATCGACCGGGTTGTGGGTTTTGATGGCATCGTCCGGGCCGCCACGGCGATCGTGATGGAGAACCCGGTGCCGCTGCGCGTCATCCCGTTGGTGGAGCAGGCGGCCCGGGAGATCTGAGCGCGACCACGAGGCGGCCCCGCGACACCGACCCGAAGGCGAAGCCGAGACCCTCGGCCGACCCGCCCGCGACCACCGCGCGGGGCCGCCTCCCCACAGGCACCCCGCACACAGCCGACCGGGCGCGCAGCGCCCCAGGAGCTCCGGGAGCCAAAGGGGCGCCCCGGCGGCGAGCGAAGCTCCAAGAAGAGAGGCGCCTGGTGAATCTCTGGGAGTACCTCGGCAACCGCCATCAGCAGTTGCTCGCCGACGCCTATCAGCACGCCAGCGCCGTCTTCCAGTGCATGGTGGTGGCCACCGTGATCGGCGTGCTGATCGGCGTCGTCACGTACCGCAGCGGGTGGGCGGGGAACCTGGCGACGCTGACCACCTCGTCCATCCTGACCATCCCGTCGCTGGCCATGATCGGTCTGCTGATCCCGCTGGTGGGGTTCGGGGTGGCGCCGACGGTGATCGCGCTGACGCTGTACGGGCTGCTGCCGATCGTGCGGAACGCGATCGTGGGGCTGCGCGGGGTCGACGCGACGCTGGTGGACGCGGCGACGGGGATCGGGATGTCGCGGTGGGCGCGGCTGCTGCGGGTGGAGCTTCCGCTGGCGTGGCCGCCGATCCTCACCGGTATCCGGGTCTCCACGCAGATGCTGATGGGGATCGCGGCCATCGCCGCCTTCGCCTCGGGCCCGGGCCTGGGCAACGAGATCTTCCGCGGTATCTCCTCCCTGGGCAGCGCCAACGCGCTGAACCAGGTCCTGGCGGGGACGCTCGCCGTGATCGTGCTGGCCCTGCTGTTCGACGCGGCGTACGTGCTCATCGGCCGCCTGACGATTCCGAGGGGTATCCGTGCCTGAGTCGCCCGCACCGCCCGACTCCCCCGACTCCCCCGGCTCGGCCCCGGCGGGCGCGACGCTCGCCGAGGCGGCGCCCGGCGGCGGGGCGGCCTCGGGTGCCTCGATCGAGCTGGAGCACCTGACCAAGCGGTACCCGGGCACGTCCGTCCCGGCAGTGGACGACGTGAGCCTGGAGATCAAGGCGGGCGAGACGGTGGTCTTCGTCGGCCCGTCGGGCGGCGGCAAGACGACCCTGCTGAAGATGATCAACCGGCTGATCGAGCCGACCAGCGGCCGCATCCGGATCGGCGGCGAGGACGTCACCGACATGGACCCGGTCAAGCTCCGCCGCAAGATCGGGTACGCCATCCAGTCCTCGGGGCTGTTCCCACACATGACGGTGGCGCAGAACATCGCCCTGGTGCCGAGGATGATCGGCTGGCCGAAGGGCCGGACCAAGGCGCGCGTCGAGGAGATGCTCGACCTGGTGGGGCTGGACGCCGCCGAGTTCCGGGGCCGCTATCCGCGCCAGCTCTCCGGCGGCCAGCAGCAGCGGGTCGGGGTGGCGCGGGCGCTGGCCGCCGATCCGCCCGTGCTGCTGATGGACGAGCCGTTCGGCGCGGTCGACCCGATCACCCGGGACCACCTCCAGGACGAGCTGATCCGGCTCCAGCACGAGCTGCACAAGACGATCGTCTTCGTCACCCACGACTTCGACGAGGCGATCAAGATCGGCGACCGGATCGTGGTGCTCCGCGACCGCTCCCAGATCGCCCAGTTCGACACGCCGGAGGCGATCCTCACCAACCCGGCGGACGACTTCGTCTCCGGTTTCGTCGGCGCGGGCGCGGCCCTGAAGCGGCTCAACCTGACCCGGGTCCGCGACGTGGAGATCCGCGACTGGCCGACGGTGGGCGTGGACGATCCGCTGCAGAACATTTTCGAGTCGCTGCGCTCGGGCCGTACCAACGAGCTGCTGATGCTGGACCGGCGGGGCCGCCCGTACAAGTGGCTCAGGCGCGGCGACCTGATGCGCGCCAAGGGGTCGCTGGCGGCGGCGGGCACGCTGGTGCACGACACGGTGACCCGGGACGCGACGCTGCGGGACGCCCTGGAGGCGGTCCTCACCGACAACGCGGGCCGGGTCGCGGTGACCGGGCGGCGCGGCGAGTACACCGGGGTGGTCGACATGGCGACCCTGATGAACTCGGTCCACGAGATGCTGGAGGAGGACCGGCTCGACGCGATGGAGCACCAGCAGGAGCTGGCCGACCAGCGCGCCGGGCAGGAGCGCGGGGAGCCGGGGGCGGGCGGCGGGGAGGCGGGCGCATGAGCGGTCCCGCGCCCCGCGAACCGGGTACGCACGAGACGCACGGCCACGTCTACCGCGACGTCGGCGAGGCCGACCACGACGACCGGCCCGCCCCCGGGCCTCCCGCCCCGAGGAAGCCGGCCCGCCGGGTGAGCTGGCAGAAGCTGACCTTCCTGCCGGTCTTCCTGCTGCTGGTGCTGCTCGCGACCTGGCTGTGGTTCCAGGGCGCCGACCTGGACGCCATCTCCGAGAACGCGCTGGGCGGCGGCAACGTCTGGCTGCGGCTGCGCCAGCACATCCAGCTCACCGTCATCTCGACCTTCTTCGTGCTGATCATCGCGATCCCGCTGGGCATCCTGCTGACCCGCCCGCGCCTGCGCCGGACCGCGCCGATCGCCACCGCCCTCGCCAACATCGGCCAGGCCACCCCGGCCATCGGTCTGCTGGCCCTCTTCGTCATCTGGCTGGGCATCGGCGAGCGCCCGGCCCTGTTCGGCATCATCATCTACGCCGTGCTGCCGGTCCTCTCCAACACGGTGGCGGGCCTGAAGGCCAACGACCCGACGCTGCTGGAGGCGGCGCGCGGCATCGGCATGTCCCCGCGCGGCGTCCTGCTCAAGGTCGAACTGCCGCTCGCCGTCCCGCTGATCCTGGCCGGGGTGCGCACGGCGCTGGTCCTCAACGTCGGCACGGCCACCCTGGCGACCTTCGGCGGGGGCGGCGGCCTCGGCGACCTCATCACCACCGGCATCACCAACCAGCGCATGCCGGTCCTGGTCCTCGGCTCGCTCCTGACCGTGGCGCTGGCCCTGCTCGTCGACTGGCTGGCCTCGCTGGCCGAACTGCTGCTGCGTCCGCGCGGCCTGGAGGTGGGCACGTGATCCGGGGACGCGCGGTACGGGGGCGGGCCGCGGCGGCGCTGCTGCTCTGCGGAACGCTGCTGGCCGGGTGCGGCCTGAAGAGCGGCAGCCCGATGGTGGACAACGTCCAGCCCGGCATCGTCGGCAAGGGGCGCCCGCTGGAGGGGGCGCAGCTCACCGTCACCTCGAAGGAGTTCACCGAGCAGCTGGTCCTCGGCGCCATCATGGGCATCGCCTTCCAGGCGGCCGGCGCCTCGGTCCTGGACCGCACCGGCATCCAGGGGTCGATCGGCGCCCGCGAGGCGGTCAGGTCGGGCGACGCGGACGCCATGTACGAGTACACCGGCACCTCCTGGATCACCTACCTCGGCAACAGTGAGCCGATCGTCGACCCGCACGAGCAGTGGGTGGCGGTCCGCGACGCGGACCGGGCCAACGGCATCACCTGGCTGGCCCCGGCCCGCCTCAACAACACGTACGCGCTGGCGGTGAACCCGGCGACGGAGAAGAAGTACGGCATCAAGAACCTCTCCCAGGTCGCCGAGTTGGCGAAGCGGGACCCGGGCGCGGTGACGCTCTGCGTGGAGAGCGAGTTCGCCTCGCGCCAGGACGGGCTGCCGGGCATGCAGAAGAAGTACGGGATGAACATTCCCGCCTCCAACATCCGCAAGATGGACGGCGGCATCGTCTACACCGAGCTGTCCAGCGGGCGTTCCTGCACCTTCGGCGAGGTGTACACCACCGACGGCCGCATCAAAGCGCTGGACCTGACGGTCCTGGACGACGACAAGAAGTTCTTCCCCAACTACAACGTCGCCCCCGAGATCAACACCGCGGCCCTGAAGAAGTACCCGGCCATCCCCGAGGTGCTGGCCCCCGTCACGGCCAAGCTCGACAACGCCATCGCCCAGGAACTGAACTCCAAGGTGGCGGTCGAGGGGCAGGACCCGCACACGGTGGCGCTGGAGTGGATGCTCTCGGAGGGGTTCGTCAAGGGCTGAGGCGGGCGGCGCACTCGCGGGAATGCGCCCGTCCACTTGCAAAGGTTCCCTTGCAAAGGGTTCCGTGCAAAGAATCGCTTGCAAAGCAGTCTTTGCAACCTTACGTTGCCGGCATGCCTCCTCCCTCCGCCGAAGAGCCCGACGACGGACCCCCTCCCCCCGCCGCCCCGGCCCACCAGGTCCGCACTCTCGACCCTCGCTCCCTGCGTGGCATCGCCCACCCGCTCCGGCTGAAGATCTTCCGGGCGCTCCGGGCGGGCGGCCCCGCGACCGCCTCCCAACTCGCCGCGCTGCTCCACGAATCGAGCGGGGCCACCAGCTACCACCTGCGTCAGCTCGCCACCTACGGCTTCGTGGAGGACGCGCCCGAACTCGGCAGGGGCCGGGAGCGGTGGTGGCGGTCGACCGTGGAGGGCATCCGCATGGTCCCCGGCAACCTCGACCTCGCCGACCCGGTCCAGCGGGGCGCCATGGACACCCTCCTGCACGAGATCGCCGACAACCACACCGAGGAAGTGTCGACCTGGATCGGCACCCGCCACGAGTGGCCTGCCACGTGGCAGGAGGCATACGACCTGAGCGACTTCACCTTCTCCCTGACCCCGGCGCAGGCCGAGGAACTCCGCAGCCGTACACAGGAGTTGCTGGAGTCCTTCCGCTCCTACGCCGCACAGAACGCGGATGCCGCTGACGCCACGGCCTACCGCGTCCACCTGCACGCCTTCCCCCGCGCGTCCACCGGCCGCGCGGAACACCCGGATCCCCCGGAGGCCCAGTCATGACCCCGCACCCGGACGTCCACCTCCTCCTCCACGCCCAGGCCGTACGCGCGCTCCCCGCCGGCCCGGCCCCGGAACCGGCCCCCTGTGACGCGCACGCCTCCCCGCGCGCCCGCCTCGGCTGGGCCCTGGTCACCGTCGGCCTGCGCCTCGCGATGCCCCCAACCGCCCGCCCGGCCCTGCGGTGACCGCCGACGCCCCCACGCCCCCACGCGACCGCCGCCCCCTCGCCCTCACCCTCGCCGCCAACACCGTCTTCTCACCGGCAACGCCCGCACCCTGATCGGCGCCCCCCGGTTCGCCCTCCAGACCACCGGCTCGGCCACCCGGGCCGGGGTCGTCGCCCTCTGCGCGACGCTGCCGGTCGTCACCTCCGCCCTCTTCGGCGGCCCGCTGATCGACCGGATCGGCCGGCGGCGGGTCAGCGCCCCCTACACCTAGCCCTTCCGGACGAGCAGATGGATCTCCTGGAACTGGCGCCGGTCGGCGGGCTGCGGCTCGCGCACCATCCGGGCCACCTCGTCCAGCCCGCGTTCCCGCAGCATCGCCGCGAGATGGTCAGGCCACCAGCGGTAGGCGGGTGCGACCGCGTGGTCGAAGACCTGCGTCGGGTGAAAGGCGTCCTCGCTTCCCCAGAACCCGAGCAGGAGGTGGCCGCCGGACGTCAGTACGCGCTGGAACTCGGCGAGTACGGCCGGGAGTTCGGACGGTGGCGTGTGGATGACGGACCACCGCGAGAGGATGCCGCCCAGCGCGCCGTCGGCGATCTCCAGTGCGGCCATCGAGCCCACGTCGAACCGCAGCGCCGGGTAAGCGGCGCGGGCCAGCTCGATCATCGCGGGAGAGGCGTCGACTCCGGACGCGGTCAGCCCCGACTCCGCGAGGTGAGCGGTGACATGGCCGGGCCCACAGCCCAGGTCCGCGACCGGCCCGTCCCCGCCCGCGCGCACCGCCTCGGCGAAGGCCGCCAGCATCGCGCGGTCCAAGGGGCTGTTCCGCAGGGTGTCGCGGAACAGCTCGGCGTAAGCGGGGGCGACGGCGTCGTAGGCGTCGCGGGTGGCGGTGAGGGCGTCGTGGTCGGTCACGGGCGCGACAGTAGTCGCCGCCTCCGACAGTGCGCCGGGGCGGCGCCCGGCCTGGGGCGATGGCCGCAGGGACGGGAAAGTCCTTCCCATGCTCCACTTCGTGGGCGTGGCGGCCGCTGAGTGCTCGCCGTCAGCGCGACGGCGTCAGCAGGAGGGGACCTTGCCCCCGTGCTCCAGCGCCAGCAGCGAGTCGACGGCGCCGTCCAAGGTGGTGACCGGGATCAGCCGCATGCCCGAGGGCAGCTCCGCCCGCGCGTCCCCGCACTCGGCCTTCGGGACGAGGAAGACGGTCGCGCCGTCCCGGTCGGCGGCGCGGGTCTTCAGCGACACCCCGCCGACCGCGCCGACCTTCCCGTCGGCGGTGATGGTGCCGGTGCCCGCGATGCTCCGGCCCCCGGTCAGGTCGCCACCGCTGCCGTCGCCGTCCAGCTTGTCGATGATGCCGAGCGAGAAGAGCAGTCCGGCGCTGGGCCCGCCCACGTCGGCGAGCTCCAGCTTCACGTCGACACTGCCCGGCTCCAGACCGAGCTGCTTCAGCGCCGCCTCGACGGCGACGTTCTGCGACTCGACCATCTGCTCCCGGTTGTACTGCTGGATCTCCTTCGGGGTGTCCCCGCTCGGGTAGACCGCGTCCACCGGCATCACCGCCTGGTCGGAGCGGAACCAGCCGTCGACCACCTGCCCGATCCGCACCGGCGTCTGCGGCCCGGTCGCCTCGATCGTCGTCATCCGCAGCTCACCGGAGGTCTTGCGGACCTGCTCGCCCTTGATCGTGACGACCTCGGCCCCGTCGCGGGCGCCGAGCACGTCGGCGGTCATCCCCGGCTGGGCCACGGCGAACGGCAGCGGCGCGAGGGCGGTCACGGCCAGCAGCGCCACCACGGGCGCGGCGCAGATCGCGAGGGCACGGGGGCGCGGAAGTGCGGCGAGCTTGGAGAACACGCGCCCCAATCTATCCGCCCCCGCGCGGGGGCGGGCAGGGGCACCACCGGGCACCCCCTACCGCCGTCGCCTGCGCGTCCACGCCCACGGCCGCCCGCGCCTCAGCGCAACGCGTCCGCGACCTCCCGCGCGGCGTCCACCACGCGCGGGCCGACCCGCTCGGGTACGGCGTCGGAGAGCATGACCACGCCGACGCTGCCCTCTATCCCGGTCAGCCCGATGAGAGGGGCGGCGGCGCCGCACGCCCCGGCCTCCAACTCGCCCTGTGTCAGGGTGTATCCGGGGTCGGGCAGGGCGTTCTGGCGGACGGCGAGTATGGCCCGGCCCGCCGCGCCCCGGTCGAGGGCGTGCCGGAAGCCGGTGCGGTAGGCGACGTGGTAGTCGGTCCAGGTCGGCTCGACCACGGCGACCGCCAGCGCCTCGGCGCCGTCGACCAGCGTCAGGTGGGCGGTCGCCCCGATGTCCTCGGCCAGCGACCGCAGGGCGGGCAGCGCCGCCTCACGCACCAGCGGATGCACCTGGCGGCCGAGCCGCAGCACCCCGAGCCCGACCCGGGCCCGTCCACCCAAGTCGCGGCGGACCAGGGCGTGTTGTTCGAGGGTGGCCAGCAGGCGGTAGACCACCGTGCGGTTGACCCCGAGCTTGTTGGACAGCTCGGTCACGGTCAGGCCGTGGTCGGTGTCGGCGAGCAGCTTGAGGACTCTGAGTCCCCGGTCGAGCGTCTGAGAAGTCTCCGCGGTCACGACGCCCACTCCTTAGTGGTGAGGGTGCGGCAGTGGTGAGGGTGCGGCGGCATCCTGGGTGAGCGGCGGCGCCGGTCCCAGCGGCGACGCGCGTCAGAGGCCGCCGAGCGCATGGCACCGGCTGCGCTCCGCGGCGACGCTGCCACGGGGCGTGTACGTTGCCGGGAATGTAGCGAGCGGTCCCGCTCAGCGGAAGGGTCCGTCCAGAATCCGGGCGATCACCGGGGGGTGCGCCCCGGTTTGCCCTCGGTGTCCCGCACGGCAGCGGCGGAGGGTGCCCGTTCGGGCGGGCGCCCCGCCAGGGGGCGTCTTCGAAGTCCTGTGCGGCGTGCCGGGCCCCATGGGCGCCGTGCGGGACTTGAGGGCATCCCCTAGCGGATGTCCGCCTCCACCAGGGCGCGCGCCAGGTCGGCGCTGACCGCGAGGGTGCCGAGTGAGAGGGGCCGCAGGGCGACGGCGCCCTCGTGGAGCACGAGGAGCTGGGTGGCGAGGGTGGCCGGGTGGGCGCGGTCCGCGGCGGCGGCGAGTTCCTCGAAGAGGTGCAGCAGCCAGCGCTTCTGGTCCGCGGCGATGCGGTGCGCGGGGTGCGAGGGGTCCGGGAGTTCGGCCAGCGCGTTGATGAAGGCGCAGCCGCGGGCGCTGGCCCCGAGCCAGCTCCGCAGCGCGTCGAAGGGGGCGGTGACGGCGGCGACAGGGTCGTCTCCGGCCGCCTCGACGGCGGCCCGGACGAGGGAGCGCCAGCGCTGGTCGCGTGCGGTGAGGTAGGCCGCCAGGAGGTGGTCCTTCGACCCGAACTGGTTGTACAGGGTCCGCTTGGTGACGCCTGAGTGCTCCGCGATCAGGTCCACGCCGACCGCGGTGATGCCGCGCTCGTAGAACAGTTCCTCGGCGGCGGCCAGGATGCGGCGGCCTGCCGGTGTCATGGGCCGCGCTTCCGGCACGGGGCACCTCTTCACTGGTCGGTGTACGGTGGATGGCGTTCACCGATCAGTATACCTGCGAGGAGGTTCACGCCATGGGTGTCACCCGGACCATGCGAGCAGTGCGCATCACCGGACACGGAGGACCGGAGGTCCTGGAGCGGACGGAGGTAGCCGTTCCCGTGCCGCGAGCGGGAGAGGTGCTGGTCAAGGTCGGCGCGGTAGCGCTGAACAACACCGACCTGTGGACCCGGGAGGGCGCCTACGGCCGCCCGGGCTCCCCCGAGACGCGGTCGGGCTGGCGCGGCCCGCTCGACTTCCCCCGCATCCAGGGGGCCGACGTCGCCGGCCGGATCGCGGCGGTCGGGGCCGGCGTCGAGGAGGGCCTGGTCGGACGCCGCGTGGTCGTCGACCCTGCGATCTACGACGCCGACGGGCCGGACGCCAACCCGGTGGGCCTGATGGGGAGCGAGCGCGACGGCGGGTACGCCGAGTACGTGACGGCGCCGGTGGAACGCGCCCACGACGTGACGGAGTCCCCGCTCACCGACGACCAGCTCGCCGCGTTGCCGACCGCGTACGGCACGGCGCTGGGCATGATCGAGCGAGGCCGCCTGCGGAAGGGGGAGACCGCCCTGGTCTCGGGCGCCTCCGGCGGCGTCGGCCTCGCCCTGGTGCAGATCGCCCGGGCGCGCGGGGCGCGGGTGGTCGCCATCAGCAGCGGCTCCAAGACCGACGCGGTACGGGAAGCGGGCGCCCACGAGGTCGTCGACCGGGCGGGCGACCTCCCCGAGCAGCTCCGCGCTGCCGCCCCGGAGGGCGTCGACGTCGCCCTCGACGTGGTCGCCGGCGACCTGCTGAGCGAGGGGCTGCCGCTCCTGCGCGAGGGGGGCCGCTGGGTCGTCGCCGGGGCTCTGGGCGGATACGGCATCACCTTCGACGTACGCCGCCTCTACCTGCACAACGCGCAGGTGATCGGCTCCGCGATGCACACGCCCGCCCACTTCGGCCTGCTCATGGAGCTGGCCCGCCGGGCCGAGATCCAGCCGGTCATCGCAGCCGCATACCCCTTGGAGGAGGCCACCCGGGCGCAGGAGGAGCTCTCCCGCCGGGGGCACGTGGGAAAGATCGTCCTGCACCCCTGACGTGTCTCAGGCCCCGGTGCGCCCGTCCACCAGCTCCCGCACCACGTCCAGGTGCCCGTTGTGCCGCGAGGTCTCCTCGACGAGATGGAGCAGGACCCACCGCAGGTCGACGTGGCGGCCGTCGCGGATGGGCCGCTTCGCGGTCGCGTCGAGGCCGAGGCCGGCGACGATCCGCCGGTACCGGGCGCTCTGCTCCTCGTACTCGGCGAGCAGCTGCGGCAGCGGGGTGTCCACCGCCGTCCGCATCTCGGGGTCGGGGTCCTCCTCGGTCGCGTGGACCAGCGGTCCCGACGGCTCCTGGCCGAGGAAGACCTCCTCCACCCAGTAGTGCTCGACCCACCGCAGGTGGTTGATCAGCCCGCTGAGCGTCATCAGGGGCGAGCCGGGAAGCGGCGCCTTCACCGCGTCCTCCGCGGAGACGCCTTCGCACTTGGCGTGCGCCGTGGCACGGGCGTAGTCGAGGAAGGTGGTGAGCTGGGTACGTTCGTCCCAGGCGGCCGGGGTGTCCGTTCGTCGCGTCATCGCGAGGAGTCTGGCATACGGGCAGACGCGCGGCGAACCGTTAATCTCACCGGTACGACCGGGCCCTCAACCCGAATCCCCCGACGCCTGAGGCCGAGCCAGGCACAACCAGCCCGGCCGGCGCTTGAGGCCATCAGTGACCGCCACCGCCAAACGCAGCCCAGCCGAAAACAGCCCGGCCGGCGCTTGAGGCCACCCCACCGCAACGCCCGCCAGGGCCGAGCCGAAAAGCCAGCCCCAGCCAGGGGCCGACCCCAGCCGGGGGGCAAGGTCAGCCCCGCGTAGCCCACTCCCGCACCTTGTCGATCCGCTGCCGAATCTGCCCAGCAGTGGCCTCCGCGCTGGGCGGCCCCCCACAGGCCCGCCGCAACTCGTTGTGGATGACCCCGTGCGGCTTCCCGGTCTGGTGGACATACGCCCCGACCAGGGTGTTGAGCTGCTTGCGAAGCTCCAGCAACTCCTTGTGGGAGACGACGGGCCGCCGCTCCGCGGGGAGTTCGAGCAGATCCGCCTCGCTGTCCGGCTTCTTCCGGCTGTGCGCGATCTGCCGGGCCTGCCGCTTCTGCAGGAGGAGCTGCACCTGGTCGGGTTCGAGGAGCCCGGGGATCCCGAGGTAGTCCTGCTCCTCCTCGCTCCCGGGGTGGGCCTGCATCCCGAACTCGGCCCCGTCGAAGAGGACCCGGTCGAAGACGGCCTCGGACTCCAGGGCCTCGAAGGAGAACTGCTCCTGCTCCCCGGTGTCCTCGTCCTGCTCCTTGTTGGCCTCGTCCATCTCTTTCTCGGACTCGGCGTACGGGTCGTCCTCGCCGTCCTTCTTCGGCTTGTCGAGGACGTGGTCGCGCTCGACCTCCATCTCGTTGGCGAAGCCGAGCAGGTTGGGGACGGTCGGCAGGAAGACCGAGGCGGTCTCGCCGCGCCGCCGGGAGCGGACGAAGCGCCCGACGGCCTGGGCGAAGAAGAGCGGGGTGGAGATGGTGGTGGCGTAGACACCGACCGCCAGGCGCGGCACGTCGACGCCTTCGGAGACCATGCGGACGGCGACCATCCACCGGTCCTCGCTCCGGCTGAAGTCGTCGATGCGCTGGGAGGCGCCGGTGTCGTCGGAGAGGACCAGGGTCGCCTTGGACCCGGTGATCTCGCGGATCAGCTTGGCGTAGGCGCGCGCCGAGTCCTGGTCGCTGGCGATGACCAGGGCCCCGGCGTCGGGGATGGCCTTGCGGACCTCGGTGAGCCGCTGGTCGGCGGCGCGCAGCACGTTGGGCATCCAGTCGCCGCGCGGGTCGAGCGCGGTGCGCCAGGCCTGCGAGACGGCGTCCTTGGTCATCGGCTCGCCGAGCCGGGCCGCGATCTCGTCGCCCGCCTTGGTGCGCCACCGCATCTGCCCGCTGTAGCTGAGGAAGATCACGGGGCGGACGACGCCGTCGCCCAGCGCGCTGCCGTAGCCGTACGTGTAGTCGGCGGCGGAGCGGCGGATGCCGTCGTTCCCCTCCTCGTAGGTGACGAAGGGGATGGGGTTGGTGTCGGAGCGGAACGGGGTGCCGGTGAGGGCGAGGCGGCGGGTGGCCGGCTCGAACGCCTCCAGGCAGGCCTCGCCCCACGACTTCGAGTCACCGGCGTGGTGGATCTCGTCGAGGATGACGAGGGTCTTGCGCTGTTCGGAGCGGTTGCGGTGCAGCATCGGCCGCACGCCCACACCCGCGTAGGTGACGGCGACGCCGTGGTACTCCTTGCTGAGCGGCCCGGCGCTGTAGTCGGGGTCCAGCTTGATGCCTATCCGGGCGGCGGCCTCGGCCCACTGCTTCTTCAGGTGCTCGGTCGGAGCGACCACCGTGACCTGCTGCACGACGTGGTGGTGGAGCATCCACGAGGCCAGGGTGAGCGCGAAGGTGGTCTTCCCGGCGCCCGGGGTGGCGACCGCGAGGAAGTCGCGGGGCTGCTCCTGGACGTACTTGTCCATCGCGGCCTGCTGCCAGGCCCGCAGCTTTCCGGCGGTGCCCCAGGGGGCCCGTCCGGGGAAGGCGGGTGAGAGGTGATGGGAGGCGGAAGTAGTCACGGTCTCCGATTCGGTGCTCTCGGCTCGGGCCGGGTCGCGCCCCGGCCCACGTACGACAACCGGGCCACCCTACCCGTGCGCGGCCCCTCCCCCGTCCGCCGAGCCGGGAGTGCCGGGCGATGCGACGGGGGTCACAGCGGTACGGGCCCGGGAGCGCCCGGCGCCCGGTTGTGTCGGCGGTGTGGCAGTCGCGTTGCGTGGCCGGCCGATCGCTTGAGGCGCCGGTCCCGGCGGCCCTAACGTCGTGAGTGCGCCGGGGAGATCCCCCAGACTTCCCCGGTCACGACCGTGTGCCCGAGAGGCTCAGGGACTCGTCTGCAAAGCGGGGAACGCGGGTTCGAATCCCGCCACGGTCTCGGTCCCAGCCGCCACGGTGCCGGCCCCGCCCCAGGAGAAGGTGGCGGGGCCGTCGCCATGTCCGGGGGCTGACGGGCGCCGGGCGCGCACGGGGGCGTACCGGCACCCGGCCGTGCCCCCGCGCGCCCTCAGCTCTGCTGCGCCACCGCCGCCTGCGGGCGGATCGGCAGGCGGTTGACCGGGCGGCCGGAGGCGGCGCGGACGGCGGAGGCGACGGCGGCCGGGGCGGTGACGACCGGCGCGGCGCTGGCCGCCTTGGCGCCGAAGGGGGCGACCACGTCGCGCTCCTCGACCAGGCGGACGATCCGCAGGTCCGGGGCGTCCAGGGCGGTCGGCAGGGCGTAGCCGGTGAGGTCGGGGTGGCGCAGGACGCCCTGGGGGGCGCGCAGGTTCTCGGTGAGGGCGGCGCCCACGCCCTGGGTGAGCCCGGCCTCGATACGGGCGGTGAGCTGGGCCGGGTTGAGGACCCGGCCGACGTCCTGGGCGACGGCCAGCTCGACCACGCGGACCGAGCCGATCTCCACGTCGACGTCGACGACGGCGCGCACCGCGCAGAAGACGAGGCCGACGAAGGCGTCGCCCTGCCCGGCACCGTCCAGCGGCTCGGTGGGGTGCGGGCGGCACTGGGCGGTGGCCCAGAGCTCCTTGCCGTCCATCGCCTCGGTGACGGTGGTGGAGAGCACCCCGTCGTAGGAGGTGATCTTGCCGTCGGTGATCTGGAGGAGTTCGGTGGACATGCCGAACTGGTGGGCCAGCGGCTGGAGCAGCTGGGTGCGGACCATCTTCGCGGCGCGCTCGACCGCTCCGGCGGAGACCCAGGTGTGGCGGCTGTGGCAGGAGGGCCCGGCGGGCGGCTGGTCGGTGTCGACGGGGGCGACGGCCACCTCGTCGATGCCCAGGGTCTCCTGGACGATCTGCCGGGCCAGCGTGGTGAAGCCCTGCCCGGTCTCGACGGCGGCGCAGATGACGGTGGCCCGGCCGTCCTGGACGCGGACGGTCGCGGTGGAGACCTCGTCGGCGCCCTCGGCCCCGAGCATGTGGACCATGCCCAGGCCGTAGCCGACGCCGCGCCGCACGGCGCCGGGCTCGCCCGCGCCCTCGGGGCCGCCGGGCAGCAGCCACTCCTCCTCGGGGGTGTCCTTGGGGAGCGCGGGCAGCGGGAAGTCCTGGACGGCCTGGAGGAGTTCGGCGACCGGCGCCGGGCAGGTCACGGTCTGGCCGGTGGGCAGCACGTCCCCGGTGGCGAGGACGTTGCGCAGCCGCACCTCGGCCGGTTCCAGGCCCAGCTTCTTGGCGAGCTTGTCCATCTGCGCCTCGTACGCCGCGCAGACCTGGAGGGCGCCCTCGCCGCGGACGTGGCCGGCGGGCGGGTTGTTGGTGCGCACCGCCCAGCCGTCGATGGTGGCGTGCGGGACGACGTACGGGCCGCAGGCGAAGGCGACGGCGGCGGCCAGCGACTCGCGGGACGAGTCGGTGTAGGCGCCGCAGTCCATCAGGATCTGCGCCTCGACGCGGACCAGCCTGCCCTCGGCGTCGGCGTGGTGGCGGTAGCGGAGCAGCGTGGGATGGCGGTGGGCGTGGCCGAGGAAGGACTCCTCGCGGGTGGCGGCCAGCTTGACCGGGCAGCCGGTGCGCATCGCGAGGAGTCCGAGCGGCAGCAGGAAGCCGGGGTCCTCGCGGTCGGCGGTGGCGCCGGGGACGCCGGTGACCACGACCTTGACGCGCTCGGGTTCGAGGCCGTAGACGGCGGCGGCCCGGTCGCGGTCGGCGTGCGGGTCGGTGGAGGCCGCGTACAGCTCGACGCCGCCGTCCGGGCGCGGTACGGCGAGGCCCGCCTCGGCGCCGACGGGGGCGGGGTCCTGGCGACCGATGCGGTAGACGCCCTCGACGACGGTCTCGCCGGTGGCCTCCTGGTCGCCGTGGCGGAGCGGGATGTGGCGGACGACGTTGCCGTCGGGGTGGAGCGGTTCGGCGGTGAAGGCTTCCTCGGGGTCGGTCTGCGCCTCCAGCACCTCGTACTCGACGAGGATCGCGGCGGCGGCCATCCGGGCCGTGTCGGGGTGGTCGGCGGCGACGGCGGCGAGGGGTTCGCCGTGGTGGCGGACGACGTCGGAGGCGAAGACGGGCCGGTCGGCGCCGTAGCGGCCGTGCAGCTTGTCGCCGGGAACGTCCTCGTGGGTGACGACGGCGTGCACGCCGGGCATCCGGGCGGCCTGCCGGGTGTCGACGGACAGGACGCGGGCGTGCGCGTGCGGGGAGCGCAGCACGGCCGCCCAGAGCAGTCCCTCGGCCCACAGGTCGGCGGCGTAGGGGAAGGTGCCCTCGGTCTTGGCGCGGGCCTCGGCGAGCGGCAGCGAGACCCCCAGCCCGTGCGGCGGCGGCTCGGCCTCGGCGTCGGCCTGGGCGGGGATACCGGTGGCGGTGTCGTGGCTCACGCCTGGCCTCCGTCCGGGTGGTGGCCCTGGTGCGGGCCGGGTTCGTGCGGATCGGGCGGGCCCTGCTCGCCGTAGCCGTAGCCGTCCTGGCCGTGGTGCGGCGGGTACGGGCCGGGGGCGGTGCCGTACGAGGGCGGGGGCTGGGGCAGGCCGGCGTAACCGTCGGGGAGGGTGCCGTACGGGTGGCCGGGGGTCTCGCCGTCGGCGGGGCCCGCCTGGTGCGGGACGGTGACCTCGGCCCGCTCCTCGTCGGCGGGGGCGCCCTCGGCGTCCCGGGCCTCGGCGGCGCTCTCCTCGTCGGCCGCGGCGGCGGCCTCTGCGGAGGCCTCGCGTTCGCCGACGACGTCGCGGACGGCCTCGACGATGGAGCGGTAGCCGGAGCAGCGGCAGAGGTTGCCGGAGAGGGCCTGGCGGGCCTCCAGGTCGGTGGGGCGGGGGTTGCCCTCCAGCAGGTCGTGGATGGTCATCGCCATGCCGGGGATGCAGAACCCGCACTGGACGGCGCAGCGGCGGGCCAGCGCGCGCTGCACGTCGGAGGGTTCGCCGGGGGTGCCGTCCTCGGCGGCGCCGAGCCCCTCGACGGTGTGGATGTCGCTGCCCTCGGTGGTGGCGGCGGGAACCAGGCAGGAGGCGACGACGCGGCCGTCGACGCGGACCGCGCAGGCTCCGCACTCGCCCTGCGAGCAGCCGTCCTTGGCCCCGGCGAGGCCGAGCCGCTCGCGCAGCACGTGCAGCAGCGACTCGCCGATCCACGCCTCGGTGACGGGGCGGTCGATGCCGTTGACGTTGAGGGTGTAGGAGACGACCGGGCGTGCGTCGTGGAGGACGTCGGCCTCGGGGTCGGGGTCGGCGTCGGAGGCGGACCCGGGCCCGGCCGGGCCCGCTTCGGCGGACTCGTCGGACGCGGCCTCGCCAGCCCCCTCCTCGGGTTCCGCTTCAGCTTCCGGTACGGACTCGGCCTCAGTCTCGCCCGCCGATTCCGGGACCACTTCGGCGTCCGGGCCGGGTTCCGGGAGGGCTTCCGCTTCGGGCTGTTCCGCGGGCTCGGGGGCGGCCTCCTGAGCGGGCTCGGGAGCGACGTGCCCGGCCCCGGTCTCCGGCTCGGGTTCCGGCTCCGCGCGAGCGGCGTCCGGGCCGCTCGCCCACGGCGCGGGGGCGCCGCCGGGAAGCGTGGCCGGGGCCTGGCGCGTCGACGCCCCCGCCCAGCCGCCGGAGTGCGGCGCGGCGTGCGAGAGCGGGTACTCCCCCGAGTCCTCGGGCACGTCCTCCGGGGCGAGCGGCACCGACCACTGCCCGGTGCCGGACGCGGGCGGCGCGCTCTCGCCGAGGGCGGCGCCGAAGTCCCAGTGCCCGGTGGCGTCCTGGCCGGGCGCCTGCGAGCCCGGGCCCTGCTGCTGGCCCGGGATGCCCGGGCCGTCGTGCGGGTGCCCGGCGCGCTCGGCACCGACGAAGGCGTCGCCGAGGTTGGGCCGGGGGCCCTCGGCGCCGAGGCCGGGGTGGACGGTCAGGGGCTGCGTGTCGCCGAAGGCGTCGGTGGCGGTGAAGACGTCGGCGGGGGCCTGCGGGTAGCCGTCGGCACCGGGGACCTGTGCGCCGTCCGGGTAGACGTCGGCGACGACCTGGCCGGGCGCGGCCTCGGGCGCCCCCTGCGGCGGCAGCGTCCCGTACGGGTCGGGCCCCTGGCCGGGCACCTGGGCGTACGGGTCGGGCGCGGGGGCGCCGCCCCCGACGGCGCCGGGGATGGTCCACACACCGGTGGCGGCCGGGTCGGCCGGGCCGTTGGCGGGGGTGACGGTGATCGGGGGCACGTACCCCTGGCCGGGGGCGGCGAGGGGGATGTCGGCGATGCCCTCGGGGAGCTGGACGAAGGCGGTGGCCCCGTCGTCGTACTCCTCGCCGCCCTGGTGGGGGATGGCGCCCCAGCCCAGGGAGGTGCCGGGGGCCGCCCCGGTCCCCTCGCGCCGCTCGTCGTCGGTCATGACAGCGCTCTTCCCAGTGCTCGTCGGGCCAGCGCGGCGACGGTGCGCCGCAGGTGCAGTACGGCGACAGGCAGCTTCGGTGGCTCGCCGCCGTCGGCCGGGGGCTCCGGGTCCGGTACGCAGGCCGTGGCCACGTACGTCCCGAAGGCGGTGAGGGTCTCCTGCGGCAGGCCCCGCTCGCCGTCCCAGTCGATGAGGGAGGCGGCCCAGCGCTCCGCCTCCAGGGGCCGCAGCGGCATGGGGGCGATGGCGCCGATGGCGCACCGCACCTCGCGCCGGGCCGGGTCGACGACCAGGGCGACGGAGGCGGTGGCGCGGCCGGGGCCGGTGCGGCCGGTGGCCTTGAGGAAGACCTGCGGGGCGTGGAGCAGCGGGACGCGGACCCAGCCGATGAGTTCGCCGCCGCGCAGCATGTCCATGCCCGCCAGCAGGTGGGAGACGGCGACCTCGCGGCGGGCGCCGCCGGGCGAGGCCACGACGAGGGTGGCCTCCAGGGCGGCGAGGACGGGCAGGGTGTCGCCGGAGGGGGCGGCGGTGGCGATGTTGCCGCCGAGCGTCCCGGCGTTGCGGATCTGCGGCGGCCCGGCGGCCCTGGCGGCGGCGGCCAGCGCCGGGATGAGGGCGGCGAAGTCGGGGCGTCCCATGCGGGCGTGGGTGAGTCCGGCGCCGAGCAGGGCGTGTCCGTCGAGGTACTGCCAGCCGCGGATCTCGCGGACCCGGCTGAGGCCGACCAGGGCGGTGGGGCGCAGTTGGCCGGCGTTGACGGAGGTCATGAGGTCGGTGCCGCCGGCGACGGGGACGGCGGCGGGCGTGGCGGCGAGCGCGGCCACGGCCTCGTCCAGTGAGGCGGGCAGCGTCACCGACGCTGCCGCCTGCGGTGCGTGCGTGGTCAAACCGGCTGCCCCTTCCGTCACCCCGCCTGGTCCCGGCTGTTGCGCCGTACGGTACGTCCTCACAGGCGGGACGTGGCAACTCTGGCACATCTTGCCGTTGCCCCGGCGCGGGGGTCCGCTAGGACTCCTTTGCCCCTTCTGGCGGGCGTGCGTGGGGTATTGCCGGGTTTGCGCACGACGAGCGCGCGCCCTCCGAGCGGCGGACTCGGGGGCGCGCGCCGGGGGCGTGCGGTGGTAGGGGCAGAGCGCGGGCGAGCCGCGTGCGGCCGGACCGGTGCCCGGGCGGGCGCACCGCGGGCGGAGCTCAGCCCGGCTGCGGCGCTCCCTCGAAGGGGCGGCCCAGGACGCCGGGGCGGCGCTGCCAGGGGTGCGGGCCGGCCGGCGGGCGGTAGCCGACGCCGAGCGCGTCGAGGCGGCGGTAGTGCGTTTCCATGCGCCCGTCGAACTCGGCGAAGTCGCGGGCCTCGGGCGCGGGCAGCTCGGTCCAGGCGACCTCGGCGAGGGCGGCGAGGCGCGGGTAGAGCTGGTAGTCGACGCGGTCCTGGTTCTCCAGCACCTCGGTCCAGACGTTGGCCTGGACCCCGATGACATGGGCGGCCTCGGCCTCGGTCAGCTCGGGCGGGACGGGCTCGAAGCGGTAGACGTCCTCCAGGGTGCGGACGTAGCCGATCGGCACCGGCTCGTCGGGCCCGCCGCCCTCCCGGTAGTTCAGGTAGACCTGCTGCTCCGGGCACATGACGACGTCGTGGCCCGCACGGGCGGCGGCGATGCCTCCGGCGTAGCCGCGCCAGGAGGAGACGGTGGCGCCTTCGGCGAGGCCGCCCTCCAGGATCTCGTCCCAGCCGATGAGGCGCCGTCCGCGGGCGGCGAGCCAGGTGTCGAAGTGGCGGATGAACCAGGACTGGAGGCCGTCCTCGTCACCCACGCCGAGTTCGGCGATACGGGCCTGCGCGGCGGGCGACGCCTTCCATTCGTCCTTGAGGCATTCGTCGCCGCCGACGTGGACGAAGGGCGAGGGGAAGAGTTCCAGGACTTCCTCGAAGACCCCTTCGTAGAAACGCAGGGTGTCCTCGGTCGGCGCGAGGGAGTGCGGGTTGATGCCCCAGGTGTCCCAGACGCCGAGGCTCGCGGTGTCGGTGACGTCGGTGTTGCCGAGTTCCGGATAGGCGGCGATGGCGGCCTGGGAGTGGCCTGGGATCTCGATCTCGGGGACGACGGTGATGTGGCGTTCGGCGGCGTAGGCGACGATCTCGCGGATGTCGTCGTGGGTGTAGTAGCCGCCGTGCGGGGTGTCGTTCCACAACTCCGAGGCGCGGTGCCCCCATTTGCTGCGCGGCCGCCAGCCGCCGGTGCGCACGAGTTCGGGATGGCGGCGGATGTCGATGCGCCAGCCCTGGTCGTCGGTGAGGTGGAAGTGGAAGACGTTGAGTTTGTGCGCGGCGAGCAGGTCGAGCTGGCGCAGCACCCCGTCCTTCGGTGTGAAGTGCCGTGCCACGTCGAGCATCATGCCGCGCCAGGCGAACCGCGGGGCGTCCTCGATCCGCACGTGCGCGAGGCTCCAGGCGCGGCCGGGGTTGAGCGGGGCTCGCCGGAAGGCGTCGGGGCCGAGCAGTTGACGCAGTGTCTGCGCGCCCCAGAAGACGCCGGCCGCGTCGCCGCCCTCGATCTCCACGCCGTCCGCGGAGACGGTGAGCCGGTACGCCTCGGGACCGAGCCCGGCCGCCTCGCCGGAGATCCGCAGGTCGACGACGGGTCCGGGCCGCGTACCGCCGTCGGCGGCGGCCTCGGGCAGCGCCAGCCCGGTGGCGGCGCCGACGGTGGTACGCAGCCAGCGCGCGGCGGTGCCGGTGCCCGCGCCGGTGCGCAGGGCGGTCGTGTCGCCGAGGGTGAGGCGGGCCTCGGGGCTGTCCTCGGCGGTGTGGATGCGGGGTGCGGGGATGAGGTGATGCACGTCAGTCCTTGACCGCGCCGCCGAGCCCGGAGACCAGGCGGCGCTGAACGAGTACGAAGAAGACGAGGACCGGAACGGTCATGACGGTGGACGCGGCCATGATGCCGCCCCAGTCGTTCTCGTCCGGTTTGAAGAAGAGCAGCAGCGCCATCGGAAGAGTCGACTGGGAGGTGTCGCTGATGATGAAGGACTTGGCGAAGAGGAAGTCGTTCCAGGTGCTGATGAAGGAGAACACACTGGTCGCCACCAGCCCGGGGAAGACCAGCGGGAAAAGGATCTGCCAGAGAAAGCGGGTACGGCTGGCGCCGTCGATGAGCGCGGCCTCCTCCAGCGCCTCGGGAACGGCTTTCACAAAGCCCCGCAGCATCCAGATCGCGAACGGCAGCGAAAAGGCGAGATGCGGCAGGATCAGCGCGCCGAGGGTGTTGAGCAGCCCGAAGTCGCGCATCTGGAAGAAGAGCGGAATGGTGAGCGCCTCGACCGGCACCATCTGCGCCACCAGGAACATGATGAGCAGCGTGGTGCGGAACCGGAACTTGAACCGTGTGACGGCGGTCGCGGCGAGGAAGGCGATCAGCGCCGAGAGGACGACGACAGTTCCGGCGACGAAGAGGCTGTTGAGGAAGTAGCGCCCGAATTCCTCCTGCTGGAAGACGCGCCGGAACGAGTCGAGCGAGGGCGCCAGCGTCCAGGGCCGGGGGCTGTCCGACTGGACCTCCCCGGCCGGCTTGAAGGCCGAGAGCACCATCCAGTACAGCGGGAAGGCCACGACGGCGGCGGTCAGCAGCGCGAACGCCTCGGCGGCGAGCCGCCAGGGGCGGTGGACGAGCTTCACAGTTCTTCTCCCTGGCGTCGCATCAGCCGGAGGTACACGAGGGTGACGGCGAGCAGGATGAGCAGCATGACCACGCCGATGGCGGCGCCGAGGCTGTACTGGGAGGAGGCGAACGCCTTCTGGTACGCGTAGACGTTGAGGACGAGGTTCTGCCCGGCGATGCCGCCGCCGTCGGTCATCACGTAGATCTGGGTGAAGATCTTGAAGTCCCAGATGACCGACTGGATGGTGACGACCAGGAGGATCGGGCGGAGCATCGGGGCCAGCACCGAACGCCAGATCCGCCACTGCGAGGCGCCGTCCAGCGAGGCGGCCTCCAGCACCTCGGCGGGGACGGCGCGGATGCCCGCGTAGACGGTCACCATCACGAACGGGAAGGAGCACCAGACCACTTCGAGCAGGACCAGGGCGAAGGCGCTGTACCGGCCGTACGTCCAGGAGAAGTCACCGAGGCCGAGCAGCCGGTTGACCGGGCCGAAGTCGGCGTCGAAGAGGAACATCCAGACCGTGGAGCCGGTGATGGCCGGGGTCGCCCAGGCGCCGAGCGAGGCGACGAGCAGGGCCAGGCGCGGAAGGGCGCGGATGCGGGTCAGCAGGACGGCGAGGGCGCAGCCGACGAAGAGCGTGGAGAGCACGCAGAGGGCGGCGAAGACCACGGTGGCGCCGAGGACCTGCCAGAACTGCGGGTCGGCGAAGAGCTTCTGGTAGTTGCCGAGCCCCTGGAACGAGGTCGGTTCGCCGCCGCTGACCTGGGCCTGGGTGTACTCCAGGACGGATATCAGGCCGAGTTGGTAGACGGGGTAGATCAGCAGTCCGGCGAGGACGACCAGGGCGGGGGCGAGGTAGAGCCACGGGGTCCAGCCGGGGCGGCGGGAGCCGGCTCTGGGAGGCCGGGCGGCCCCGCCGCCCCTGGGGGCGGGCGGGGCGGCCGGGGTGGTGAGGGTCTGGGTCACGGTGGGGCCGTTCTTCCGGTGCGCGGGGGCGTCAGCCCGCGCTGGCGAAGGCGTCATCCATCTTCTTGGCCGCGTCGCGGGAGGCCGTGGCGACGTCCTTCCGGCCGCTGACGATCTCCTGGAACATGGTCGGCAGCACCATCGAGGAGTCGATCTGCGCCCAGGCCGGGGAGGCGGGCACGAAGGTGGCTCCGGCGTCGAGGGTCTGCACGAAGGGCTTGACGAAGGGCTCCTCGGCGGCGGCCTCGGCGCGGGTGTCGGTGAAGGTGGGCAGGAAGCCCATCGCGTCGAACAGCTCGCCCTGCGCCTTCTTCCCGGCCAGTTCCTTGACCAGGTCGACGGCGAGGGAGCGGCGTTCGGTGGACTTGAGGACGCCGAGGTTGTTGCCGCCCGCGAAGGCCGGGGCGATCTCGCCCTTCTCGGTGCCGGGCAGCGGGACGACCGCGTACTTCCCCTTGACCTTGCCGTCCTCCATCGCCTGGTGGCTGAAGTCGCCGCCGATGGCCATGCCGGCCTTCCCGGCCGCGAACGCCGTCACGGTGTCGTTGCCGCCCATCTGCGCGCACTTGGCGGCGGGGCAGTTGTCGTCGCCGAACAGGTCGGTGTAGGCGGCGATCCCGGCCTGCGAGTTCTTGTCGGCGAGGGCGGAGGTGTACGCGCCGTCCTTCTCCTCGGCGAGGCCGCCGCCGTGCGCCCAGAGGAAGGGCATGGCGCCGTAGGTGTACGCGCCGCCGACGGCGATGCCGTACAGCCCGGACTCGGCCTTGCGGAGCTTCTTCGCCGCCTCGGCGACCTCGTCCAGCGTCTTCGGCACCTCGATGGAGTGCTTCTCGAAGAGGTCGGTGCGGTAGTACAGGGCGCGGACGCCGACGAAGTAGGGGGCGCCGTACGTCTTGCCGTCGACGGTGACCGAGGCGCGGGCGGCCTCGTCGGTGTCGGCGGCCTCGTCCCAGGCCGTGAACTCCTTGGTGATGTCGGCGAGTCCGCCGTCCCGGACGTACCCGGCGGTGTCGGTGTTGCCGTACTCGATGACGTCGGGGGCGCTGCTCGGGTCGTTGAAGGCGGCCTTGATCTTCTCGGCCCGGGAGTCGACGGGGATGTACTGGACGTGCACCTTGCTGCCCTGGTGCGCCTTCTCGTAGGCCGCCACGGCCCGGTCGACCACCTTGGCCTTGGGCCCGTTGTTGACCTCCTGGAAGAGCCAGACCCTGAGGTCCCCGGTCTTCTCGTCCTTGCCGGAGGAGGTGTCGGAGGTCTGCGGGGCACAGGCGGTGGCGGTGAGTCCCGCCAGGACGAGGGCCGCGACGGGGGCGGCCAGGCGGGCGAGCAGCTTCATCCGAGGTCCCTACGTAGACGCGTTGCATTGTCTGCAACGCGTGTTTCGCACTGCACAACAGGCAGGAGCGTAGGGCGGCTCTCGCCGCCCGACAAGGGGGGACCGGGGGGTAGCCGGCGAGGTGGGCGACCAACTGGGCCGACACCCCCTCAACTCGCCCATTTCTCGCGGCAGTTGTCCCGCGTCACCCCTCTCGCTCCCCCTGCGGGGCACGTATGGGGCAGTCGCTGCTTACGACACCGAACCGGGCGAAACATCGCCCCCTCCCGACCGGGGGCGCCGGGTGGCCTCAATCGCCGACCGAGCTCAATGAGACGCGACTCCACTCCCAGGAGCCGGTCACAGACGGCCTCAAACGCCGGCCGGGCTGAAGATGCCCTGCCTCGCTCCGAACTCCGGGGGACCGGGGCACCCGTCACCTACGGCCTGCACTCGGGCGAACCGCCTGAGCCCCAACTCAAGCCCGGCCGGCGTTTGAGGCCACTCAGCCCGGCCGGCGCTTGAGGCCACCCCACCTCAGCCCGGCCGGCGTTTGAGGCCACCCCACCTCAGCCCGGCCGGCACTTGAGGCCAAACCCAGCCCGGCCGGCGCTTGAGGCCAACCCAGGGCCAAAAAAAGGGCCCCCGGCCGCATCCCCGGCCGGGGGCCCCAGCCCCGCGCGGGCAGAGCAAGAACACGTAAGGAAAGCGAAGAGGAGCCGGCCCCCAGCCGGGGGCGCCCCTTACTTCTTGTCCTTCCCCCCGCCATCCTTCCCCTTGTCCCCACCGGGCCCCATGGACTCGTAGATCTCCTTGCACATCGGACACACCGGATACTTCTTCGGGTCCCGCCCGGGAACCCAGACCTTGCCGCAGAGGGCGACCACGGGCGTGCCGTCCAGCGCGCTCGCCATGATCTTGTCCTTCTGGACGTAATGGGCGTAGCGCTCGTGGTCACCGTCGCCGCTGGAGGTCTGCGGCGTCGGCTCGACGAGGGTCCCCGTACCTGCCCCGCGCTCGGGCTCAAGAGTGCTCATGGAGTCCAAGGGTACCCAGCCCCGCCGCGTCCCCGGGGCGCCGCCCGCCGCGCCGCCGGGGGTCAGTTCAGCGAGGGGTCGTCCGGGTAGGTCGCGATCATCGCCAGCTCGCTGCGCTGGCGCCGCAGCACCGCCCGCCACAGCCCTTCGGGCCGGGGCGCGGAGATGTCCCCGGGCTCGGACTCCACGACGTACCAGGCCCCTTGGACCAGCTCCTCCTCCAGTTGCCCGGGCCCCCACCCGGCGTACCCGGCGAAGATCCGCAGCGAGCCGAGCGCGGCGGCGAGCAGTTCGGGCGGCGCCTCCAGGTCGACCAGACCGATCGCCCCGTGCACCGGCCGCCAGCCGAGCGGCGGTTCGGCGCAGCCGGGCCCGCCGGGGACGACGGCGACGCCGAGCGCGGAGTCGAGGGAGACGGGCCCGCCCTGGAAGACGACGCCGGGGTCGCCCGCCAGCTCGCCCCACCCCTCCAGGATGTCGCCGACGCCGACGGGGGTCGGCCGGTTGAGGACCACGCCGAGGGACCCCTCGGCGTCGTGGTCGAGGAGGAGCACCACCGCCCGGTCGAAGTGCGGATCGGCGAGTGCGGGGGTGGCCACGAGCAGTCGCCCTGTGAGCGAGGACACCTCGGTCATGTGCCACATGATCCCGCATGGGCGGTGCGCGCGGGGAGCGCTCCGCGCCATCGGTGGGTGCGCAGCTCAGGGCGCACGGAGGCGCGGCGGGCGCGCACACGCGCCGATGACCGTGCGCGACCGGTTCCGAACCCTCCGTGTTGTGGCGAATTCATGACGTCCCGGGGCGCCCTTCGCCCTTACTCAAGGGGGGTGGCGGGCCATTACGCTTGCGTGGTGCCGTGGCAGGCAGCGTCCGCCCGCCGAGGAGCGGTGCCCGGTGCGTGCTCTCGGCGTGCCGGCCGGAAGCCGGGTACGCGAACGGCGTACGCGGTTCCCCGGCCGGTGCGGTGAGAGTGCGTGCCGGGCGCCGCCGGTGGGCGGGCGCCGCCCGCCGGGGCACGAACCCTGCCCCTTTCACCGGAACGCGAGATTCATGACCGTCAACGACGATGTACTGCTGGTCCACGGCGGAACCCCGCTGGAGGGCGAGATCCGGGTCCGTGGCGCGAAGAACCTCGTGCCCAAGGCCATGGTCGCCGCGCTGCTCGGCAGCGCCCCCAGCCGGCTGGGCAACGTCCCCGACATCCGCGACGTCCGGGTGGTCCGCGGTCTGCTCCAGCTGCACGGCGTGACCGTGCGCCCCGGCGAGGAGCCGGGCGAGCTGGTCATGGACCCCTCCCACGTGGAGAGTGCCAACGTCGCGGACATCGACGCGCACGCCGGTTCCTCGCGCATCCCCATCCTCTTCTGCGGCCCGCTGCTGCACCGCCTGGGCCACGCCTTCATCCCGGGCCTGGGCGGCTGCGACATCGGCGGCCGGCCGATCGACTTCCACTTCGAGGTGCTCCGGCAGTTCGGCGCGAAGATCGAGAAGCGCGCCGACGGCCAGTACCTGGAGGCGCCGCAGCGGCTGCGCGGCACCAAGATCGAGCTGCCGTACCCGTCGGTGGGCGCGACCGAGCAGGTGCTGCTGACCGCCGTCCTCGCGGAGGGCGTCACCGAGCTGTCCAACGCCGCGGTGGAGCCGGAGATCGAGGACCTGATCTGCGTCCTCCAGAAGATGGGTGCCATCATCGCGATGGACACCGACCGGACCATCCGCGTGACCGGTGTCGACAAGCTGGGCGGCTACCGCCACCAGGCGCTCCCGGACCGGCTGGAGGCCGCCTCCTGGGCGTCCGCCGCGCTGGCCACCGAGGGCAACATCTACGTGCGCGGCGCCCAGCAGCGCTCGATGATGACCTTCCTGAACACCTACCGCAAGGTCGGCGGCGCCTTCGAGATCGACGACGAGGGCATCCGCTTCTGGCACCCGGGCGGGCAGCTCAACGCCATCGCGCTGGAGACCGACGTGCACCCCGGTTTCCAGACCGACTGGCAGCAGCCGCTGGTGGTGGCGCTCACCCAGGCGACCGGCCTGTCGATCATCCACGAGACGGTCTACGAGTCGCGCCTCGGCTTCACCTCCGCGCTCAACCAGATGGGCGCCCACATCCAGCTCTACCGCGAGTGCCTGGGCGGCTCGGACTGCCGCTTCGGCCAGCGGAACTTCCTGCACTCGGCGGTCGTCTCGGGCCCGACCCGCCTGCAGGGCGCCGACCTGGTCATCCCCGACCTGCGCGGCGGCTTCTCGTACCTGATCGCGGCCTTGGCCGCGCAGGGCACCTCCCGGGTGCACGGCATCGACCTGATCAACCGGGGCTACGAGAACTTCCTCGACAAGCTGGTCGAGCTGGGCGGCAAGGTCGAGCTGCCGGGCAAGGCCCTGGGCTGACCGACCCCGGGGCCCGGCCCCGCTAGGCCCTGTCCGGCCTAGGCCACACCGCTGAGGCGGCCGTACGCAGGCTCGTACGGCCGCCTCAGCGCTGTCCGGGGCCTGGGGGCGCCGGGGGCCCGGCCCCGTCCCGGCGCGGCGCTGAGCGGACGTACGGGTCCGCCGGGGTTCCGGCGGACCGGAGCAGGGCGGGCGGGGCGGCCCGTCCCCGGCCCGCGGAGGTGCTCGGTACGCCCGCCGGCCCCGGGCACGCCGAAGGGGGGCGGCCACCCGCAGTGGGTGGCCGCCCCCCTTCGTCTGTCCCTGCTGCGCGCGGTCCGCAGGCTGCCGCTCCCCGCCTCTCGGACGGTGCGGCGGCCGGGTGGCGCGCCCTCGGGGCCTTACTTGCCCTTGGCGGCTTCCTTGAGCTTGGAGCCCGCGGAGACCTTGACGCTGTAGCCGGCCGGAATCTGGATCGGCTCGCCGGTCTGCGGGTTGCGGGCGGTGCGAGCGGCACGGTGGGTGCGCTCGAAGGTCAGGAAACCGGGGATGGTGACCTTCTCGTCGCCCTTGGAGACGATGTCGCCGACGACCTCGGCGAACGCGGCCAGCACGGCGTCGGCGTCCTTGCGGGTCACCTCGGCGCGGTCGGCCAGGGCGGCCACCAGCTCACTGCGGTTCATGTTTGTACTCCCGTGTTCATCTTGCCGTTGAGGCGTGAGATCGAAGCCGATGCTGCCAGGACTCCCCGAGGAGCCCCGTACCGGGTCCGTCGTCGGACTCTCTTCCGCCCGGGTTCTCCCTGGACGTAGCCCTCGAAGAGGCATCCTGCCCCCACCTGCGGCGGGAAAGCCAATCCGGCACCCGTGAGAGTCACACGGACAGCGCCACGGCCTCGGATCGTGACGCTCCGTCCGCTCTCCGCAGCGGACCGCAGGGCCGGGGGCCTGCCCTCGCGGGCGGCTCCCGCACCGTTTCGCCACCCTAGAGCGGGGACGGGCGGGCTCTTCCGCGACGCGCCGGGCCGCCGCCCCTGTGCGCCGCCCCCGTTCAGGCGGACGGCGGGGGCGGCCGGCCCCGGCGGGTGTCAGACGGCGGGGGCGGGGGCGGCGCCGACGGCCTTCGCGGCGCTGCTGACGGCGCCGGCGACGGCACCGGCCACCTTGTCGTTGAAGACGCTGGGGATGATGTAGTTGGCGTTGACCTCGTCCTCGGCGACGACGTCGGCGAGGGCGCCGGCGGCGGCCAGCATCATCTCGGTGTTGACCGTGTGGGACTGGGCGTCCAGCAGGCCGCGGAAGACACCCGGGAAGACCAGCACGTTGTTGATCTGGTTGGGGAAGTCCGAGCGGCCGGTGGCGACGACGGCGGCGGTCTCGCGGGCCACCGTCGGGTCGACCTCCGGGTCCGGGTTGGCCAGCGCGAAGACGATGGCGCCCTCGGCCATGGCGGCCACGTCGGTGCCGTCGAGGACGTTCGGGGCGGAGACGCCGATGAAGACGTCGGCGCCGACCACGGCCTCCTTGAGGGTGCCGGTGACGCCCTCCGGGTTGGTGTTGTCGGCGATCCAGCGCAGCGGGGAGTCGGCGGCGGCCTCGACCAGGTCCTCGCGGCCCGCGTGCACGACGCCGTGGATGTCGGCGACGACCGCGTGCTTGACCCCGGCGGCCAGCAGCAGCTTGAGGATGGCGGTACCGGCCGCGCCGGCGCCGGACATGACGACCCGGACGTCGCCGATGGACTTGCCGACCACGCGCAGCGCGTTGGTCAGCGCGGCGAGGACGACGATGGCGGTGCCGTGCTGGTCGTCGTGGAAGACGGGGATGTCGAGCGCCTCGCGGAGCCGGGCCTCGATCTCGAAGCAGCGGGGCGCCGAGATGTCCTCCAGGTTGATGCCGGCGAAGCCGGGCGCGATGGCCTTGACGATCTCCACGATCGCGTCGGTGTCCTGGGTGTCCAGGCAGATCGGCCAGGCGTCGATCCCGGCGAACCGCTTGAAGAGGGCCGCCTTGCCCTCCATCACCGGCAGCGCGGCCTTCGGCCCGATGTTGCCGAGACCGAGGACGGCCGAGCCGTCGGTGACGACGGCGACGGAGTTGCGCTTGATGGTGAGGCGGCGGGCGTCCTCGGGGTTCTCGGCGATGGCCATGCAGACCCGGGCGACGCCGGGGGTGTAGACCATCGAGAGGTCGTCGCGGTTGCGGATGGGGTGCTTGGACGCCATCTCGATCTTGCCGCCGAGGTGCATCAGGAACGTACGGTCGGAGACCTTGCCGAGCACGACGCCGTCGATGCCGCGCAGTCCCTCGACGATCTCGTCGGCGTGCGCGGTGGAGCTCGCGGCGATGGTGACGTCGATCCGGAGACCTTCGTGGCCGGAGGCGGTGACGTCGAGGCCGGTCACCGAACCGCCGTGGGACTCCACAGCCGTGGTGAGCTGGGAGACCGCGGTGCCGCTGGCGGGCACTTCCAGCCGGACCGTCATCGAGTAGGAGACGCTGGGCGCCGTTGCCATGGCCGACTTCCTCTGCTTTCCCTGGTTCGCATACACACCGGCCACCTCTGTGCGTGGCGAGTGCTGTCCGATCGTCGCACCTACCCGGCAGTACGCGGTAGCCGCCTGAGTTACGGACGTTTTGTTCCCGGCCGGAGACCTGTTCGGACGCCGCATGCGGAAAACATATTCCACCATACGAGAGTTGGGCGGCGCACGGAACCCCCGCGCCCCCGGCGGACGGGCTCAGGAGCGGGCACGGGAGGCGTCGTACGCCCCGCGCACGAGGAGGCGTACGGGTCGCGGGCACGGCGCGGGAACGGAGGGCGCGTCGGCGGCGCGGACCGGCGGCGGGGAGTGTCCGGGCCGGGGCGCGCACGGCCGAGGGCCCGCCCCCGTCGGTGACGGGGGCGGGCCCTCGGCTGCTGAGTCAGTGACACCGGCCCGCCATGCTCGCCTCGCGGCAAGTGGTCGCTCGAAGCGACTATGGTTGGGCCCGGGGGCTTGGATCGAGCCGGTGCCACTTCCAGGCTAACAAACCTCTCCGATCCGTCCACTCCCCCGGAGCGGCGGATTCCGTCGGGCCGTCCCGGAATCCCGGGCCCGCCCCCTCACTCCCCCAGCAGATCCTGCAGGACGTCATCGCGCAGCAGGTCCGGAACGCCGTCCGCGTCCGGCTGGTCCCGGCGCCCGGATACCACCGTGAGCTGCTGCGTCGCCCGGGTCAGCGCCACGTACAGCACGCGCAGCCCCGCCGGGGACTCGTCGGCCATGTCGGCCGGGGAGACCACCACCGTCGCGTCGTACTCCAGCCCCTTCGCCTCCAGCGAGCCGAGCGCGACCACGCGCTCCCCGAGCCCGGCGACCCAGCGGGCGGCCTGCTCGCGCCGCTCCATGGCGACGACCACGCCGACCGTGCCGTCCACCGTCTCCAGCAGCCGCGCCGCCTCCGCGCGCACCGTCTCGCCCATCCGGTCCCCGGCCACCACGAAGCGCGGCTCGACGCCCGTGGAGCGGACGGCGCGCGGCGACGGGGAACCGGGCATGGCGAGGGCCAGCACGCGGGAGGCGAGTTCGGCGATCTCGGCGGGGTTGCGGTAGTTGACGGTGAGGGTGAAGCGGCGGCGGGGCCGGTTGCCGAGCGCCTCGTCGCGCGCCTCGGCGGCCTCCTCGGGGTCGGACCAGGAGGACTGGGCGGGGTCGCCGACCACGGTCCAGGTGGCCTGGCGGCCGCGCCGGCCGACCATCCGCCACTGCATCGGGGTGAGGTCCTGGGCCTCGTCGACGATGACGTGGGTGTACTCGGTGCGCTCCTGGGCCAGCCGCTCGGCCCGCTCCCACTGGGTCTCCTCGCGGACCGGCATCAGCTCCTGGAGCCCGGTGAGGTGGTCCAGCGGGTCGGCCTCGCGCTTGCGGCGGGGGCGGTGCGGGGTGCCGAGGACGGCCTCCAGCTCGTCCAGCAGGGCCACGTCGTGGACGGAGAGCGGCCCTTCCCCGGCCGGGCCGAGCCGGGCCAGCGAGCGGGCGACGCGGCGTACCTCGCCCTGGTTGAGGACGCGCCGGGACCAGCGGCCGAGCCGCTTCTCGTCGGCCATCGCGGCGAGCACCGCGCGCGGGGTCAGCTCGGGCCACCAGGCGTCGAGGAAGGCGGTGAAGGAGTCCTCGGAGAGGATGTCCTCGTCGAAGCCGGAGCGCAGCTCGGCGGCGAGTTCCGGGTCCTGGTGGCGTCCGGCGCCGCCCGACTTGGCCCAGAGCGCGTCGAGCAGCAGGCGGCGGGCGCGCGGCCGGAGCAGGTTGACGGGGGCGGTGCCGCTGAGCGCGTTGCGGCGGATGCGGCCCAGCTCGGCGGCGTCGAGTTCGACGCGGCGGCCGAAGGCGACGGCGCGCAGCCGCTCGGGCGGCCCGGCCGGTGCGGCGGGCAGGCCGAGATCGAGCTGCCCCCCGGGAACCTCGCCGTCCTCGTCACCGGGGGCGGCGGGCAGGGCGGTGCCGAGGTCGAGGGCGCCCCGGGCGGCGCGGCGCAGCACCTGGACCATGCGGGCGGAGCCCTTGGCGCGGGCGGCGGCCGGGGTGTCGTAGGCGGTGGCCTCGGCGCCGTCGACCAGGGAGCCGAGGGCGCGGATGGCGACCTGGCCCTCCTCGCCGAGGGAGGGCAGGACGCCCTCGGTGTAGGAGACGAGGAGCGGGGTCGGGGAGACGATGAGGATGCCGCCGGCGTACCGGCGCCGGTCCTGGTAGAGGAGGTAGGCGGCGCGGTGCAGGGCGACGGCGGTCTTGCCGGTGCCGGGGCCGCCCTCGACCAGGGTGACGGAGGCGGCGGGGGCGCGGATGACGCGGTCCTGCTCGGCCTGGATGGAGGCGACGATGTCCCGCATGGTGTGGCTGCGGGCCTGGCCGAGGGCGGCCATCAGGGCACCGTCGCCGACCACGGCCAGCGGCTCGCCGTCGAGCCGCGCCTCCAGTTCGGGGCGCATCAGGTCGTCCTCGACGCCGAGCACCTGGCGGCCCTTGGACCGGATGACGCGGCGGCGCACGACTCGGCCGGGCTCGACCGGTGTGGAGCGGTAGAAGGGCGCGGCGGCGGGTGCGCGCCAGTCGATGACCAGCGGGGAGTAGTCGGCGTCGAGGACGCCGATGCGGCCGATGTGCAGGGTCTCGGCGATGTCGGCGGTGCCGTCGGGGCGCAGGGCGTCCTCGGCGGGTTCGACGGAGGTGTAGGCGCCGTCGGGGCCCTTCTCGCCGTCCTTGCCGAGGAGCAGGTCGATGCGGCCGAAGAGGAAGTCCTCGAACTCGTTGTTGAGCCGGTTGAGGTGGATCCCGGCCCGGAAGACCTGGGCGTCGCGTTCGGCGAGCGCGCCGGGTGTGCCGACCTGGCCGCGGCGCGCCGCGTCCCGCATCAGGAACTCCGCCTCGTGGATCTTCTCCTCCAGGCGCCGGTAGACCCGGTCGAGGTGGTCCTGTTCGATGCTGATCTCACGGTCGCGTACGTCGGCCACCGACGCCCCCTTCTGACATGCGCTGGGCAGCCGTTTAACTTACGCGACCCACGGGCCCGCGTGCACGTCGCACACCCAATTGGAAGGCGCTCTTCCATTTGCCGGGGGCCTGGTCGGACGGGACCCGTGCCGGTCGGGGCGCGGGGCGTACGCGGGCCCGAGGAACACGGGCGGCGGCGTACCTACGCGCCGCCGCTCCCGCCCGCGGCGCCGGGTCCGCCCCGTCAGCCCGCCGCCCCGTCCGGCGCCTGGGCCCCGGCCCGCCCGGTCTGGCCCCGGCTGCGGCTGCGGCTGCGCCGGTGGCGGGCGACCCGTTCACGGTTGCCGCAGGTCTCGCCGGAGCACCAGCGGCGCCGTCGGCCGCGCGAGGTGTCGAGGTAGACCAGCGGGCAGTCCTGGCCCGCGCAACGGCGCAGCAGGGCACGCGCCTCGGGGTCGGTGAGCAGTTCCACCGCGTCGCGGGCGACCGCGCCGAGCAGCGCCTGGCAGTCGGGATCTCCGGCGAGGCCCCGCCCGAGGGTGCCGTCGGCGCGGCGGACGGCGCGCGGCGGGGGCGGTGGATTGCGGGCGACGGCGTTGACCCGGTCGAGGGCGTGGCCGGGCGGGCGGCCGTCGAGTTCGGCGGCGACCACGGCGGCGATCTGAGTGCGCAGGTCGCGGAAGGCGGCGAGCCAGCCGGGCCCGGCGCGCTCCAGCGGGGTGCCGGGCGGCACCAGTCCGGCGCCGGTCAGCCACTGCCGCAGCCGGTCGGCGCCGTCGAGCCGCTCCACGGGGTGGGCGGTGGCGGCGAGGTCCAGGCAGACCCGTCCGCAGTCGAACCGCAGCACCCGCGCGCTCGCCCCTGCCCGGTACGCGTGCCCCGTCATCGTGCACCTCCGCCCGCCAGGGGGCCGGCCGCCCGCCGCGGCCCCACCCCGTCCACCGTGCCCGCCACCCGGACGGCGGGGAAGCCCTGGGACCTGTCGTCGTACTCACGTCCGCCCCGCGGGGCCGCCCTTCGGGCGACGACGCGAGTGGCACGACAGACCCCGGAACCAACCGCCTTCCCCCCCTTGCCCAGTTGACCGGTCCTGTACGTCTTCCCCCGTAGCCTGGCCCCATGTACGCGCCTGTGAGCACGCCCGCCTTCCTCCCGGCCGGTCCGGGGCTCTCGCTGCGGCCCTGGCGGGCCCGGGACGCCCGGGAGCTGATCGACGCCTACCGCGATCCGCTGCTGCGGAAGTTCACCCGCACCTGGCCCGCCGACGAGGCGGGCGCCCGGGCGTGGCTGGCCCGGGAGGAGGCGGGCGCGCGGGACGGCAGCCGCTACTCCTTCGCCGTCGAGCTGGCGGCCCAGGCACCGGACGGCACCGGCCCAGCGCCCTCCGGCGTCCGGGACCCGGCGGCGACCGGCATCCTCGCCGGGTGCGTGGTGCTGAAGACGTTCCCGCCCGACGACCGTCCGGCGCGCACCGACACCGCCGAGGTCGGCTACTGGACGACCGCCTCGGTACGCGGCCGGGGCCTCGCCGGCCGCGCCGTACTGGCCCTCTCCGACTGGGCGTTCACGGCCCTGCCGGCGCTGGCCCGGCTCGAACTCCTCCACCAGGTCGACAACGAGCCCTCCTGCCGGGTCGCCGAGAAGGCCGGGTTCCCGCTCCACGAGACCCTGGCGCCGCAGCCGCCGGTGTTCCCCCTGCCCGGGCACGTCCATGTCCGGCCGCGCCCCCGCGCCTGATCAGGCGGGCCCCTCCCCCTCGTCCGCACCGGCGGCGAGCGGGTCGAGGGCCAGCCGGTAGCCGCGCTTGACCACGGTCTGGATGAGCTCCGGCGCGCCCAGGGCCGTACGCAGCCGGGCCGTCGCCGTCTCCACGGCATGCTCGTGGCGCGCGGCGCCGGGCAGCGCCCGCAGCAGTGCGGCGCGGCCGACGACCCGGCCGGGGCGCCGGGCCAGCGCCCGCAGCAGGGCCATCCCGGCGGGCGGGACGGGCCGCAGCTCCCCGTCGACCAGGACGGCGTGGCCGCGGATCTGCACCTGGTGCCCGGCGACGGGCAGGACCCGGGCGCGGGCGGGCAGTTCTTCGCAGACCCGTTGCACCATCGGCCCGAGCCGGAACCGCTCGGGCCGCACGGGCTCCACCCCGAGCGCCTGGAGCGGCTGCGCGGCGACCGGGCCCACGCAGACGGGCAGCACGCCGTCCGCCAACGTGCCGACAAACGAGGACAGTTGCCCTCGGGCTTCGGCCCGGCGGAGCAGGGAGGCGGCGGCGGGAGCGCTGGTGAAGGTGAGCGCGTCGACGCCGCGCCTCAGGGTGAGGTCCAGGAGCCGGTCGACGGGGGCGAGGTCGGCGGGCGGCAACCAGCGGTAGACGGGCACGGCGACCACCTCGGCGCCGCCCGCGCGCAGCGCCTCCGCGAAGCCCGGCACCGGCTCACCGTGCAGCTGGACGGCCACCCGCCGCCCGTCGACGCCCTCGGCCAGCAGCCGCTCCAGCACCTCCGCCATCGACTCGGAGTGCGGCGACCACTCCTCGCGCAGCCCCGCGGCCCGGACGGCGCCCTTCACCTTCGGCCCCCGGGTCAGCAGCCGGGCACCGCCCAGCGTCTCCAGCAGCGCCCCGCCGGTTCCCCACCCCTCGGCCGCCTCGATCCAGCCGCGGAACCCGACGGCGGTACTGGCGACCACGATGTCGGGCGGCCGCGCGACGAGCCCCTCGGTGGCGTCCCGCAACTCCCGGTCGTCGGCGAGGGGCACGACCCGCAACGCGGGCGCGTGCACGACCTCGGCACCCCGCCGGGCCAGCAGCGCCCCCAGCTCCTCAGCCCGCCGCTCGGCGGTGACCCCGACCGTGAACCCCTCCAGGGGCAGCCGCTCCACCACGCCCGCGTCACTCATCCGCACGTCCCGCACTCGTCGTCCCGCCCAGCATCCGCCGAGCCTGCCAAGGGCGCGTGTCAGGGCCCGAACACCACGATGACACCGGTGTTACGTCGCCCCCGCGCCTCCCCTCCCAGGGTGCCGCCTCGCGGCCCGCGCCCGGCGAACGTATACGAGCGCGGATCAGCAGGCGCCGCGCTCGGACCGCACGTCGTCCGTCCGCCACACGCCGTCGGCCGACTTCCGCAGCGTCGTCGCGTAGCGGACGGTCGGGGCCGTCCCTTCCGGATTTCCGACCCGCTTCCCCGTCTCCCGGTTCTCGGTGTACGCCGCGCTCTCGTCCGTGCAGTACACGAGCGAGGCCAGCCGCCCGCCTTCCCCGACGAAGCCGACCTCGGCGTCGTACACGGGCAGTGCGCCGCCCACGGTCACCTTCTTGCCGGTGTAGCTGCGGACCCACTCCTTGCCGGAGGCGAGAGCGGCCCTTGTGTTGTAGAAGGCGAAGTACGCGGCGTCCGGGTCGGCCGCGCCGATGGCGGCGTACCCGGCCCGCACCTGCTCCCGCCCGTCGTCCAGCACCGCCTGCTCCCGGGGATCCTCACTCCGCCACTCCCGGAGCTCCAACGAGAACCCCCGGGGCAGACGGAAGGCCGGCCGCTTCACCGCCCCACCGCCTGCCTCCTCCGTCCCGGCGGAAGCCGACAGCTCAGCACCGTCGGGCTCCGCGCGCTCGCCGCCGCCGCAGCCGGTCAGCGCGAGGGCGGCGGTGGCGACAAGTGCCGCGACCGGGGCCGAGCGCTGCCTCCCGTGGCCCTCACCGGCGGCACTCCTTCGCCTCACCCTGGACCTCGATCCGGCCCGCCTCCCAGACGCCCGGCTCCCCCTTCTTCTCCCGCATCAGCACGCTGTACTTCTGGAAGCTCTTCAGGCTCTTCTCGGTGCGGTGCACCTCGTCGGTCTCCAGGCTCCGGCTGAAGGTCTGCGACTGGTCGCGGCAGAAGGTCACCAGGACACCCTTGCCCGAGCCGGCCGAAGCCGTCTCGGTGTCGTAGTACCGGTCCTTCCCGGTCGGCGTCCAGCCGCCCTTCACCCACTGCTCGATCTGGTCGTGCGCGTACCGGGCCGCCCCGGCCGTCGAGTAGTACCGGTACGCGGCGTCGTCCGGGTCCTGCGCGACGATCCCGTGCCGCATCGCCTGGATGTAGCGGAACGCGTCGTCCAGCGCGGGCTGGTGGGCCGGCTCGGAGGGCCGGCCCTTGTCAACCTCCAGGACGGCGTCCTCGGGCATGCTGATGTCGGGACGCTCGCCGGCCTGCTGGCCCGCCTCCGCCGAAGCCGATCCACCGGCCCCCTCACTGGCATCCGACCCCGCCTGCTCACCCCCGCAGCCGGTGAGAGCGAGGGCGGCGGTCACGGTCAGTGCTACGAGTGGCAGGCGGGGACGGGGCACGGCGTAGCTCACTTTCAGAGGCGGCCGGGAGCGCGAACACGCGCCTCAGCGGTTGATGGACTGGATCTCCTGGACCGTCATGTCCTGGGTCGTCTCGAAGGTGCCGTCGGGCAGGTCGCCGCCCGCACCGCCGGTCCCCTCCCAGCTGATCTCCCAGGTGATCGAGGCGCTCAGCTCGTACGGCTCGTCGCTCGCGCGCAGGTAGGTGATGCCGCACGGCGGGTTCTGGTCGGCGCTGCCCTTCCGGTACGGGCTGCCGATGCTGCCGTCGTCGTTGATGCGGCAGGTGCCGTCGGCCGGGAAGGTCTCGGCGTCCTCGGTGCCGGGCTCCAGGGTGAGGCTGACGGGGTGCGCGGTCGTCTCCGCGTACAAGTTGGTGCGGGGGAGCTCGGCGCGGACCACCACGTCCTCGAACTTGCCCTTGTCCAGCCACACCCAGGTCGGCAGGTTCACCGTCGACTTGGTCTGCGGGCGCACCTCGACCTCGGTTTCGGGCACCTTGACGTGCTCGTAGGCGTACTCGGCGAGCATCTCGGGCGTGGGGGCGTTGGGGATCTGGGGGACCTCGTTGTCGGGCATCCAGAACATGATGCGGCCGCAGTCCCATGAGTCCGGATGGGAGTCGTCGGGGGCCACGCTGCGCCAGAAGTTGCCGCCCTTGCCGATGTTGTAGTCCTTGTACCCTTCGGCTTCCGTGCGGTCGTCGTCCATGTTGTCCTGGACCTCGCCGTCCCGGTAGTGATCCGTCCACAGGCCCTTGCCGTACCACGACTGGTGGATGCCTACGTCGCCGTGGCCGTCGGTCCGGTCGACGAAGTCCTTCAGCTCCTTGGGCGTGAAGACCGGCTCGTACCAGCAGGCGGGCGGCTCCCAGTCGGCGTCGATCGGGGCAAGGTTCCCGCGCTTGCCCGAGCCGCCGCCCTTGATCTGGGACACCTGGATCTGGGAGACCCCGGCGGACACCTTTCCGTTCCCGTCCGTCTCACCGCTGGGCTTGGACTGGGGCGGTGGCGTCGTGGTGTTGTCCCCGGGTGCGTCGGCGTGCGCGGCGCCGGCCATCGCCAGCAGGGCCGTCGACAGGGCCAAGGCCGATCCGTGCAGGAGTACGCGAGACGGTGTCATCCCTTGCACTCCTTCACCTCTCCCTGGACCTCGATCTGCTGGACGACCCAGTGCTTCTCGGCGTCCTGGCCCGGACGCATCAGCAGGCTGAACTTCTGGTAGCTCTTCAGGCTTTCGTCAGTGCGCTCGACCTTGCCGGTCTTGACGCTCTTGCCGAAGTACTCGGCCTGATTACGGCACATCGTGACCAGCACGCCCTTGGACTTGCCCACGTCCGCGGTCTCCGCACGGTAGTAGCGGTCCTTGCCGGTGGCGGTCCACTCGCCGTCGACCCACTGCTGGATCTGCTCCTTCGCGTACCGCGCGGCCGGGCCCACCGAGTAGAACTGGTAAGCCTCGTCCTCGGGGTCCTGCGCGACGATGCCGTGCGCCAGCGCCCTGAGGTAGTTCTCCGCGTCTGCGAGAGCAGCCGCGTGACCGGTCTGGGACGGAGCAGTCGACTCGAAGGCGAGTTCCACGTCCTTCGGGAGCTTCAGGCTGGGCCGCCCCTTGTCAGACCCCTCACCCGCCCCCGCCGAAGCCGATCTCCCCGCCCCCTTGATGTCGTCCGGCTCCGCCGACTCCCCGCCGCAGGCGGTCAGGGTGAGGGCGGCGGCTGCGGTGAGCGCCGCGAGGGGCAGGGTGCGACGGGCCACGGTGGGGGCTCCTTCTCGGTGCTGGTGGGGGGGAGAGAGCGAAGGGATGCCCGGCCTGTGGCCGGGCATCCCAAGACGGTACCAACGGACGGAAGGGGCCCCCGCGTCGTAGGCGGTACCTCCACGCCACCGAGACGAGGCTCACTTGCGGTGGGACGCCCCCGACTTGGCGGCGGCGCGCCTGGTGCCGTCGGGCCACAGGCGCGGCGGGCGCTTGGCCGCCAGGTCCTCGACCCAGCCCACCGCGAGGACCATGAGCCCGATCAGCGGCCAGACCAGGACGAACATCCACAGGCTGTAGGTGGTGGAGAGGGCGTTGCCCCACTGCGGGTCGTCCATGAAGGGGAGCCGGTAGAGCAGGTCGATCAGCGGCACCGTCGCCAGGATGAGCAGGTTGTGCCAGAGGTAGATCGTCACGGCCCGGTTGTTGGAGAGCGTGATGAGGGTGTCCCACTTGGCGAGCCGTCCCGGCAGGGTCTGCCAGGAGGGCGAGTACAGCAGCAGGATGGTGACGAAGCCGAAGGACCAGGTGGCCTGGGCGAGCGGGATGTCGTTGAGGTCCCAGCCGTCCGGGCCGAGGTGGCCGGAGGCCCACCACAGGCCGAACGCCATGACCAGGCTCGCCAGCGAGACGGCCAGGTAGCGCGGGATCTCCCGTAGCAGCCCCTGCTGGTGGGCGAAGCCCAGCATCCAGCACCCGGCGTAGACGGCGAAGTCGGTGACGGCGTTGCCGACTTCGCCGGGGATCTTCACCAGGCCGGTGCCGACCACGGCGGTCAGCGCGAGCGGCGCCAGCATCGTCGGCCACGGCGCGCGCCGGAAGGCCCACAGCAGCAGCGGCGAGGCGAGCACGAACCACAGGTAGGCGCGGAGGTACCAGAGCGGCCCGGCGGCCTGCACGGCCCAGGTCTGCTCCAGGACGCCGGAGGCGTCACCGATCGACCAGGGGTAGGGCGGGGCGCCGATCGGCACCAGGTAGTTGAGGAGTCCGGCCCAGCCCCAGGCGCCCTCGGACCGCCCCGGGTCCCAGCCCCCGTAGAAGAACATGGCGAGCATCAGCGCGCCGAAGACCCACATGGGCGGCAGGAGGCGCCGGACGCGGCCCCGGATGACGCCCATCGCCGGACGGGCCAGCGAGCGGGCCATCAGGGAGCCGGCCAGGGCGAACATGACGCCCATGGAGGGGAAGAGGACGGTCAGCCAGGCCCAGCCGAAGATGTGGTAGAGCACGACCCGGACCAGGGCGACGGAGCGCAGGAGGTCCAGGTAGCGGTCGCGGCCGGGCTTCTTGGGGGCGGCGGCCGCCGGCGGTTCCGGGGGGGCCGGTACGGCGGCGGGCGCGGGCACCGTCGCGGTGAGCGGGCCCGTCGCGGTGACCCCGGGGGCCCAGCGGCCGGGCGCCCCGGGCATGCCCGGGACGAGGGGTTCGTCGGGGGCGCCGGGCCGCGGGTAGCGGCCCGCGTCGGGCCCGTCGTACGGGGGCCGGGGCGGGCGGGGCGCCGCGGACCAGGGGGTCTCGGTCATGCGACGGGCCTCCGCTCGGGCTGGGCTGCGCGGGACCCGGCCGGGGCGGCGGCCCCGGGCATCTCCACGACGCCGGTGCGCCGGAGCTTCTGCCAGCGCAGGCGGCCGCCGGTGAGCGCGGTGATCCAGGACTGGAGCAGCACGACGTACATGAGCTGCCGGTAGAGGATCTGCTGGAGCGGCAGGGAGACGAGGTGGGTCATGCGTTCCTTGTCGAGCCGGAAGGCGTACGCGGCGCAGACGGCCTGGATGGCGAGGACGCCGAGCCAGGCGAGGACGGTCTTGCCGGTGTCGCCGAAGACCAGGCCGTAGAGGAGGAAGACGTCGATCAGCGGGGCCAGCAGCGGCGCGAGGACCATGAAGAGGGAGACCAGGGGCAGTCCGACGCGGCCGAAGCGGCCCGAGGGGCCCTTCTCGATCAGGGCGCGGCGGTGCTTCCAGATGGCCTGCATGGTGCCGTAGCTCCAGCGGTAGCGCTGCGACCAGAGCTGCTGGACGGACTCGGGGGCCTCGGTCCAGGCGCGGGCGTTCTCCGCGTAGACGACCTTCCAGCCGTCGCGGTGCAGGGCCATGGTGACGTCGGTGTCCTCGGCGAGGGTGTCCTCACTCATGCCGCCGATCCGCTCCAGGGCGCTGCGGCGGAACGCGCCGACGGCGCCGGGGATGGTCGGCATGCAGCCGAGCACGTCGTACATGCGGCGGTCGAGGTTGAAGCCCATCACGTACTCGATGTGCTGCCAGGCGCCGATGAGGGTGTCGCGGTTGCCGACCTTGGCGTTGCCCGCCACGGCGCCGACGTCGGGGTCGCCGAAGGGCTGGACCAGTTCGCGGACGGTGGCGGCCTCGAAGACGGTGTCGCCGTCCATCATCACGATGAGGTCGTGACTGGCGTTGGCCAGGCCCCGGTTGAGGGCGGCGGGCTTGCCCGCGTTCTGCTGGCGGACCACGCGGACGCCCGGGATGCGCAGGTCCTCGACGATGCGGGCGGTGCCGTCGCTGGAGCCGTCGTCGATGACGATGACCTCGACGGGGTGGTCACTGGCGGTGAGCGAGGTGACCGTGTTGACGATGCATTTCGCCTCGTTGTACGCGGGGACGAGGACGGTGACCGGTTCGGTGACCGGCGGCCCCCAGCGGAACTTCCGCGAGCGCACCTTTCGGGCGTGGACGAAGGAGAGCAGCAGCATCAGCCCGAAGCGGGCGAAGACGAGGACGCCGATGACGGCGAGGCCGCCGACGAGGACACCGGTGACGTGCTCGGAGATGCCGACCGCCCAGACCCAGGCGACGCCCTGCCAGCGGGCGGCGCCGGTGACGGGGGTGTGGGCGCTGGGCGCGTCCAGGGCCTCGGTGAGGTTGGTGAACTCGTACCCCTTCTCCTTCAGCGACGGCAGGAACCGGTCGAGGGCCTCGACGGTCTGCGAGCGGTCGCCGCCGGAGTCGTGCATGAGGACGATGGCGCCCTCGCCGCCGCGCGGGGTGGCGCGGCGGATGATCTCGTCGGCGCCGGGGCGCTTCCAGTCCTCGCTGTCGGTGTTGTTGACGACGGTGAGGTAGCCGAGCGAGCCGATGTACTCGGTGACCGGCCAGGACTTGTTGTCCATGGCGTTGGAGAACGAGGAGTACGGCGGCCGGAACAGCGAGGTCCGCACGCCGGCGGCACCGGCCAGGGCGAGCTGGTTCTGGGTCAGCTCCCAGTCGATGCGGCTCTTGGACTGGTAGGAGAGGTCGGGGTGGTTGAAGGTGTGCAGCCCCAGCTCGTGGCCCTCGTCCACCATCCGCTTGACCAGGTCGGGGTGGCGGGAGGCCATCGTCCCGGTGACGAAGAAGACGCCGTGCGCGTCGTGTTCGGCGAGGACGTCGAGGACCTTCGGGGTCCACTCGGGGTCCGGGCCGTCGTCGAAGGTGAGGACGAGCTTGTGGTCGGGGACGGAGAAGGTGGTGGGCTTTCCGTCGCGGTGGGCGATGACGGGCCCGCCCTCGATGACCTCCTCCGGCACGCGGTCGGTGGCGGCGGGGGGCTGGACACGGTGGTCGGCGAGTATCTCGCTGTGCACGTAGCCGCGGAGCATCAGCATGGCGCTGAGGGCGACGAGGAAGAGCGACGGCAGCAGGTACCGCAGCGGCAGTCTGCGGCGCCGCGCCGCTCGGGAACGGGAAGTCATAGTGGTGCGGCCTAGGCGGCCTGGTTCTCCTCGGGCGGGGCGGTGCGCGCCAGGGCGTGGACGGTCTGGGGTGCGGACGCGGGTCCGGCGGCCTGCGGCAGGGTGCCGCCGCCGTCGCCGGGCGGGGTCTCGGGTGCGGTCGGCGTGTCATCCGACTCGGCCGGGGGCTCGTCCGGCTCGCCCGGCGGGTCGGCAGGCGTGCCGGGGCCGCCGGTGTTCGACGGCTTCGGCTTCGGCGCGGGCGGCGCGCCGGTCTCCTCGGGCGCCGGGTCGGCGGGGGTGACCGGCTCGCCGGAGGCGGTGCCGGCCGGCCGGTCGGAGCCGCCCGTGCTGCTCCCGGCCGGGGCGGCCGGGGCCTCGCTGGTCCCGGCGGCGGGGGTGGCGTCCTCGCCGGGGTCGACCGGCTCGCCCGTGGCGTCGGCGGACTCCTCGGGGAGGGCCGGGCCGTCGACGGTGCCGACGGGCCGGTCGGCCTCCGGGCCGGGCAGCGGCAGCCAGGGCGCCGAGGAGTTGCCGGAGAAGAGCGTGGCGACGACCACGACGGCGTACCCGGCGAAGGCGATCCCGCAGGCCAGCCCGATGCGCCGCAGGTGGCGGCCGCGCCGGCCGGACTCGTCCACGAAGACCGGTCCGTCGGCGGGCTCCTGCGGCGGCCGGGGCGACGGCTTGGCGTGGGCGCCGCGCGGTGCGCGGGCGCCCTCCAGGGCACGGCCTATGCCGTCCATCTGAATGGTGACTTCGAACGGGTCGTGAACGTGCGCGGAGGGCGGCCTGCCCTGTTCCGGCCCGTCGGCCCCGGCGTCGATCCGGTTCACGGGTGCTTCTTCCGGTGTTACAGCCATGGTTGCGACGCCACTCCCCCATCAAGGTGTCCGGGCGCACGGACGAAAGAAACCGGACCATGCCGTCGGACCGGGCCCCCACCCCGTTCGAGCGCCCCCTATCACACAGAGCCCGGACCAAGAATGTAGCGCACGCCGGAATCAGAAGTACTTCGGTGGCATCACGGTTGACCCATGCTTTGACGATCGGCCTCCGGCATCCACGATCCGGGGGGTGGTTCGAGCCAGTGTTCGGTACGCGCCAGAGTCGCCGCGGCGGTCCGTACGGCGTCCAGCGCGGGGTGGCTGAGCCCCTTTCGCCACACCAGGGAGACCGGGGAGAGCGGCACGGGGTCGGTCAGCGGCCGCAGCACGCACCCGGGCATCGGCGGAAAATCGACCACGGCGAGCACCGGATGCCGGTACTTCGCCATGACACGTTCGAATTCCTCGCGGCCGACGGCGAGGGGCGCGGGCGGCGAGAGGTGGATGCCCCGTCCGGCGAAGAGGGCGCGCGCGAGATCGGTCCACTCGGGGGTGCGGGGGTTGCCGGCGCCCGCGTAGACGTACTCCCCGGCAAGGGCGCCGAGGGGCACCTCGGAGCGGGCGGCGAGGGGGTGGTCCTCGGGCAGGACGACCGCCATCGCTTCGAGCCGGACGGGCTGGTGGTCGAGCTGGTCGCGCAGGGCCGGTTCGACTCCGGCCCAGCGGCCGAAGGAGGCGTCGAGGCGCCCGGCGCCGATCTCCAGCGCTGCCCCGGTCAGCCCGCTCTCGTACCGGGCCATCACCTCCAGGTCGGGGACGAGGCGGCGGGCGTGCTCAAGGACCCGTTCGAAGACGAGGCCGGGCGAGTTGACGTCGACCAGCAGCGGCCGGGCCTGCCCGAAGGCGGTCCCCAGCTCCTCGTAGGCGGCGAGGACGCGGCGGGCGTAGGGAACGAGCCGCTCGCCGTCGGCGGTGAGTTCGGCGCGCCGGGTCGAGCGGACCAGCAGCTCGGTGCCGAGCTCCGCCTCCAGCCGCCGCACGTCGCGGCTGAGGGCCTGCTGCGCGACGTAGAGCCGGGCGGCGGCCCGGGTGAAGTGCAGTTCCTCGGCGACGGCCAGGAAGGCGCGCAACAGGCGGGGGGCGGGCTGGGGTTGCGACATCCGGCGAACTTACAACGAAAGTGCGTGAACGGGGGCGGGACAGGTGTTGGACCCCCGCCGCCCGCCCGCCGCAGACTCCTCGCATGCCCTCTCTCCCCGCGCTCCGGCGCCGCCCCGCCCTGCCCGTCTCCCCCACCCTCCTCGCCGTCTCCGGCCACACCCTGGCCGCAGCCGCCCCGGCCGCACCCCCGGGCTCGGACCCGGGCGGCCCGCCACCTCCGCCCCACCGGGGGCCGGAGCCCTTCGGGCGGCGACTCCGCGAGCGGTTCACGCGGCTTCCCGGGACCGGGACCGCCGGTGCGCCTCGCACGGCAGCCGCGCCCGCGACGCCCGGTGCACCCGGTACGGCAGCCGCGCCCGGGGCACCCCTCACCAAGGCCCCGGCCACCCCGGGGCCCCCTTCCCGGCCGCGCCCGCCCGGCCGGACCGGCTACCTGGCCCTCCTCCGCCTCCCCGGCGCCGCCGCCTTCACCCTCGGTGGGCTGCTGGCGCGGCTCCCCGCCGGGATGTTCTCGGTGAGCGCGGTCCTGATGATCGCCGCCTCACGGGGCTCGTACGCGCTGGCCGGCGCCGTCACCGCGACCGGGCTGGCCGCGACCGCGCTGGTCGCCCCGTGGACGGCCCGCCTCGTCGACCGGTACGGCCAGCGCCGCGTCGCCCGCCCCGCCACCGCCCTGGCCGCGTGCGGCGCGCTCGCCCTGGTGGCCTGCGTACGCCTCGACGCCCCGGCCTGGACGCTCTTCGCGGCGTACGCGGCGACCGCCACCGTCCCCAACGCCGGAGCGATGGCCCGCGCCCGCTGGCAGGCCCTGCTCGGCGAGGATCCGGCGCGCAGGCACACCGCGACCTCCTTCGAGCAGGCGGTGGACGAGGTCTGCTTCATGCTCGGCCCGGCGCTCGCCGCCGTCCTCTGCACCGCCCTCTTCCCGGAGGCGGGCACCCTCACCGGGGTGGCGCTGCTGGTCGGCGGCATGGCCCTGTTCACCGCCCAGCGCGCCACCGAACCCCGGCCGCACCCGCGCCCCGCCGGCGGCCGCACCGCCTCCCTCCGGCGACCGGGCGCGGCCCCGCTGCTCGCCGTCTTCTTCGCCACCGGAGCCGTCTTCGGCGCCCTGGAGGTCACCACCCTCGCCTTCGCCGACGCGGGCGGCCACGCGGCGGCGGGCGGCCTGATCGTCGGCCTCCAGGCGGCCGGATCCTGCGTGGCGGGACTGGTCTACGGGGCCCGCGCGCCGCTGGGCCCGGCGGCGGCCCGCCTCCCGGCGCTGCTGGCCCTGCTCGCCGCCGCCCTGGTCGTGCCCGCGCTGGCCGCCACCACGGGCTCCCCCGCGCTCCTCGCCCCGGCGGTCCTCTGCGCGGGCATGGCCACCGCCCCGGTCATGATCACCGCGATGACCCTGGTCCAGCACCACACCCCACCGTCCCGCCTCAACGAGGGCCTCACCCTCGCCGTCACCGCCATCCTCACCGGCATCGCCACCGGCGCGGCCCTGGCAGGCCAGACAGCCGACCACCTCCCACCCGGCACCGGCTACACGATCGCCCTGGCAGCAGCCTCCCTGGCAATCCCCCTGGCAGCACACGCCAGAACCCGAACACCAAAGCCCACCCCCACCCAGGCTGCCGCCCCCGCCCCGCCTGCCACTCCCGGCTCGGCTACCGCCCCTGGCTCGACTGCCACTCCCAGCCCGGCTGCACATTTCAGCCCGCCCGGCGCTTGAGGACACCCCACAACCCGTCCGGCGTTTGAGGACCCTGTGACCGCCCACGGGGCGCGCGCCCCCCAGAAACGACGAAGCCCCCGGTCCAAGGACCGGGGGCTTCGCCTACATGGGAATTGTGGAGATGGCGGGAATCGAACCCGCGTCCAACGGTGCGGAACCAGGGCTTCTCCGAGCGCAGTTCGCTGCGATTTTCTCGGCCCCGGAGATCACGCGAACAAGTCTCCGACGGGCTCAGTCACTGTTTGATTTCCCACCAGGCCCCGTGACCGGGTCTAGTGGTTTAGTTCCCTAATTGATGCCAGGATCCGGGTCGGGAACAGCCCCGGGCTGACACTCCGCAGAGTCTTCGCAGCTACCTAAATCAGGCAGCGAGGGCGAAGGCGGAGGAATCGCGCTTGGTATTGGCGATTATTTTTTGCGACATGTGGTTTACGAGATCATTGCCGCTTCCTCGACTCGCTTCCCCTGCTTCGACATCCGCTGTCGAAACCGATCATCCCCATGTGGTGTTTTCAAGGTGGACCAGCGTCAACGCTTCCGGTGCGACGCGTATTCCTCGCGGAACCCGTGCCTCCCGGGACCGTCTGACCGGTCCGGCCGCCCCGGCGTGCGGGACGCTTCCCATCGTACGTGACCAACGCACGACCGTGCCAGCCTATTCCCGGCGGCCCGGCCGCGGCGGTCAGGCGCGCTGCTTGCGGCGGACCGCCGACATGGCGCGCTCGGCCTCGCGGCGGTCCTGCTTCTCCCGCAGGGTCTGCCGCTTGTCGTACTCCTTCTTGCCCTTGGCCAGCGCGATCTCGATCTTGGCGCGGCCGTCCTTGAAGTACAGGGCCAGCGGCACGATGGTGTGGCCGGTCTCCTGGGACTTCGACTCCAGCTTGTCGATCTCCTCCCGGTGCAGCAGCAGCTTGCGCTTGCGGCGCGCCGAGTGGTTGGTCCAGGTGCCCTGGCTGTACTCGGGGACGTGGACGTTGTGCAGCCACGCCTCGTGCCCGTCGAGCTGGACGAAGCCGTCGACGAGGGAGGCCCGGCCCTGCCGCAGCGACTTCACCTCGGTACCGGTGAGGACCAGTCCGGCCTCGTAGGTGTCGATGATGAGGTAGTCGTGGCGCGCCTTCTTGTTCTGGGCGATGAGCTTGCGCCCTTTTTCCTTAGCCATAGTCCCGCCATCTTCGCATCAGGAGGGGGACCCGAGGCCACTCAATACTGTCTCGGCCCGCTTGGCGGCGTCGGCGCCGCGGGCCTCCAGGTCGGGGGTGAGGCCGCGCCCGTCGAGGCCCCGGCCGGAGGGGGTGCGGTAGTGGCCGACGGTGAGCTCGGCGACGGAACCGCCGGGCAGCCGGGTCGGCATCTGCACCGACCCCTTGCCATAGGTGCGGCTGCCGACGACCACCGCGCGACCCCGGTCCTGGAGCGCCCCGGCCAGCAGCTCGGCCGCGCTCATGGTGGCGCCGTCGACCAGCACCACCACCGGGCGCCCGGTGTCGCCGCCGGACCGGGCGTGCAGGGCGCGCGGCTCCCCGCGGACGTCGTAGGTGGCGACCAGGCCGCCGTCGAGCAGGGCGGAGGCGGTGGTGACGGCCTCGGTGACCAGGCCGCCGGAGTTGCCGCGCAGGTCCAGGACGAGGCCGGCCCGGCCGGGGGCGGCGGCCAGCGCGGAGCGCACCTCGTCGCCGGAGCCCTTGGTGAAGGCGGTGACCTTGATCCGGACCGCACCGTGCGGCAGCCGCCCCACGGTGACGGACTCGGTGTGCAGCCGGGCCCGGCTCAGAGTGTGGACGCGGGCGCGCCCCTCCCGCTCGGTGGCGAGGACCACCTGGCTGCCGGGGACGGCGTCGGCGCCGCCGCGCAGCAGGCGGACCACCTCGGTGCTGGGCAGGCCGGTGACGCTGCGGCCGTCGATGGCGCGGAGCAGGTCGCCGGGCCGTATCCCGGCGCGGCGGGCGGGGCCGGCGTCCTGGACGCGGGCCACCTCCACGGCGCCGTCGGCGCGGGCGCGGACCCTGAGGCCGACCCCGGTGTAGCGGCCGTCGAGGGCCTGCTCGAAGGCGGCGTACTCCTCCGGGTCGTAGACCGTGCCCCAGCGGTCGCCGGAGCGGCTGACGGCCTCCTCGGCCGCGTCGGCTCCGGACTTGCCGTCGGCCTCGGCGCGGGCGGCGGCCTCCAGCACGGCGTCGTGGGCGGCGGCGGGGGCCTGCGCTGTGGGGCGGTCGGCGGCGGCGGGGCGGTCGTCGCCGGGGAGGCCGCAGGTGAACTGGGCGGCGGCGACGCCGGAGGCGACGAGCGTCAGGGCCACTGCCCCGCGGCGGCTGCCACGGGGCCGGGAGAATGCGCTGAGACCCGACATGCGGGTGAGTCTAGGACAGACTCAAGCGCCCCACGGAGGGCTCTCCGTGGGGCGCTCGGGGGACATCTGTCACACCTTCAGGTACTTGCGCAACGCGAAGAAGGCGGCGAGCGCGGGCATCAGCACGCTGGTGGCGAGGATCAGCGGGAGCTTGGTGAGGACCGCGTCCCAGCCGATGAAGTTGATGAGGTTGAGCTTCTCGGAGAGGGCCAAGCCGTTGTCGATGATGAAGTACCGGCCGAGCACCAGCATTCCGGAGGCGCCGATTCCGCCGATGAGGCCGGCGACCGCGGCCTCCATGATGAACGGCGCCTGGATGTAGAAGCCGGAGGCGCCGACCAGCCGCATGATGCCGGTCTCACGCCGCCTGCTGAACGCCGAGACCCGGACGGTGTTGACGATCAGCATCAGCGCCACGACGAGCATCAGCGCCATCACCGCCCGCGCCGCCCAGTTCATGCCGCTCAACATGACGAACAGGTTCTCCAGGATGCCCTTCTGGTCCTGGACGGACTGCACGCCGTCCCGCCCGGCGAAGGCGCTGGCGATGACCTTGTAGTTCTCCGGGTCCTTCAGCTTGATGCGGTAGGACTCCTGGAGCTGGTCCGGGGTCAGGGAGCTGGCCAGCGGCGAGTCCCCGAACTGCTCCTTGTAGTGCTTGTACGCCTCGTCGCTCGACTCGTGGACGACCTTGTCGACCGTCGGCATCTTCTTCAGGTCGGCGAGGATCAGCTTCTTCTGCTCGCCGGTGACGGCGCCCTTGGCGCAGTTGGGGTCGGTCTCGCCGTCACTCTTGTTGCACAGGAAGATGGAGACGTTGACCTTGTCGTACCAGAACCCCTTCATCGTGTTCACCTGGTCGCTCAGCAGGAGCGAGGCGCCGAACAGGGCGAGGGAGAGGGCCACGGAGACGACGACCGCGAAGGTCATCGTGAGATTGCGACGGAGACCGACGCCGATCTCCGACAGGACGAACTGGGCGCGCATGGCGTCCTTTCAGTGATCTGGGTGGTCTCAGTGCTGGTAGCCGTAGACGCCGCGGGACTGGTCGCGGACGAGGCGGCCCTTCTCCAGCTCGATGACGCGCTTGCGCATCTGGTCCACGATCTGCTGGTCGTGGGTGGCCATCACCACGGTGGTACCGGTCCGGTTGATCCGGTCGAGCAGCTTCATGATGCCGACCGAGGTCTGCGGGTCGAGGTTGCCGGTCGGCTCGTCGGCGATGAGGAGCTTGGGGCGGTTGACGAAGGCGCGGGCGATGGCGACGCGCTGCTGCTCACCGCCGGAGAGCTCGCCGGGCATCCGCTCCTCCTTGCCTCCGAGGCCGACCAGGTCGAGGACCTGCGGGACGGACTTGCGGATCTCGCCACGGGACTTGCCGATGACCTCCTGCGCGAAGGCGACGTTCTCGGCCACCGTCTTGTTGGGCAGCAGCCGGAAGTCCTGGAAGACCGTGCCGAGCTGGCGCCGCATCTGCGGCACCTTCCAGTTGGAGAGCCGGGCGAGGTCCTTGCCGAGCACGTGGACCTGCCCCTGGCTGGTGCGCTCCTCGCGCAGGATCAGCCTGAGGAAGGTGGACTTGCCCGAACCGGACGACCCCACGAGGAACACGAACTCACCACGTTCGACCTCCAGGGAGACATCCCTGAGTGCGGGGCGGTTCTGCTTGGGGTAGGCCTTGGAGACATTGTCGAATCGGATCACGAAAGCACCACGTGTCGCCGGGGGTAGGTGAGCGTGACCCTACGCGAAGCTGATGTGAAGGCGCAGGCGACGGTCCGTGATGCGCGGTTGTTCCCGGCGCCTTCCGGACAATGCGGGTCAACCACGCCCTTCGCGCGCCCGCGCGAGGCACTCCGGGACGCCGCCGGGCCGCGCCCCGGCGGCCGGAAGCTGGCACAGTGGTGAGAGGCCCGGGGAACGTGTACGGCGCCGTCGGCGTTGACGCCGGTGGGGCCAGGTCCGACCGGTGCGTGGTCCCGCCCGGGTGCGGGAGAGGAGAGCGGATGACCTACGACAGGCTGGTGTGCGCCAACTGCGCCTCGCCGGTCAGCGAGGGCCGCTGCCGCGTGTGCCGGGCGCATCGCGAGCGGATGCGGCAGGAGGGCCCCTTCGGTGGCCTGAGCCCGGCGGTGCTGGCGGCCCTGGCCGTGGTGCTGCTGCTGGCGGTCGCCCTGCTGGCGGCCCAGGCGGTCTGAGCCCGCCTTCTCACGCGGGAGTGCACCCGAACGCCCGAGGGGCCGGTCCCGGACGCCGGCTGCGTCCGCGACCGGCCCCTCGGCCTGGTGCGTGTCCTACGTGTCCTACGTGTCCTACGTGTGGCTCACCCGGCGTACCGGGTCACCGCTGAGCCGTGGCTCAGGCGGCGGCGCCACCGTCACGGCCGCCCACGAGGCGGGGCAGCAGCCGGAAGCCGATGCCGCCCGCGATCATGGTGGCCGCGCCGATCAGCAGGAACGTGGTCTCGGCGGCGCCGGTCTCCGCCAGCTCCTCCTTGGCCTTGCCCTGCGCGACGGGCTGCTGCCCGGCGCTGTCGGGACCCGTGTTGACGTCGTCACCGGTGCCGCCGTTGGGGTCGGTGCCGTTGCCGTCACCCGGGAGGGTGGGGTCCGTGCTCGGGTCCTCGGACGGGTCCGGGGTGCCGGGCTCGGTCGGGTCCGGCGTACCGGGGTCCGTCGGGTCCGGGGAGCCCGGGTCCGTGGGCTCCGGGTCGGTCGGCTCGGGGTCCGTCGGCTCCGGGTCGGTCGGCTCGGGGTCCGTGGGCTCCGGGTCGGTCGGCTCGGGGTCCGTGGGCTCCGGGTCGGTCGGCTCGGGGTCCGTCGGCTCCGGGTCGGTCGGGATCTCGGTGGGCTCGGTCTCCGACGGGTCGGGCTCCGGGGCCTCGGCCTGGAGGCCGAGCTCCAGACCCTGCTCGTCCGCCTGCACCGACGCACCGAGGCCGCCGGCCTCCACATCCACACTGAGGGCCTGAGCGGCCCCCGCGGCGGTCAGCGAGGCACCTGCGGCGATCACGGCACCGGCCGCGATCCGTGCCACGCGAATCCGCGTCTTCTTGGTCATCTGCCTGCTACCCCCTGTAGCTCATTCATCAAGGAAGCAGCGCCAGGGGCAGGCGGACACCGGGGGCTCATGAGATCCCGCCCCCCGTTTCGCTCACACATGCCCCAGTGAAACGCATGCCGCGCGTCAGCCTTGCCAGTTTCCCGGGGAGCGTCAAGGCCGTTGCGTGCGCGATGTCAGGTATGCGACGACTTGGCGGCGTGATGGTGTTGTGACTGTGACGAAAAAGGCAACTGCCACCTCTTGGGCGGCAGTTGCCTTGTCGATAAAGAGCACCGTGCGAGCGGGCGCGGGAAGTGCCGGACGGGCCCGTCCGTACGCGCCTACTCCCCCTGCTGTTCGCGCTGCTTGCGCCAGCGAATTCCGGCCTCCAGGAAGCCGTCGATCTCGCCGTTGAAGACCGCCTCCGGGTTACCCATCTCCTGCTCCGTCCGCAGGTCCTTGACCATCTGGTACGGGTGGAGGACGTAGCTGCGCATCTGGTTGCCCCAGGAGTTGCCGCCGTCGCCCTTGAGGGCGTCCATCTTGGCCTGCTCCTCCTGGCGGCGCCGCTCCAGCAGCTTGGCCTGGAGGACGTTCATCGCCGAGGCCTTGTTCTGGATCTGCGAGCGCTCGTTCTGACAGGAGACGACGATGCCGGTCGGCAGGTGGGTCAGGCGGACCGCCGAGTCGGTGGTGTTGACGCCCTGGCCGCCGGGGCCCGAGGAGCGGTACACGTCGACCCGCAGCTCGGACTCGTCGATCTCGATGTGGTCGGTCTGCTCGACCACCGGGAGCACCTCGACACCGGCGAAGGAGGTCTGGCGACGACCCTGGTTGTCGAAGGGGGAGATGCGCACCAGACGGTGCGTGCCCTGCTCGACCGAGAGCGTGCCGTAGGCGTACGGCGCCTGGACGGCGAAGGTGGTCGACTTGATGCCGGCCTCTTCGGCGTACGAGGTCTCGTACACCTCGGTCTTGTAGCCGCGCTGCTCGGCCCAGCGCAGGTACATCCGCTGGAGCTTCTCCGCGAAGTCGGCCGCGTCGACGCCGCCGGCCTCGGCCCGGATGTTCACCAGGGCCTCGCGGGCGTCGTACTCGCCGGAGAGCAGGGTGCGGACCTCCATCTCGTCCAGCGCCTTGCGGACCGCCGTCAGCTCGCTCTCCGCCTCCGCCCGGGTGTCGGCGTCGTCCTCCGCCTCGGCCAGCTCGAAGAGGACCGCGAGGTCGTCCAGGCGGGACCGCAGGGCCTCGGTCTTGCGGACCTCGGCCTGGAGGTGGGAAAGCTTGCTCGTGATCTTCTGTGCCGCATCAGGGTCGTCCCAGAGGGACGGGGCCGCTGCCTGCTCCTCCAGCACGGTGATTTCTGCCCTCAGCCTGTCGAGGTCGAGGACGGCCTCGATCGACTCCATGGTGGAGGAGAGGGACTTCAGCTCTTCGGATACATCGACGACTGCCACGCATCCAGCGTAACGGCTGAGCCGCAGTGCCCCGGCGGGCGGCTTGGCCCGGCGGGCGGCGGGGGTGCCCTGCGGGCGGCTGGGGAGTGCCTGGGCAGGGCTTGGGCTCTCCCCTGCGGGCGGCTTGGGGTGCGGCTTGTCACAGGGTGTCCTCAAGCGCCGGACGGGCTGAGGGGTGGCTCTGCGGGTCGCGCAGGGGTGACGCGTGGTGGCCCTCTGCGTCACAGATGTCCTCAAACGCCGGACGGGCTGGATTTCAGCCTGGCCGGCGCTGGGGGGACACTCAGCCGGTCCGGAGCCTCGGGGCACTCCAGCCGGAAGCCCATGTGAGGCCCATCCAGCCCGTCCGGCGCTTGAGGACACTCAGCCCGTCCGGCGCTTGAGGACACTCAGCCCGTCCGGCGCCTGAGGACATCCGTGACGGTGGGCGTCGCGGCTAGGCCCACCCCGGCGAACCCAAGCCCGTCCGGTGCTTGAGGACCGCTGGGGGTCAGGGCCCCACGCCCGGGCCGTGCTGGGTGGGGGCTGTGGGGGGCGGCGGGTCGGACGGGGTGGCGGCGGCGTAGGCCGCGATGGCGAGGGCGACCGTGGCCGTGGCCGCGGCGAGCGTGAGGCGCAGGCGGTGGCGCCGCTGCTCGGCCCGGTGGCGCGCGGAGCCGGGGCGCGGGGCGCCGGTGGCCCGCGGGGCACGGGCGGTGCCGCGGGCGCCCCCGGCCAGCTCGTCCGGCGCCGGGACGCGCATGCTGGTGTGGGTGTCCCGGTTGGCCCCGTCCCGGACGGGAGCCCCGGGCACGAGCGAGACGGCCGCCCGCCGCGGAGCCTCCCCCGCGGGCGCGGCGGGCTCGTCGGGCACGGCGGACGGCTCGGCCTCCTCGGCCTCGGGCTCGTCCACCTCCAGCGGAGCGATCCCCGCGAGCCCCGGCAACTGCTCCCGCAGCCGCGACGCCAGCTCGGCGGCGCGCAGCCGCGAGGCGGGCGCCTTGGCCAGGCACTGGACGAGCAGCTGCCACAGCTCCTCGGGGATGCCGGGGAGAGGCACGACGGTCTCGGTGACGTGCCGCCGCAGCACCGCCCCCGGGTGCCCCCCGCCGAACGGCGTGAACCCCGCCAGCAGCTCGTACAGAACGGTGGCGAGCGCGTAGATGTCGACGGCCGCCCGCGGCGGCAGCCCCTCCACGATCTCCGGCGCCAGGTAGTCGGGCGTCCCGATGATCTTTGTCGCGGGCGCCCGCCCGGCGGCCCGGTCCGGGGTGCGGCGCGGGGTGTCGATGAGCTTGGCGACGCCGAAGTCGGTCAGCAGCGCCGGGTGGGCGCCTCCGGGCCCGAGCGCCCCCTCCATGTCCAGGAGGACGTTCTCGGGCTTCACGTCGCGGTGGATGATCCCGGCGGCGTGCGCGGCGGCCAGCCCGTCGGCGATGTCGGCGGTGATCGCGACGGCCGCCTCGGGAGCGAGCCGGCGCTCCCGGTTGAGCCGGGTGCGCAGGTCGCTCCCGCGGACCAGGTCCATGACGAGGGCGAGGTCGTTGCCGTCCACGACGAGGTCGCGCACGGCGACCACGTGCGGGTGGTCGAGGCCGAGCAGTGCGGTCCGCTCCTGGACGAAGCGGCCGACCAGTTCCTGGTCGGCGGCGAGGTCGTCGCGGAGGATCTTCACAGCGACGGGCCCCTCGGGCCCCTCGCCGAGCCACACCGTTCCGGCGCTGCCCCGGCCCAGGATCTGGTGGGCGGTGTACCGGCTGCCGATCTTCCGTGCCAAGACTGCTCCGACGTGTCGGGCCCCGGGGGTGCGCCGCGGGGGCTGAGGGGGGTGTGGGCACCGCTGGGCGGGGGCGGCCCGCGGTGAGGCCCGCCCGGCGTACGTCCGCGTCGCCCGCCCGGTCAAAATACGCGCCGACGGCGCGCCCCCGTGGCCGGGTCGCCCCGGCGGGCGTTCCCGGGGACGGGTTTTGCCCGGTTTCCCGTGGGTTCCGGTCCGAAATTGACCAGGCCATATATCGACTTGTCTGCACACCAGGCGAGCCGGCGAGGCGGAGCGGAACCAGCCGGTCCCGGGACGGGCCGAGCCGGGCCGCACGCGTACGACACGACGCGAGACGGCCCGGCTCGGGACGGGCGGGGGGCTAGTTGAAGCTGGAGACCCAGTCGACGACCGACTCCACCCAACTGGTGATCTGGTCCCAGTAGCCCTTGCCGGTGCCGATCCAGTCCTGGAGCGGGGTCAGCTCCCAGATCAGCCAGCCGGCGACGAAGAGGATCACCAGCGTGAAGAGGCAGCCCTTGAGGCAGCCGAGGCCGGGGATCCGCATCGGGTTGGCGCTGCGGCGGCGCGGCTCGCGGGGCTCGCGCGGGGGCCGCTCGGCGCGCGGCGGCGGCTGCGGCTCGTACCGCTGCGGCTGCGGCTGGGGCGGCGGAGGGGGCGCGTACCGCTGCTGCTGGGGCTGGGGCGGCGGAGGGGGCGCGTACTGCTGCTGGTTCGGGTACGGCTGGGGCGGCGGGGCCTGCTGGTGCCGGTTGTCGTAGCCCCCCTGGGGCTGGCTCTGGCCGGGGGCCGGGGGTGCGGGGCGGCGCTGGGGGCGGCGGCGCAGCGGGTCCTCGCCCGGGTCGAGGTACTGGACCTGGGTCTGCTCGTTGCGGTCGCGGGCGGCGCGGAGCTGGTTCTGCCAGGGGTGCGGGTCGTCCGGGTTCTGCCCGGGCGGCACCGGCGGCATCATCGCCGTCGGGTCGGTGTCGCCGCCGCCACCCGCGCCGGGGCCGGTGTTCGGCAGGACGCTGGTGGCGGCGGCCGGGTCGTAGGAACCGGGGGCGCCGGTGGTGGGCAGGACGGTGGTGGCGGCGTTCGGGTCGCCGCCCGCCTCCTGCGGGACGGGGGCCGGGGCCGGGTCGGGGGCGAGCAGCGCGCCCACGCCCTCGGCGGCGGCGATCTGCGCGCTGGAGGCGTGCACGCCGACGCCCTGGGCGACGGTGCGCAGGGCGCGGGCGAGGTTCTCGGCGCTGGGCCGCTCGTCCGGATTCTTGCGCAGGCAGCGCTCGACCACGGTCCACAGGGGCTCGGGGATGTTGCCGGGCCGCGCCGGCTCCTCCTCCAGGTGGCGGTGGAGGACTTCCAGGGCGGTGCCGCCGGCGAACGGCGGGCGCCCGGTGAGCAGCTCGTAGAGGAGGATGCCCGCGCCGTAGACGTCGACGGCGGAGGTCTGCGGGCGGCCCTCGGCGGACTCGGGCGCGACGTACGCCGGGGTGCCGACGAACTCGTGGGTGCGGGTGAGGCCCGGCGAGTCGGCGAGGCGGGCGATGCCGAAGTCGGTGAGGAGCGGGTGGAGCTCGCCGCCGGACTCGCGGAGCAGCACGTTGGCCGGCTTGAGGTCGCGGTGGACGACGCCGTCGGCGTGGCTGGCGGCGAGCGCGTCGGCGACCTGCGCGGTGAGCAGGCCGGCGGCGACCGGGGAGAGCGGTCCGTTCTCCCGCAGGTAGCGATGGAGGTCGGGGCCCTCGACCAGGTCCATGACGAGGGCGAGCAGGTCGCCCTCCACGACGAGGTCGCGGACCCGGACGATGTTGGGGTGGGTGAGGCGGAGCAGGACCGAGCGCTCGCGCAGGAAGCGCATCACGATGTCCGGGTCGCTCGCCAGCTCCTCCTTGAGGACCTTGATGGCGACGGTCTCCCCGGGGCTGCCGGTGACGGCCGCCTCCGCTCCGGCGGGCACGGTCTGACGGGCCCGCCAGACGGTGCCGGTGGCGCCGCGCCCGAGCGGCTCCTCCAGGAGGTACTTGCTGCCTACCGGCCGCACGTCATGCGCTCCCTGCTGATCAGGTGGGTCCGGCGCCCGCCCGGGGGCGCCGTTCCTGGTCGGTGTGGTGTCTTCGGTCGGATGCTCTGGTGCCGGGTACGGGGACCCGCTGGGGGTCCGTACCCGCCCGGCGGCGTACTCAGCCCACCGGACCGGGCCCGGTCGCCCGGGTGACCGCCGGCGGCCCGGCGCCCGCTCGGAAACGGGCTCGTACGGACTTCTTCCGGTCACCGGCGAAGCAAACCGTTCCCGGATGTTCCGGCCCACTGTAGTGCCGTCCCGGTGGGGCCGTCCGGGTCGAGGCGTACGGGCTCCCACCGATGGCCACGCGTGCGGGCGGGGCCGCGGTTCCCGGGAGGCGGCCCGTACCGCCCGGCGACGGAGCGGACTTCAGGTCGACGTACATCAGCCACGCGGCGACAGCCTCGGCCGGTTTGCCCCCGTTCGAGGTCGTTTCACCCAAGGGTAAACGTGGCGGTCCTGAGGTGATCCAGCCAGCGGGCGCCTTCCGGAGCGATCCCTCTCACATCGCCGCCCTATCGTTGATCACTCGAAGATCCGAAACCGGAAGGCCGGTGGCGGGAACAAGGGGAGAGGGCCGATCCGCGCATGAGTGACCTGAGCATCGACGGCACGGTGTTCGAGGGGTTGAGAAAGACCTTCACGTCGGTCGCGGACCGCATGGACGCCGCCCGGCGGGCGCTGCGCAACGCCGACGGGTCGGTGGTCGGCGCGGGGAAGCTGGTGGAGGAGGTCCACGACTTCGCCGACGACTGGGGCCACGGCGTCAAGCAGCTCGGCAAGCACACCCAGGGCGCCGTGAAGGTCATCGACCGGATCGACCGGGAGTTCACCAAACTCGACCAGGAGCTGGCCAAGGCCCTCGCCTCCCCGGGCAAGAAGAAGGAGCGCTGACGTGCCCGGCAAGCGCCCCGCCTTCCCCCACATCGGCTGGGACCCCACCCCCGGCGACGTCGAGGACACCCGCGACCTGGCCAAGACCCTCGGCGGCCTCGCCGGTGACCTGGGCACGGCCGTACGCGACCTGGAACGCGTCGACGCCGGCGCCTGGAAGGGCAAGGCCGCCAACGCCTTCGTCGAGTACGTCGGCGAGGACGTCACCCCGCTGATCCGCCAGAGCCACCAGTCCTTCGGCAAGGCATCCCGGGCGCTGCACCGCTGGTCCCGCGAACTCCAGGACTTCCAGGACGAGGCCGACCGCCTGGAGGTCAAGGCCGGGGAGAAGCTGGCGGCGAAGGAGAAGGCCGAGGAGGCCGCCGAGGGCAAGGGGAGCAAGGAACTCGGCGACGCCTCGGGCGAGGTCGACGAGATCACCCGCAAGGTCCGCGACCTCCAGGACCGCTACGAACGGGCCGCCGCCGAGATCACCAAGGAACTCGACAAGGCCGGCGACATCGCCCCCGACGAGCCCGGCTTCTGGGACAAACTCACCAAGGGCGTCAAGGACGCCTGGGACGCCACCACGGACTGGGTCAGGGAACACGCGGACCTGATCAAACTGATCGGCGACCTCCTGAGCGACCTGACCGCCCTCCTCGGCTTCCTCGCCATCGCCACTCTCCCCTTCCCACCCCTGACCGCCATCTTCGGCACAGCCGCCCTCCTCACCACCGGCCTCGCCCTGGCCGCCCACGGCGTCGCCAAAGCAGGCGGCGCCGACGTGAGCTGGGCCCAGCTCGGCCTGGACGCGGTGGGGCTGATGCCGGGGATCGGGATGTTCAGCAAGGGGATCAAGGTGGTGGGGAAGCCTGCGGCGGCGTCACTTGCGGGAAAGCTGGGGAATGGGTTCAGCCCTACCAGGCTCGCCCAGGCGCGAGTCCTGAAGGCGTTCGGACAGGATTCCGTAGGCATCACCGGCGGGATCGGCAAACAAGGAATCGTCAAGATCGGTGGCAAGTCGACGAACGTCTTCGAGGTCTCCCACTCCAGCGGACTGGCCTCGAGGATGGGTGGGGTCGCAGAGGTGTACCACCAAGGTCAATTGATCGGCAGCAAGACACTCAATCTCCTGCCCGGCGTCAACATCAATCCCGCAGGGGCAGGCATCGCGTTGGACGGAGGATTGAAACTCCTACCAAAGGTCACAGAGATGCCCCAGCACGTCGGCCAGGCGATCTCCCTGGGTGACCAGTTCGAGCAGTCGTCCAAGACCGGCTGAGAGCGAGACGAGTGATGACGACGCGCGCCGTCACCCAAAACCTGGTCGATCAGATGAAAGGTGAATGCTGAACATGCCGGTCTGGCAGCCCGACGAGGGCGAAACCCTGCTGTTCCGGGCGCAGGTCGGGTTCGCCACCGGCGAGGCCATTCGGGTTCGCGGGATGCGGTGGTTCCGGGACACCGAACGGCGCGACATCCAGGATGACCTGCCGGGCTGGCCTGTCGGCCCCTCGTACGAGGTCAGAACACTCCGGTCCGCTATCGGCAGGCAAGCCCCCAAGGTCATCCTGATGGTGGCAGGCCTCGCCGTGCTGTTCGCCATCCAGGCGGCGGGAGCAAACGTCACTGGTGTCGGCGGCTCAGGAGGGAGCAACGGAGCCGACAAACCCCAGGAGCGGTCGGACGAGGTGGAGGACTTCCCCGTGATGTGGGCAGCACCGGGGACGATCGCACGCACCCTTCCCTGGCAACTGGACCCTGGCCGGTCGAAGAGAAAGCGCTACAAGACGCATCTGATCGTCACCGATCGCCGCCTTCTCATCGTGGGCCTCCCGTTTCACAGGAAGGACCTCGAAGCGGTCGACGACGAGGTGCTGTGGGAACTGCCACGCGACATGGTCGCGTCGGTGGAACCGAGGGATTACCGAACGGGCCGAGACGTCAAGGTCCTTTTCATCGACGGCTCCTGGGTACGTTGGGAATCCTTCACCCGCAAGCGTTTGCTGCGATATGCGGACAACTCGCGGAAGATGATCCCCCTTGACTCCCTGCCAGAGCAACACCGGCGGAGCGTAGAGGAATTCATGGCGGATCAGCCACCCGAATCGGGCCCTCCGATCGTCACCCGCAACGCCTGCGGCTGCTACGACGTGCAGGTGGTGTCCCCCACTCTCGTCAGCTCCTTCTTCGGTTCCCGGCAGTGGGACACCACATTAGCGCCAGGAGGCGAGGAGCAGCAGGACCTTCATCCCGACGACTTCGAAAGCTGAGGCAGATGGCTGGGGAAGCTGTCGCCTCTGTCCACGCGCGAGACGCCGACGGAAAGAAACCACTGGGGATGGCGATCTGCCAGCCCGACATGGTCACGGCTCCCCGGCCCTGGTGGCACCGGGCTTGCTGTCACCTGTGCGTCAGCGCAGGGGCGAGGAGTTCATGGCCTATCAGCCGGCGGATGCCGGCCCGCCGATCACTACTCGGAGCACCTGCGGCTGCCTCCAGGTCTCCGTCTGCTCCCCCACCGAGGACGACGGATTCTTCGGCTCACGTACTCGGGACTTCCTCATGAACGCCCAAGGTGGGGAGCAAGAGACCCCTCACCGCGACGGCTACGAGGAATGAATCCGCCAATCCCCCTCCCGGTCCGAGAAAGGCCCCTCATGCTCCCCACACCCCCGCCCCCGCCCTCCTCCGACCCCCCACCCTTCTGGTTCGTAGCCCCCGACGGCTTCTACGCCCTCCCCCTCGCCGACACGGCCGAGGAGCGGGCGGCGGCGGCCGAGAGGTTTGTGCGGGGGCTCTACGTGGACGGGGACGAGAGCGTCTGGGTGCCGGCGGCGCCGTACTACGCGGGCCTGGGTGAGTTGATGGGGGCGCAGGGGATCTCGTACGCGGCGGTGGGGCTGTACGCGACCGGGGAGGAGGGGGCCGGGCGGGGTGTGGCGCAGGCTGTGTTCACCTCGGCGGTCGTGCCGACCGATCAGTCGCCGGGTGACACGGAGACCGTGGCGCAAGGGGTGCTGGCGGTGCTGCGGAGTGATCCGCATAACGATGTGCGCTGGGTGGAGCTTTCCTGTGGTCCCGCCGTCTCGTGTGTGACGCTCACCGAGTACACGCTGGCCCCGGAGGTGACCGCGACGGGGGAGGCGGAGACGTTGCCGACCGGTCAGATCCAGGTCCACGTCCCGTTCCCGACCGGCCCCTACACGGTGGTGTTCACGCTGTTCACGGCCTTCACGGAGTACTGGCGGGAGTTCAGTGACCTGATGGCCGAGTTGTTGCGTTCCGTCTCCTTCGTGGAGCCGACGCTCGTCGCGCTGGACGGGGAGGACGGGGACGTGGCCTATCTGCCCGGGGAGTCCGGCGTTTCCGGGCCGCTCGGTTGAGGGAGGGGCGGGCGGCGGGCAGGCCCGGCGTGCGCCCCGTACGCGCTTGTGCGCCCTCGTGCGCCTCGCGATCGGGGCGGGGCATAGGCGGGGCGGCCCGGTGGTGGCCCCCGTCGGGACTTTTCCGAGCAGAGACGGCCAATCAAGATCACTTACTGTTGGGCGGGGCGCGCGTTGTCACCGGCAAGTGACAGGATGCCTTCGATGTACTGGCCGACGGGCCGGTGCGCGGCGGGTGTTCGCTGTCGGAGTGCCCCGCCGTCCCGGCGCAGAAGGGACCGCTGACCGCGATGCAGATCCGGCTGACCGTCCTCGGGCCGCCCGGCGGCCCAGCCGCCCCGCACGGCTGCGACGTGCTGGTCACCGCTCCCCCGGGCACACCGCTCGCGGCGGTCTCCGGTGCCCTGGCGCAGACCGCGCAGGCGGGTGAGGGGCCCGTGGTGCTGTACGCGGGCGGGGACCGGCTCGACACCCAGCGTTCCCTGCTCGGCGACCCGCCGCTGATCGACGGTGCCGTCCTCTCCCTGCACGGCCCGGGCCCCGCCCCCGTCCCGCCGGACGCCAGCACCCGGCTGCACGTCGTCTCCGGGCCGGACGCGGGCGGCGTCCACCTGCTGCACGGCGGCCGCGCCGGGGTCGGCCGGGCCGAGGACGCCGACATCGCGCTGGACGACCCGGACGTCTCCCGAGCCCACTGCGCCGTCGCCGTCGGCCGGGACGGCCGGGTGCACGTCGTCGACCTCGACTCGACCAACGGCACCACGGTGGACGGCGAGCCGGTCGGCCGCGAGCCCGTCCCGCTGGCCCCCGGCGCCCTGCTGCGGATCGGCGAGTCGGGGCTGCGCCTCGCCGACGAGCCGCCGCCGGCGGTGCCCGCCACCGCCGACGGCGAGGGCCGCGTCCGCGTGCCCACCCCCGACGCCGGGCCCGCCATCCCCTTCGCCCCCGGTGACGCGGGGCAGCCCTGCGCACCGGTGCCCGCGCAGGCCGCGGGCCCGGACCAGGAGGCGTACGAGGCGGAGGCGGCCCCCCGCCGCCGGGGCGGCCTCGGCGCCTGGGCGCGCCGCTTCTCCGCGCCCCGCACCACCGGCGCGGCCACGCCCGAACCCGCGGCGCCCGCGGCCCCCGCGCCGCGGCTCCCCGACGCCTGGCCGGATCCGGCGGCGCTGCTGCTGACCGCGCTCGGACCGGGTCCCCGGCTCTGGGAGCGGGCGCAGGGCCACCCCGAGACGCTCACCGTCCGCCTCGGTACCGCCGACCGCTCCGCCGGTCCCGGCGCGGGCCCGCTCCAGGCGGTGCCGGTCACCGTCAGCCTCCTGGAGGCCGGTTCGCTGGGCCTCGCCGGGCCCCGGTCCCGGCTGACCGGGCTGGCCCGCGCGGTCCTCGCCCAGCTCACCGCGTTGCACGCGCCCGACCGGCTCGACCTGGTCCTGATCTCCGCCGACCGGAACCGGCCGGTGGCCGAGCGGACCGCCGAGTGGTCCTGGCTCGGCTGGCTGCCCCATGTGCGCCCGGCGCGGGGCCAGGACTGCCGCCTGCTGCTGGCCCACGACCGCGAACAGGCCGCCGCCCGTACCGGCGAGCTGCTGCGCCGCCTGGACGACACCCTCCACGAGCAGGCCGCGCGCCGGGCCGCGGGCGGCGTGGTGGACGAGACGGGGAGTGGTCCGTACACCGTGGTGGTGCTCGACGGGGACCCCGGTTCGGCCGAGCTGCGGGAGGCGGCCGAGCGGCTCGCCGCGCAGGGGGCGGCGGCCGGTATCCACGTGCTGTGCCTCGCCGAGACGCCGCCCGCCTCGCCGACCTCGCCGCTGGCCGCCACCTTCGAGGCCGCTGCCGGGCAGAATCCGGCCTTCCGTTCGTGCGGGGCCGCCGCGCTGCTCACCGGTGACGTCGCCACCTCGTTGCGGCTGCTGCGGGTCGCCGGGGGCAGCCCGGCCGGACAGGGGGTGCCCGCCACCGTCGACGCGGTCTCCCCCGCCTGGGCCGAGCGGTTCGCCCGCGCTCTGGCCCCGCTGCGCCCCGACACCCCGTCCGCCGAGCCGCACGCCAGGGTCGCCGCGCCGCTGCCCCGCACCGCCCGTCTCCTGGACGAACTGGGCCTGGCCCGCGCCACCCCGGCCTCGCTGCTGGCCCGCTGGGCGGCCGCCGCCGACCAGCCCGATCCGCCGCTGGGCCCGCCCGGGTGCGTCCAGGCGGTGCTGGGGGCGGGACGGCACGGGCCCGTCACCGTCGACCTGGCCGCCGATCACGGGGCCCACCTGCTGATCGAGGGCCCGCCGGGCAGCGGGCGTACGGAACTGCTGCGCGCGCTCGCCGCCTCACTCTGCGCGGCCGAGCGGCCCGAGCGGCTGGGGCTGATCCTGCTCGACGGGGGCGACACCGGGGGGCCGGGCAGCGGTGAGGGGCTGCGCTCCTGTACGGAGCTGCCGCACGTCACCGCGCGTCTCGGCGCCCACGACCCGGTGGTCATGCGGGAGTTCGCGCAGACCCTGGCCGGGGAGCTGAAGCGCCGGGCCGAACTGCTCACGCCGGCCGGCGCGCCCCCGCCGTCGGTGCCCGCGCCGCGTTCCGCCCGTACGACCGCGATAGCCAGGGACGGTGCCGCGGCCCGGCCCGGCACCGTCTCCCACCAGGCGCTCACCGGGGAGACCCGGACCGTGTCCGCGAGCGTTCCCGTCCAGCAGCACGGGGAGGTGGAGGCGCCGCCGAGCCGTACGCTGCGGCTGCGCTCGGCGCCCGGCGGCGCGGCCGAGCAGGGGGACGCCGAGCCGACGCCGCGGCTCGTCGTGCTCGTGGACGACCTCGACGCGCTTCTGTCGCCGGCGCTCGGGTCGCCGGGGAGGCCTTCGGCCGGGTCGGTGGTGCGAGCTCTGGAGGCGGTCGCGCGGGACGGCGAGCGGCTCGGGGTCCACCTGATCGCCACCACCGCCTCGACGGAGCGCGCGGCCACGACCGAGTTGGCCCGTCGCACCCTGTTGCGCGTAGCCCTGGACGCCCCGCTCTGCGGGCCCGAGGACCCGGCCCCGGGGCGCGGGACGCTGGCCGGCCCCGACACCGACGTGCCCGTCCCCTTCCAGGCCGGCCGGGTCAGCGGGCGCATTCCCCGTACGGCCACCCTCCGGCCCACCGTGGTCCCCCTCGACTGGGCCCGCGCCGGGGACCCGCCCACGCGGCGGCCGGTGCGCGAACTGGGGAACGGGCCGACCGACCTGGCGTTGCTCGCCAGTGCGCTGGACCGGGCGGCCTCCGGGGGCCGCTGACGGCCCCTCGCGGCTGGTCCGCCCGGGTCCTGGCAGGCCGTGTCGGCCGGTGTGCACCAGGGGTGCGGGTGCGGGATGCGGGGTGCGGGGTTCGGCCGAAACGATCCGGCGCTGTTGCGCCCCGCGTCCATGATGTCGCCCATGGCTACCACGCTCGCGATACTCGCCGTCCTCGCCACCGGCCTCTACGCCGGTTGTTTCCTGGCCTTCCAGTCGGGCGTCATGCCCGCGCTGCGGGAGGCCGACGACGCCCAGTTCACCCAGATCATGCGGAAGGTCAACGAGAAGGTGCCGGGGCCTGTCTTCCTGCTGCTCTTCCTCGGCTCCGTCGGCCTGCCCGCCGCCTCGCTCTGGGTACCGCCGGAGGGGGCGGCCGCCACCGGCAGGGCGCTGACCGTGGCCGCGCTGGTCTGCGCCGTCCTCGGCCACGCGGTGACCGCCGTCGGCAACGTCCCGCTCAACAACGCGCTCGCCGCCGCGGCGGGCCGGGGAGGCGAACGAGCGGCCCGTACCGCCTTCGAGGGCCGGTGGAACGCCCTGCACCGGGTGCGCACCCTGCTGGCCGTGGCGGCCGCGGTGCTGATGGCGGTGGCGGTGGTGGGGTGACGGGGACGACGGGGTGAGCGCCTGGGCGGTGCGGGGACGCACCGGCCCGGCCCTCCGCCGTCGCCCGGCCCGCCCAGCGGACGCAGGCCGCTCCCGGCGCCGGGCGGTGGCCCTTCAAGGGGGCCGGACTAACCAGGTAAACGCAACCCTCAGGCGCGATTCATTGCACAGAATGAGAGATTACCCGCCATCCAATGCTCTGTGTCAAGCACGGGCAAAATGCCTCACGCAATGGATTTCCCGGGATCGCGACGGTCCGGAAAACAGAAGAACGACGCGTCCTTGCCGATGTGTTGCGCCACCCTTGCGCATTCAAACTTCAATTCCCTCCGTATCCAGCCGCGGGTGCTACCTGGTGGTGCTGGCGCTCACCGCGACCGTCGACATCCCGCTCAACAACGAGCTGGCGGCGCTCGGCCCCACCGAGGGGGTGCGGGACTTCTCCCTACTCGCGGAGTTCACCGGCACCTGGGAGACGGCCGACATCGCGCGCACCGTGCTGTGCTGCTCGGGCTCCTCCTCGGCTGCCGGGCGCTCTTCCTCCACGGGCGGTACACGGCGCCGGCCGACCGCACCACCCTGGATATACGGGAGGCGTGAGCGGAATTGACGTTCCGCGCCACGGCGGAATTCTGGAAACGGGCGCGAACCCCGCCACCGGCCGCCCGCTTTACTCGCTCCACCGGAAAAGCGGACAGCGGGATGCCCGAAAAGGAGGAGCCGCAATCCACGGTCTCCGAGAGCGGGCGGCCGCCCGCAATTCGGGGCGGCGGCCGGTGATTCCGCGGGCCCCGCCCCTTCCGGAGCGGGCCGCGCCCTCGCGCGCGCGTGCCTCCGCGGAGACACCCCTTCCAGGGCCGGCGCGGGCCCGTCCGCAGGCACGCCTCGCTGGGGCGGCTGACGTCACGTCACAAGGCGATCACATAAGGGACTTGGCGCTTACGCGCCTCTTGCCGACCCTGGGCCGCCCGCGTAGACCGGACCACACATCGGCGGGCCCCTCGGCGGGCGCGCCGGACGGAACCGACCAGAACGGGGAAGCCATGAGTGGAGCTTCGCGCATCCGCAGGACGGCCGTCCTGGCGGCGGCCGCCGCCCTGACCCTCAGCGCGTGCGGCGGCTCAGGCGGCGACGGCGGCAAGGACGACGAGCCGAAGGCCAAGGGCCCGGACCTGACGGGCCAGAGCGTGAGTGTGGCCGCCGTGTGGAGCGGACCGGAGAAGGACGCGTTCCGCAAGGTCCTCGACGCCTTCGAGGAGGCCACCGGCGCGAAGGTCACGCTGGTCCCCGCGCAGGACCCGATCATCGGCTTCCTGGAGTCGAAGGTGGCGGGCGGCGGCCAGCCCGACGTGGCGATGCTGCCGCAGGTCGGCGCCATCGAGCAGGCGGTGGCCAACGGCTGGGCCGAGCCGCTCGGCAAGGGCACGCAGAAGGCGCTGAAGTCCAACTACAGCAAGGGCTGGGTCGACCTCGGCTCGGTCGACGGCACCCCGTACGGCGTGTACTTCAAGGCCGCCAACAAGTCGCTGGTCTGGTACAACACGGCCGTCTTCGAGAACGCGGGCGTCGAGGAGCCGAAGAGCTGGGACGACTTCCTGAAGGCGGCCCAGACCGTCTTCGACTCGGGCGTCACCCCGGTGTCGGTGGCGGGCGCGGACGGCTGGACGCTCACCGACTGGTTCGAGAACGTCTACCTCTCGCAGGCGGGCCCCGAGAAGTACGACCAGCTGGCCGAGCACGAGATCAAGTGGACCGACCCCTCGGTGACCGAGGCGCTGGAGACACTGGCCGGCCTCTTCGGCAACAAGGACTTCCTCGCCGGCGGCCAGAGCGGCGCGCTCCAGACGGAGTTCCCCGCCTCGGTGACGCAGACCTTCACCGGCGGCGACCAGCCGAAGGCGGGCATGGTCTTCGAGGGCGACTTCGTCTCCATCAACATCGGGCAGACCGACGCCGAGATCGGCACGGACGCCAACGTCTTCCCGTTCCCGGCGGTCGGCGAGGACTCACCCGCCGTGGTGGGCGGTGACGCGGCCGTGGCGCTGAAGGACACCAAGGGCGCGCAGGCGCTGCTGACCTTCCTCGCGGGCCCCGAGAGCGCCGAGATATGGGCGAAGGAGGGCGGGTTCCTCTCGCCCAACAAGGCCGTGGACACCGCCGCGTACCCCAACGACGTGCAGCGGGACATCGCCGAGGCGCTGATCGCGGCCGGGGACGACATCCGCTTCGACATGTCGGACCAGGCGCCGCAGGCGTTCGGCGGCACGCCCGGCAAGGGCGAGTGGAAGGCGCTCCAGGACTTCCTGAAGGACCCGAAGGACGTCGCGGGCACCCAGAAGGCCCTGGAGCGGGCCGCCGCCGCTGCCTACAAGGAGTAGGTGATGGCGGACGGGACGAAGGCCGCACCGGCGGCCGCGCCGCCGGGACCGGGCCGCAGGCGCCGCCGCTGGACCCCCGTGCTCTTCCTGCTCCCGGCGCTGGTGCTGCTGGGTGCGCTGGTGGTGTACCCGATCGGGTACTCGGTGGTCCGCAGCGTGCTGGACAAGGCCGGCGAGTCGTTCGTCGGCGCCGACAACTACGTCACCCTCTTCACCGACGACTCCATCCGCACGGCGCTCACCAACAACCTGATCTGGGTGGTGCTGGCGCCGACCGTCGCCACCGCGCTGGGTCTGGTCTTCGCGGTGCTGACCGAACGGGTCCGCTGGGGCACGGCGTTCAAGCTGGTGGTCTTCATGCCGATGGCGATCTCCATGCTCGCCTCCGGCATCATCTTCCGGCTGGTCTACGAGCAGGACCCGGACCGGGGCGTCGCCAACGCGGCCTGGGTCGCGGTCCACGACACCTTCAACGAGGCGTCCGCCTTCCCGAAGGCGCACCCGGGCCCGAAGTCGCCGCTGGAGGAGAGCGAGGGCGGCGCCTTCACCTCCAAGGAGCCGGCCCGCGCCGGTGAGCCGGTGCTGCTGCCGCTGGTCGGCGTGGCCCCGGACCAGATGCCCGAGGACGCCGCGCCGGCCGCCCGCGCGAAGGCCGACCCGGGGAAGGTCACCGGCACCGCCTGGCAGGACTTCACCCGGGGCGGCGGCGGCACCCCGTCGGTGGTCGACCCGAAGGAGCTGGGCTATCCCGGCATCCGGGTGGAGGCGGTCAAGGACGGCCGGGTCGTCGCCGAGACGCGGGCCGGTCCCGACGGCACGTTCGCGCTGCCCGCCGAGGCCGACGGGGCGCATCTGCGCTTCCCGGCGGACAACTTCCGCGAGGCGTACAACGGCGTGGACTGGCTCGGCCCGTCGCTGGTGACGCTCTCGGTGATCAGCGCGTACGTGTGGATGTGGGCCGGGTTCGCGATGGTGCTGATCGCGGCCGGGCTGGCGGGCGTGCCGAGGGAGCTGCTGGAGGCGGCCCGGATCGACGGGGCCAACGAGTGGCAGGTCTTCCGGCGGATCACGGTGCCGATGCTGGCGCCGGTGCTCGGCGTGGTCCTGGTGACGCTGATGATCAACGTGCTGAAGATCTTCGACCTGATCGTGGTGATCGCGCCGGGCTCCTCCCGGGACGACGCCAACGTGCTGGCGGTCCAGTTGTACGACTCGGCCTTCGGCGACCGGGACCTCGGCGTGGCGAGCGCCATCGCGGTGCTGCTCTTCCTGCTGGTGGTGCCGGTGATGTGGACCAATGTGCGGCGGCTGCGGAAGGAGGCACGGCGATGAGCGCGTCCACGACGGCGGCCCGGCCGGAGCCGGACGAGGCGGCGCCGGCCGGGTCCCCGGGCCCGCGCACGCCCTCGGCCGGGTCGCGGATCGCGTCCCGGCTCAGCGGCGGGCTGGTGCAGTTCCTGCTGGTGGTGGTCGGCCTGTTCTGGCTGATGCCGACGGTGGGGCTGCTGCTCTCCTCACTGCGCTCCCCCGGCGACATCGCGGAGAGCGGCTGGTGGACGGTGTTCACCGCCCCCGCGCAGCTCACCCTGGAGAACTACCAGGGGGTGCTGGAGGACGGCGCGATCACCGGTTCGCTGCTCTCGACGGTGGCGATCACCGTCCCCGCGACGGTGCTGGTCATCGTGATCGGCTCGCTCGCCGGGTACGCCTTCGCCTGGCTGGAGTTCCCCGGTCGCGACTGGTGGTTCGTGCTGGTGGTGGCGCTGCTGGCGGTACCGGTGCAGGTGGCGCTGGTCCCGGTGTCGGAACTCTTCGGCTGGGTCGGGCTGTTCGAGACGACGGCCGGGGTGGTCCTCTTCCACGTGGCGTTCGGGCTGCCGTTCGCGGTCTTCCTGATGCGGAACTTCTTCGCGCAGATCCCGAAGGAGCTGATGGAGGCGGCCCGGCTGGACGGCGCGGGCGAGGTGCGGCTCTTCACCCGGGTGGTGCTGCCGCTGGGCGGCCCGGCCATCGCCTCGCTCGGCATCTTCCAGTTCCTGTGGGTCTGGAACGACATGCTGGTGGCGCTGGTCTTCGCCGACTCGGACAGTCCGCCGGTCACGGTGGCGCTCCAGCAGCAGGTACGCCAGTTCGGCAACAACATCGACATCCTCGCCCCCGGGGCGTTCCTGTCGATGATCATTCCGCTGGCGGTCTTCTTCGCCTTCCAGCGACAGTTCGTCTCCGGCCTGATGTCGGGGGCGGTCAAGTAAGCCCAGGTCAGGTCAGTTTGGCGGGGCCGTGCGGTGGCAACACCGCGCGGCCCCGCCGCCCGTCGCGCATCTGTGCGTCACCCCGGCGTGTCCCCCGGATGCCGCATTCCGCGTAACCGGCACGCCGGGTCGCGCGTTCTGGGGCCGAAAGCCCCGCCCGAACCGCGTCGACCCCCGGATGTGCCGTGCCCAGGTTCACTGTCATCGTGCCCGCCCACCGCGTGGAGGCATACCTCGGCGCCTGCCTGGACTCGGTCCTCGGCCAGTCGTTCGGCGACCTTGAGGTGATCGCCGTCGACGACTGCTCCCCGGACGGCTGCGGCGCCCTCATCGACTCCTACGCGGCCCGCGACTCCCGGGTGGTGCCGGTGCACCTGCCGGAGAACGGCGGGCTCGGCCGGGCGCGCAACGCCGGTCTTGAGCGCGCCACCGGCGAGTACGTCCTCTTCCTCGACGGGGACGACACGCTCACCCCGGACGCGCTGCACACCCTCTCGGACCGCATCAAGGAGACCGACAGCCCCGAGATCGTCGTCTTCGACTACGCCCGTACGTACCTGTCGGGCGCCGAGGTCCGCAACCAGCTCGCCGCCGAACTCCGCGAGAGCGACCCGCAGGTCTTCACCCTCGCCGAACGCCCCGGCCTGCTGCGGCTGCTGATGGTGGTCTGGAACAAGACGTACCGCCGCGACTTCCTGGAGCGGACCCGGCTCACCTTCCCGCCGGGCTACTACGAGGACACCCCGTGGACCTTCCCGGCGCTGATGAGCGCCGAGAGGATCGCCGTGCTGGACCGGGTCTGCGTCCACTACCGGCAGCGCCGGCAGGGCTCCATCCTCGGCACGGTCAGCCACCGGCACTTCGACGTCTTCGACCAGTACGACCGGGTCTTCGCCTTCCTCGACGCCCGGCCGGAGCTGGCGCGGTGGCGGCCGGTGGTCTTCCGCCGCATGGTCGACCACTTCGTCACCGTCTACACCCGGCCGGGCCGGCTGCCCGCCGGGGAGCGGGCGGCCTTCCTGCACCGGGCGCGCGACCAGTACCGGCTGCACCGCACCCCGCTGCCGCCGCTGGGCCCGCGCGACCGGGTGCGGCACGCGCTGATCCGGCACGGCAGCCACCGGGCGTTCGGCGCGCTGCGGCTCGCCGCGCGCGCCTCCGGCCGCGCCCGCCGCGCCGCCCGCTCCCTCAAGGAGCGCGTCCGGGGGGCCGGACTACGGGCCCACTACGCCCTCCAGCGCCGACTACCCCTGCGGGAGCTGGACGCCGTCTTCGGCTCCGGCGACGGGCACGGCTGGACCCACCACCCGGCCGCCCTGGAGCAGGCCGCCCGCGACCTCGTCCCCGGCCTGCGGAGCTTCTGGATCACCCGGCCCGAGCACCGGCACACCGCGCCGACCGCCACCCGCAAGGTGGAGCCGGGGACGGCCGCGTACTTCACGGCGCTGGCCCGCGCCCGGTACCTGGTCACCGACGGCGAGCCCGAGCCCGGCTACGTCAAGCGGCGCGGCCAGCGCATCGTGCAGACCGGACGCGGGACGCCGCTCAAGCGGGTCGGCGCCGAGCTGCGGGACCGCCCGGCGGCCGGGCCCGCCGACGTGGGGCGGGTGGTGCGCGCCGCCGACCAGTGGGACTACGTCCTCTCGGGCAACCGCCACACCACCCTCACCTGGGAGCGGGCCTACCCCGCCCCGTACACCGTGCTGGAGTACGGGCAGCCGCGAGCCGACCTCTTCCACCGGCCCGACCCGGCCGAACGCGACCGGATCCGCGAGACGCTGGGGCTGGACCCCGGGGTGACGGCGCTGCTGTACGCGCCGACGTACCGGGACTACCGCAGCGGGCCGTACCAGCCGCTCGACCTCGCCCGGATGCTGCGGCGGCTCGGGCCGCGCTTCGTCCTCCTGGCCCGGGCGCACCCCCGTTTCGGAGCGCCGCTCTGCCCGCCCGGCACCGCCCCCTCCGCGCGGCTCGTCGACGTCTCCGGCCATCCGTCGGTCGAGCGGCTCTGCCTCGCCTCGGACGCGCTCATCACCGACTTCTCCTCCCTCATGGTCGATTACGCGGTCCTGGACCGGCCCGTCGTGCTCTACGCCGACGACTGGGCCGCGTTCGAGGCGGCCCGGGGGATCTCGGTCGACCTGCGGGAGTGTCCGCCCGGGCCGGTCGCCCGGGACGGGGACGACCTCGCGGAGATCTTCGCCTCCGGCGACTGGTGCGGGGATGCGTCGGCGCGGCAGCGGGCTCTGTTCCGGGAGCGGTTCTGTCCCTGGGAGGACGGTCGCGCGGCCGAGCGGGTCGTGCGCCGGGTCTTCCTCGGGGAGCCCCCGGCGGGGCCGTCCTGAACCGGCCTCAAACGCCGGCCGGGCTGAGTTTGGCTGAGCTTGGGCCTCTTGCGAAACCCGCCCGCTCCGTCACCGGAGGTCGAACCGCAGCAACACCTAGCCCGGCCGGCGCTTGAGGCCACCAAAGCCCGGCCGGCGCTTGAGGCCACTAAAGCCCGGCCGGCGCTTGAGGCCAGCCCGGCGTGGCCCAGGCGGTGGGAGGCGGGTCAGCGGTTCAGGAGGCGGAAAAGGGCTTCCCATTGTTCGAGGACGTGGGACTCGGAGAAGCGCTGGACGTTGGCGCGAGCCCTGTCGCCCAGGGTGTCGCGGAGTCGGGGGTCGCCGGTGAGGCGGAGGAGGCGGTCGGCGAGGGCGTCGAGGTCGCCCGGCGGCGCGAGCAGCCCGTCCTCGCCGTCGCGGACGATCTCGCGCACCCCGGGCGCGCAGTCGAAGGCGGCGCAGGGCACGCCGGAGGCCATCGCCTCCATGAGGGCGAGCGGGAACCCCTCACCCCGCGAGGACTGCACGAAGACGGCCCCCTCGGCCAGCGCCCCGGGCACGTCGTCGGTGCGTCCCATCCAGTCGACGGAGGTGTCGAGCCCGAGGCTGGTGCACTGGTTCTTCAGCGCCGTCTCGTCCTCCCCGGCCCCGTAGATCCGCAGCCGCCAGTCGGGCCGGTGCGGCGCGACCAGGGCCCAGGTGTCGAGCAGCATGTCGACCCCCTTCTGGTCGGCGAGGCGCCCGATGCTGACGACGTTGCGGGCGGTGCGCGGCGACGGGGTCTCGGGGAGGTGCGCGAGCGCGTTCGGCATGGCGCCGACGTTCTGCATGCCGTCGTTGACCCAGTCGTCGGCGTCCTCCTGGGTGAGGACCAGCCACCGGTCGACGTGCGGGTAGTGCTCCTTGACCCAGCGGTAGCGGTGGCAGGCGCGCGTGTAGCCGTACGACTCGTGGCTCATGCCGACGAGGCGGACTTTGGAGGTGTCGGCCAGGCGCAGCCACTCCATGGGCCAGACCTGGGTGACGATGGCGACGGCGCCGGGCGCGGCCTGGCCGAGGATGCCGGAGAGCTGGGCGACGGCGGCCTCCTTGGCGGCGAGGCGCCGCCGTTCGCGCAGACGGGCCGCGGGACTGAAGCGGCGGCGGCCGACCAGCGGGCGGGCGGTCGGCGGGTGCCGTGGGTAGAGGGCGGTGACCGGGTAGTCCGGCGGCCCGGGCAGGGTGAGCTTCAGCTCGGCCTCGTGGACGCCGATGACGTGCACCGGGTGTCCGTGGCGGCGGAAGAGCCGGGCCATCTGGTGGGTCCAGGCGGTGACTCCGCCGAGTTCGTCCACGGTGTTGCCGATGAGGTAGATCTCCCGTGCGGCCGTCCGGTGGGCGGGCGCGGTGGGGGCTTCCTGGGCGGCGGGGGCGGTCATCGGCCGGTCCTCTCTGCTGGGCGCTCTCCGGCCGGGCGGGGCTTCGGGCGGCGCCGGGGGGTGTGGGCGGCGAAGAGGGTGTCGACCACGGCGGCAGCGGCGCGGCCGGTGTCGTAGGCGCCGAACTCCTCGGCGAACCGGGCGCGCGCCTCCCGCCAGTGCGGGTCGGCCTCGTCCAGGCGGGCGAGGAGCTCGTGCAGCTCGTCCTGGGTGTCGACGACCGGCCCTCCGGCGCGTTCGCGCAGGTCGAAGTAGCTGCCCCGCTCGGCGTTGTAGGCGTCGAGGTCGGGGGCGAAGTGGACGAGGGGCCGGTCGAGGAGGGCGTAGTCGAACATGATGGACGAGTAGTCGGTGACCAGGACGTCGGCGAGGCAGAGCAGTTCGCTGACGTCGTGGTGGCCGGAGACGTCGTGGACGGTGCCCGGCGCGGTGGCGGGCAGGGCGGTGCGCTCCATGTAGTGGCTGCGCACCAGCAGCACGTGGCCGGAGCCGAACTCCTCGGCGAACCGGCGCACGTCCAGCGGCAGTTCGGCGTCCTTTTGCCCCGGGCCGCCGCGGAAGGTCGGCGCGTAGAGGACCACCGCGCGGTCCTCGGGGATGCCGAGAGCGGCGGCCAGCGGCGGCCGGGGCGCCCGCTCCTCCCGGGCGGCGACGAGCCGGTCGTTGCGCGGGTAGCCGGTGGGCAGCAGCTTGGCCGGGTCGAGGCGGTAGGCGCGGCCGAGGGTGTCGGCGTCGTGCGGGGCGCGGATCAGGAAGTGGTCGAAGCGGTCGACGGCGCGCTGGAGGCGGCGCCGCTGCGGGTCGTTCTGCGTCCTGACCCGCGCCTCGTCGAACCCCATGCGTTTGTAGGCGCTGCCGTGCCAGGTCTGGAGGTACGTGGTGTGGCCGGGCTTGTCGAGGGCGTGCGGGAAGCCCTGGTTGTCGACCCAGTACTGGGCGCGGGCCAGCGCCCACAGGTAGGGCCAGGACCAGCGGCGCACCAGGCGGGCGTCGGCGGGGAAGCCGTCGGGCCGCTCGGCGTAGGACCAGACGGGACGCAGCGGCAGGCCGCGGCGGACGGCCTCCTCGTGGACGGCGCGCGGGCTGTCGCCGTACTGCTTGCCCATGTGCGCCTCGTAGACGACCTGGCCCTTGCGGACCGGGAGGCGCAGCAGCAGGGTCCGGTAGACGCGGGCCTTGACGGCCTGTCCGGCGAGGCGTTTGCGGCGGGCGGCGACGGCGGCGAGGCGGCGTCGCAGCGCGCGGGCGGGGCGGAAGTGGGTCGCGTAGTGGAGGAGTTTCTCGGCGGCCCGGGCGGGCCTGCGGCGGGCCAGCAGGCAGACGGCGAGGCGGTGGTGGGCGGTGACGTACGGCTGCCAGGTGTCGCCGGTGAGGCGGCCGAGGCGGGGCCTGGCCCGCAGGGCGCCGGCTGGTTTGACGGTCTCGGGCTCGGCGAAGAGCGGGGTGGTGAGGGTCTCGCCGCCCGCGGTGACGGTGAGGGCGGGGTCCCAGACGCGGTCGCCGACGCCGCGCGCGCCGAGGAGCCGGGTGAGGTCGGCGCAGGCCCGCCAGACCAGGGCGTCCTTGGCGTAGCGGATGTCGTCGACGGGCAGGGTCAGCCTCCGGCCCGGCTGGTCGCGGCAGGTCAGGACGAGGGTGGCGGACAGCTCGGGCCGGTCGGGCAGGGCGTGGGAGGGGAGCACGATGCGGCCCACCAGCAGCAGGCGGCCCTGCGTGCGGGTGGCGCGGGTGACGGTGTTGAGGAGCCGCAGCTGGGAGAACGGGCGGTACTGGAGGCCGAGTTCGGTGACGTCGAGGGGGTCGGACCCGGACTCGGGCGTCTCGGCGCCGGGCCGCCAGTGGACGCGTCCGGCGTGCTCGGTGAGCGGGGAGACGACGGTGCCCGGGTTGGCCAGCGCGTAGGCGGCGTCGCGTGCGCCGTCGGCGTCGCCGTCGGCGAGCAGCCGCAGGCAGGCGCGGGCGACGGGGGTCAGCGGGGCGAGGGCGTCGGCGGTCAGGTGGGGGGCGAGCAGCGGCGCGACCTGCTCGGCGGTACGGGTGCGGGCCTCGCGGTCCATCCGCAGGAGGGCGGCGGCGCAGGGCAGTACGTGGTCGGTGAGGAGGGCGCGTTGGCGGGCGGCGGCCAACCCGGGGTGGCCGTGCCGGGCGAGCAGGGCGGCGGCGCGGGTGGCGGCGGCGATCCGGGCGGGGGCCTCGGCGGCCGGGTCGGGGGCCGCGCGGTGGGTGGTGACGGTGTTGGGGATCAGGGTGAGGGTGCGGGCGGCGAGGGCGGCGCGGACGCCGAAGAGGAGGTCGCCGACGGGCGGCGGCGCCTCGTGCCGGACCGCCGGCCGGGCGTCGGCGGCGAGCAGGGCGCGGCGTACGCAGAAGCCGGTGACCAGGGCGTCGTGGACGACGAGGCCGGGGGCTTCGGTGAGGCTGCCGACGGTCCGGGTACGGGCGTGCAGCGGCCGCTGCCAGGCGGGTTCGGCCTGCTCGGCGCCGCGCGGCAGCTTCTCCCCGGGCGCGGGCAGCCGCGTCCAGGTGCCGGCGACGAGGTCGGCGCCGGTGCGGTGGGCGGCGTCGAGGAGGTTGCGCGCGGCGTCCTTCTGGAGGCGTTCTCCGGGGCCGAGGAAGGTGACCCAGGTGCCCCGGGCGTGGTCGGCGCCGGTGTCCCGCAGGTCGGCCCCGCGCCCGGCGGTGACGTGGCGTACGCGTCCGGGGTGGCGCTCGGCGAGGGCGGCGGCGGCGCGGGTGGTGGCGCTGTCGCGGCCGGGGTCGACCAGGACGGCCTCGGTGTGGCGCAGGGTCTGCCCCACGACCGAGGCGGCCGTGGCGCGCAGGGCCTGGGGCCCGGCGTCGGCGGGGACGACGCAGCTCAGGTCGGGGGCGTCGGCGGGGTCGGGGGCGGCGACGGGCCGGTCGGGGCGCGGGTCGGTGGTCATGCGGGCTCCCCGGTGAACGCGGCGGTGCGGCTGGCGGATCGGCTGGCGGGGGTGTGGGGGGCGGCGGCCAGCAGGGCGTCGACGACGCGGGCGGCGGCGGTGCCGTCGTCCAGGTCGCAGAACTGGGCGCGGAAGGCCTCGTACGCCTCGCGGTGTCCGGCGGTGGCGGCCTTGGGGTCGCGCAGGGCCGCGATGACCTCGTCGGCATCGGTGAGGAGCGGGCCGGGGGCGCTGGACTCGAAGTCGAAGTAGAAGCCGCGGAGGGTGTCGCGGTAGTGGTCGAGGTCCCAGGTGTGGAAGAGCATGGGGCGGCCGGTCTGGGCGAAGTCGAACATCAGCGAGGAGTAGTCGGTGACCAGGACGTCGCTGATGAGGAGGAGTTCGGCGACGTCGGGGTGGCGGCTGACGTCGCGGACCGTGTCGCCGCCGGGGACGGAGCCGCCGACCAGGTAGTGGCGGCGGACCAGCAGCAGGTGGCTGTCGCCGAGTTCGCGGGCGGCCCGGGCCGGGTCGAGGGCGAGGTCGAGGGCGTACCGGCCGCCGCGCTTGGGGCGGTCCTCGCGCCAGGTCGGGGCGTAGAGGACGACGGTGCGGTCCTCGGGGATGCCGAGGCGGCGGCGGACCCGGGCGGCGCGCTCGGCGCGGCCGGGGCCGTGCAGCAGGTCGTTGCGGGGGTAGCCGGACTCCAGGACGGGCCCGGTGTAGCCGAAGGCGTTGCGCAGGATCGGGGTGGAGAACCGGTTCGGCGAGACCAGCAGCGACCACTGGGCGCTGCGGTGCGGCAGCGCGTCGATGTACTGCGGGTCGGCGGCGGGCGAGCCGGCCAGGTCGCGGCCGATGCGCTTGAGCGGGGTGCCGTGCCAGGTCTGGACGACGTGCTGGCCCTCTGCGCGCTCGAACCATTCGGGCAGCACGGTGTTGGTGACGATGTGCCTGCTGCGCGCCAGCGCCTCGTACCACTCGGCGCTCCACAGGGTGACCGGGGTGAGCCCCGGCGGCAGGTCGATCTGCTGGTCGCGGACGGTCCACAGGTGGGTGAGGGAGGCGTCGCGGGCGGCCAGTTCCTGGTGAATCGCGCGCGGCGAGTCGGAGTACTGGCGGCCGTCGAAGCTGCTGTAGAGCACGGCGTCGCGCAGCGGCCCCCGGGCGCGCTGCGTGGTGTACGCGGCGCGCAGCGCCTTCTGCTGGGTGCGGCCCCGGTCGGCGGCGGGCAGCGCGGAGCCGGAGTGGAGCTGGAGCCGGTCGTAGTGGCGGCGTTCGACGAGGAACTCGCGGCCGCCGCGGTCGCGGACGAGCGGCAGGCCGGTGTGGAGGGCGGGCGCGATGTGCACCGGGGTGTAGAGCGCGGGGTCGCTCTCGCCGGGGACGCGCAGGAACATCGTCCAGCGGCCTTCGGCGAGCGGCAGGGTGCCACCGGGCCCTTCGACGGCCTCGGGGGCGAGGGTGGCGGTGAAGCGGGGCCCGTCGCGGTGGGCGTCGAGGACGGTCTCCTCGGCGTGGGTGCCGTGGATCAGGACGAGTTCGCGCGGGTCGTCGTCGGCGGCGGGGAAGCTCCCGGCGAGGGTGAGGGGGCTCTTCGCGGGCCAGGTCAGCTCGGTGACGATGGGGCGGACCGGCTGGTCGCGGAGTTCGAGGTCGCCTGCCGAGTTGGCGCCGACGAGCAGCTCGCGGCCCTCGCCGAGCGGGTAGCGGCCGGGCTCGATCTCGGGGTGGACGGCGACGGGGCTGGTGGTGCCGTCGGCCCGGAGGAGACAGACACCCCACGGCTGGGGGCGGCGGACGGCCTGTTCGGGCTCGGGGGGTTCGGCGCCCTCGGTGAGGGCGCCGAGGGGGAGTTCGGCGGTGAAGGTCTTCCCGTCGAGGCCCAGCGGCAGGTCGAGGCTCTCCTTGGTGTACCAGTTGGTGGCGCGCAGCCCGGTCCACGCCTCCTCGCCGGTGGGCGGGCCGGCGGCGAGGTGGCCTTCGAGGTGGAGGGTGCCGTTCTCGGCACGGTGGGCGGCGAGGCGGGAGGGCACGTTCTCGGCGCGCAGCCGGAGCCGCCCGGCGCTGAGGGTGGCGCCGACCCGGCGGAACTCGCCGAGGTAGTGCACGGGCAGCCCGTCGAGCCCGGCCATCCGGACGGGGCCGGTGCGCGGCAGCAGTCCGCCGACGGCGGCCATCTCCAGTTTCCAGGTGGTGCTGGGGCGGCCGGTGGAGAGCCGGGCGGGGTCGACGACGGTGGTGAATCCGGCCCGGTCGTAGCGGTGCAGGGCCTGCCGGGAGCTGTAGGTGGCCTCGCGGGAGCGGACCGGGCGGACCTTCAGCGGGACGACGCGGTGGCGTCCGGCGCGTAGCCACAGGGCCTTGCCGCGGGCCTGGAGGCGGCCGGGGGGCAGGTTGCGGACGTAGGCGTAGCCGGTGAGGTGGAGCCTGCCGTCCTCCCAGTGGGCGCGGGTGACCCGGGCGATGAGCGGCAGGTCGCGGGGGCGCAGCCGGGTCGCGGGGGCGGGCAGTGGGGCGCGGGTGACGGGGTAGGCGGCGCGGCGCCGGGCCAGGCCGCGGACCTGGAAGGCGTTCGGGTTGGCGCGGACGAAGGCCATCAGGTCGAGGAGTTCGGGCAGCCGGCGGCGCCGGATGAGGGCCCATTTGGCGCGCAGGTGGAGGGGGAGGGCGGCGAGGGCGGCCGGGTCGGCATGGTCGGCGAAGGCGTTGGCGTGGTCGAGGAAGGCCTGGTGGTAGTCGTCGTCGCCCTCGGTCAGGGCCTCCATGAACATCCAGAGGTCACCGGCGAGGACGGACTGGTCGTAGCGGCGTTTGGCCTCGGCCCAGTCGGCCTCGAAGGGGGTGCCGGCGGCTTCGGCGAGGCGGCGGCCGAGGAAGGTGCTGGCGGTGGTGACGGCGGCGGTGCGGTCGCGGACGGCGCGGCGGTGGGCCCGCTTGTTGCTGATGGAGCCGTGCCGGTCGCGCCAGAAGTAGACGGTGTCGCTGAGCACGTCGACGCTTCCGGCCAGGAAATGCGCGGGGACGATGACGGGGATGTCCTCGAAGAGGACGCCTTCGGGGAAGGCGAGGTCGTGCTTGTCCCAGAAGTCCTTGCGGAAGACCTTGTTGCAGGCGATGCGGTCGCCGAGCAGGTCCCAGTCGCGCAGGACGTGGGTGGTGAGCCGGGTGGTGGACATGGCCCGCCGGAACATCGGGGACTGCTCGGTGGTGCCGTCGGTCCTGAGCCGGTGGACGTTGCCGGTGACGAAGTCGGAGCCGCTGGTCTCCAGGGCGTCGAGCATCAGCTGGTAGGCGTCGTCGGGGATGACGTCGTCGCTGTCGACGAAGGCGAGGTACTGGCCGGTGGCGTTGCGGATGCCGGTGTTGCGGGCGGCGCCGAGGCCCGCGTTCTCCTGCTGGACGAGGCGGAACCGGGAGTCGCGCACGGCGTGGGCGCGGGCGATCCGCGCGCTGGAGTCCGTCGAACCGTCGTCGACCATGACGACCTCCAGCTCCCGCATCGTCTGCCGCGCCAGCGAGGCGAGGCAGGCGTCGAGGTACTCCTCGACGTTGTAGACGGGGACGACGACGGTGAGTCGGGGTGTCATGCGCGGCGCACAATCCTTCCGGAGAACTGGGGGACGGGAAAAAGCGTCCCGCCGGGGCCCTGGGGAGGTCTGACGGATCCTGCCGGGCGCCGCGGGCGCCTGTGCAGGAGCTGTCGGACGCCCCCTACGGGTTAACAACCCGGCACCCCGGCACAGGTCACCCGGACAGGTCCGTTCGGGTGACGCGCGCCGGGGCGGGCAGGGGGCGCCCGGCGTGTCAGGGCTTGACCGCGATGCGGCCCTCGTCCATGCGGAGCAGCAGCAGCCGCTCGCCGGTCGCCTCCAGGAACTCGTCGACGGCGCGGCGGGAGCCCTGCCAGTAGCCGTAGTCGTCGATGAGCAGGACGCCGCCGCTGACCAGCCGCGGGTAGAGGTGCTCCAGTTCGTGCCGGGTGGAGGCGTACCAGTCGGTGTCCAGGCGCAGGACGGCGATCTGCTCGGGCGCCTCGGCGGGCACGGTCTTCTCGACCAGGCCCTGGACGTAGTGGAGGCGCTCTTTCGGGTAGGGCACGTTATCGAAACCGGCCTGGACGTCGTCGAGGGAGGCGACGGCCCAGATGGGGCGGTCCTTGCCCTGGGCGGCGAGGAGTTCCTCGGCGGAGCGGCCGTCGCGGCGCAGGTCCTCCTCGGTGGGCGGGGGCATGCCCTCGAAGGTGTCGAAGAGGTACAGGTCGCGGTCGGTGGCGTCCAGGCCGAGCAGGGTCCTGGCGCAGGCCTGCATCGAACCGCCGCGCCAGACCCCGCACTCCACGACGGCGCCCGGGATGTCGTGGCGGACGACGTGCCGGGTGGCGAGGATGAAGGCGTTGAGCCGCTCCGGTGAGGTCATGGTCCACGGCTTGACGGCGCGGACGATCTCCTTGGCCTCCTCGTCGTAGTCCTCGGGGAGGCGGAGCTTCTTCGGCCCGGACTTCGTCTTCGGCGCCGCGTCGGCGGCGGGGACGGCGCGCGGAGCGGGAACCGCGGCGCGGGTGAGGTGGTATCCGGTGAGCTGCTTGAGAACGGAGTTCACCGTGTTCTTCCATGCCATGGCGCCTGACAGTACGCACGCCTTGTCCCGGATGTCACGTCTCGTCAACTGCGCATTGATACGCGGCTTACGTACCAGGTCGGCCGGGGCGGCGGGCGGCGCCCCGGCGTGTCCCGGCGCGCCGTCAGCCGTTCGTCCCGGCCCGGTCGCCCGCCGCCGGGTCGGCCGCGGCGGCGGGCGCGGGGACCGGCACGCTCTGCGCGGGGCGGCCGCACCGGTCGCGGCCGGGGAGCGGGGCGGGCAGCGGGACACGGTCGACGCCGCCGACGCGGTTGGCCCACCACAGGGTGGTGGCGCGGACGAGGGCCATGGTCAGCCGCGGGTGGTTGCGGGGCTTCTGGAAGACGCCGACCGAGTCGCCCCAGTAGGCGTGTTTGGCGTCGATGGAGCGGTAGGCGTGCCGGATGCCGCTGGAAGGCGGGAAGTCGGTGTACGCCTCGCGCAGGTCGAGGCGGCAGTAGGCGGCGAGCGCGCGGAAGCCGTCGGGGTAGTACCGCCAGCAGTCCTGGGCGTCGTGGACGTGGCCGCGGGAGGGGGCGGTGACGAAGGCGAGGCCGCCGGGCTTGAGGATGCGGGTGATCTCCAGCATCGACGCCCAGAAGAACGGGATGTGCTCGAAGGCCTGCCCGGAGAGGACCACGTCGGCGCTGGCCGACTTGACGGGGACCCGGTAGGGGGCGGTCATCACCCGGTCGACGTTGGCGCCGTCGCGCACGTCGACACCGGTGTACGCGACGTCGTACCCCTCCAGCAGCGCGCGGTGGGTCAGTTTCTGGCCGTCCGAGACGCGGGAGCCGAGGTCGACGACGCTGACGCGGCGGCCGGTGGGGAGATAGGCCGAGACGCAGAGTTCCATCTGCTCGTACGCCGATCGGTGCATGTGCGACTCCTCAAGACGGCCCCCCGCTCCTGTGTGAGAACAACAACGCCCGAGCCCGCCCCAGGTCACCATCGCCCCTCACCCACCGCGGCGGATGCCCGGCCCACCAGCGCCGGGCCGGCTCCTCCACCCCGTGGTACAGCGCCCCGGCCAGCGCGGTCGCCACCACGGCCGTCCCGATCATCGTGAAGACGGCGACGCCGCCGGCCGGCTGGTGCCCCCACCGGTCGGTGATGGCGTAGTTGAGCGTCTGGTGCAGCAGGTAGAAGGCGTACGACCAGAGACCGAGCCGGACCATCGCCGGCGAGGCCAGCCATCCCTCCCCCCGCCCGCCGCCGCCGGTGGCCCGCACCACGCAGGCCACCACGAGCCCCACCGCGAGGAGCGCCACCACGGGCCGCACCGTCGCCTCCAGCACCACGGCCCCCTCCCCCGCCCACTCCGCCCGCCGGGTGTACGCCACCGTGTACGCGCCCAGCAGGGCGGCCACCGGCAGGGCCCGCAGTGCGGGGCGCGTGCCCCGGCGCAGGGCGAGGGCGGCGGCGAGGCCGAGGCCGAACTCCGGGAGGCGGGCCAGCGGGTGGCGCATCACCCACTCGGTGGTGGCGGCCGGGTGATGGGTGAGGAGCCAGAGGTTGACGGCGGCCATGACGGCGAGGGAGGCGCCGGAGACGGCGAGCAGGGTGCGGGTGCGCAGGGCGAGGGCGGCCCGGACGAGCAGCGGGAAGAGGGCGTAGAAGAAGAGTTCGACGCTGAGGGTCCAGGCGACGCTGTTGCCCGGCAGGGCCGGGGTCACGCCGGGGAACCAGGTCTGGACGAGGAGGACGGAGGCCAGCACCGAGAAGGTGTCGGTCTCGCGGCCGCCCCACCAGAAGAGCAGGACGAGCGCGATCAGGCCGGCGACGAGGTGGGCGGGCCAGATCCGCCCGGCGCGCCGCCAGTAGAAGAGCCGGGCCGGGGTGCCCGGCCGGTACCCCCAGGCCAGCAGGAAGCCGGAGAGCACGAAGAAGAACCCGACGCCGTGCACGCCCATCGTGGTGTACGGGAAGAAGGCGGGGACCCGCGCCACCCCGCTCTCCGGCCCGCCGAGCCCGGTGAAGTGGTGGGCGAAGACGGCGAGCGCGGCGAGGAAGCGCAGCCCGGTCAGCGCGTCCACCCGGCCGCCGGGGGCGAGCCCGTCCGACGGGCTTGCGTGCCTGGTGGGGGCGGGGGACGCGGAGGCGGGGGCGGCGGCAGACATCGCGACCGACGGTAGCCACACCGGCACTCCGTGTCGATAATCTGCCGGGCGCGGGGCGGGAAATGGCCCCGGCTGGCGGCATGCCGGGGCCCGTCGGGGATACGGTCGGGGCACACGGCCGCCCGGGGCCCGCCCCGCGCGCGCCCCGGTACGACGGGCGGCCCGGGACACGACGAAACAGGTGACCATGACCTGGCTGATCACTGGCGGCGCCGGTTACATCGGAGCGCACGTAGTCCGCGCCCTGGCCGAGGCGGGCGAGGACGCCGTGGTCCTCGACGACCTCTCCACGGGCGTCGAAGGCCGCCTCCCGGCGTCCGCGACCCTGGTCCAGGGCACGACCCTGGACCGCCCGCTGCTCGACAAGGTCTTCGCCGACCACGCCATCACCGGCGTCATCCACCTCGCCGCCAAGAAGCAGGTCGGCGAGTCGGTCTCGGTGCCGCTGCGCTACTACCACGACAACGTCGAGGGCCTGCGGGTCCTGCTCGCCGCCACCGTCGCCGCGGGCGTCGACTCCTTCGTCCTCTCCTCCTCGGCGGCCGTCTACGGCATGACCGACGTCGACCTCGTCACCGAGGAGACGCCGTGCGCGCCGATGAGCCCCTACGGCGAGACCAAGCTGGCCGGCGAGTGGCTGGTCCGCGCCACCGGCCGCGCCCACGGCCTGCGCACGGCCTGCCTGCGGTACTTCAACGTGGCGGGCGCGGGCGGCCCGGAGCTGGCCGACACCGGTGTCTTCAACATCGTCCCGATGGTCTTCGAGCGCCTCACCGACGGGGTGCCCCCGCAGATCTTCGGCGACGACTACCCGACCGAGGACGGCACCTGCGTCCGCGACTACATCCACGTCGTCGACCTCGCCGAGGCGCACGTCGCCGCCGCCCGCGCGCTGGCCGCCGCCACCCCGGGCGAGGACCTGACGGTCAACGTGGGCAGCGGCCGGGGTGTCTCCGTCCGTGAGCTGATCGACCTGATCAACGAGGTCACCGGCAAGAACATCGAGCCGGTGGTCGTCGACCGGCGCCCCGGCGACCCGGCTCGCGTCGTCGCCTCCGCCGAACGCGCCGCCGAGGCGCTCGGCTGGCGGGCGCGGCTGACGCCGCGTGACATGGTGAGCTCGGCGTGGGAGGGGTGGCCGGGGCGGTAGTCCCCGGAGGCCGGGGGTGGGCGTCCGGGGGCGGGCGTCACCCCGGCGGGCGGAACAAGGCCCGCACCACCCGTTCCGCCGCCGCCCCGTCGTCCCACGGGCAGAAGCGGGCCCGGAAGGCGCGGCGGCGCTCCCGCTCGGCGGGGCCGTCCCAGGCACCCTCCTCGAAGAGGTGGATCAGCTCGTCCTCGCTGGTGGCGACGGCGCCCGGGGTGTCGCCGAGGCGGCCGGAGAGCAGGTCGAAGGTGACGCCCCGGGACTTCACGTAGACCTCCCAGTCGTCGGCGTAGGTGACGATCGGCCGGTCGAGGTTGGCGTAGTCGAACATGATGGACGAGTAGTCGGTGAGCAGGGCGTCCGAGGCGAGGCAGAGGTCCTCGACCACCGGGTAGGTGGAGACGTCCAGCAGGACGCCGTCGTCGGCGAGGCTGCGCACCTCCGGGCTGTCGCCGTAGAAGTAGTGGGTGCGGACCATCAGGACGCCGTCGGTGCCGAGCGCGCGGGCGAGGCGGGCGAGGTCCAGGCGGGGGACGTAGCCGGACTGGTAGTCGCGGACCGTGGGGGCGTACAGGACGGCGGTGCGGCCTTCGGGGACGCCGACGCGGGCGCGGGCGGCGGCGGTGTCGGCGGGGGTGGCGCGGGCGTAGACGTCGTTGCGCGGGTAGCCGAGGTTCCAGTTGGTGAAGGAGCAGGGGTAGACGCGCTCCCAGGTCTCGGCGGAGAGCTGGTTGGAGGAGAGGCTGTAGTCCCAGCGGTCGGCGCGGGCCAGCAGCTTGGCGAAGCTCATCCCCTTGGCGGCGGCCGGGTAGCGGATCTGGTCGATGCCCATCCGCTTGAGCGGGGTGCCGTGGTGGGTCTGGAGGTGGAGCTGGCCGGGGCGTTTGACGTAGTGGTCGGGGAAGTTGACGTTGTTGATGAAGTACGTGGCGCGGGCCAGCACCTCCCAGTAGCGCGGCGACCCGGCGACGACGAAGTCGACCCCCTCGGGCATCCGCCCGGCCAGGCTCTCCCGCACCACCCACACCCCGCGCACCCCCGGCGCCAGTTGGCGGGCCTTCTCGAAGACGGCGTACGGGTTGCAGGCGGGCGGCCGGTACCAGTAGGCGGCGTAGACGGCGAGGCCCGGGTCGAGGGGCCGCTGCCGCTGGGCCCGGTAGTAGGCGGCGTACGCCCTGCGGCCGACGCGGGTGCGGGTGCGCCGGAGTTCGCGGACGGCCTTCAGACGGGCGCCGGCGGCGGTGCGCAGCGCCTGGAAGCCGAGGTACGAACCGTGCTCCAGCGCGCGGTACTCGGCGCCCTGGACCCCGCCCGGGCGGACGAGGTCCGGCGGGGCGTGGCGGCGGTGGTCGCGGGCGGCGCGGGCGAAGAACTCGGCGCGGGCGGCGGGCGGGACGCGGTCGGGGCGGCTGAGGATGAAGAGGTAGTGGTCGGTCATGTGGTGGAAGAGGAAGCTCCGCCACCGGTGCAGTTCCGGGCGCGTGTCGAGGAAGCGGAAGAGCCGTCCGTACTGGTCGAAGACGGCGAAGTGGGCGCGGTCGGGGGTGCGCAGGGCGTTGCCCCGGCGGCGCTGGCGGTAGGAGACGCAGACCCGGTCGAGGAGGGTGACGCGGGCGGCGGTGAAGAGGGACTCGTAGACGACGACGGCGTCCTCGTAGTAGCCGTCGGGGAAGGTGAAGCCACCCGCCAGGAAGAAGTCCCGGCGGAACGCCTTGTTCCAGACGACGGTGAACAGGTCGAGGAGTTCGGGGCGCTCGGCGACGGTGAAGACCTCGGGGCCGGGCGCGGCGAGGACGGCGGCGTCGCGGTTGCGGCGGCGGCCGTTCCACCAGAAGGTCCGCTCGTAGTCGTAGAGGACGATGTCGGGCGAGCCGGTCTCCTCGGCGCGGTCGCCGATGGCGCGCAGCGAGCCGGGGGTGAGGGTGTCGTCGCTGTCGAGGAAGAGCAGGTAGGTGCCGGTGGCGTGGGCGACGCCGGTGTTGCGGGCCTGGCCGATGCCCCGGTTCTCGGCATGCCGGACCACGGTGAGGCGGGGGTCGCGGGCCGCGTACTCGTCGAGGATGGCCCCGCTCGCGTCCGGCGAGGCGTCGTCGACGGCGATCACCTCCAGCTCCGCCGGGTCGTCCAGCTCCTGCCCGAGGAGCGAGTCGAGGCACTCCCGCAGATATCCCTGGACCCGGTGGACCGGCACCACCACGCTGAACCGGGGCACGCGTCCTCCCTCTCCCGCCGGGGCCCTGGCGCGGGCCGCCGCTTCGACGGACCCAGCTCACACCACGGCCCGGTGCCCCGCGCGCCCGACACACCCGCCCGGCCCCCAGGCGTCCACCGGCCCGCCCCCGCAGGAGCGGGGACGGGCCGGTGGACGCGGCGTGCGGCGGGGTGTCAGGCCCGGCCGCGCAGCAGGGTGCGCATGGTGCGCATGGCGACCGAGAGGTTGGCCAGGTCGAAGCTGTCGGAGTTCTGGATCTCCTCCAGCGTGGCCCGGGCGCGGGTGAGGATCGCCGTGTTCTGGCGCTCCCAGCTCTCGAACCGCTCCTTCGGGGTGGCCTCGCCGTTCCCGGCGTCCAGTACGTCGGCGGTGAGCGCCGCGTGGGCCGCGTACAGGTCCTCGCGGATGGAGGCGCGGGCCATGGACTGCCAGCGGTCGGCGCGCGGCAGCTCGATGATGCGGTCCATGAGCTGGGTGATCCGCAGCCGGTCCCCGAGGTCGTAGAAGACCTCCGCGACGGCGAGCGGGTCCTTGTCCGTGCGGTCCGCGATGGCGACCAGGTCGAGGGTGGGGAAGGCCGAGGAGAATCCGGCGACCCGCCCGGCCAGCTCCTCGGGGACCCCGGCCTTGACCAGCTCGTCCATGATCGACTCGTACCACTCCAGGTCGGAGCCGCGCAGCAGCGTGGGGAGATGGGCCCAGATCCGGCCGACCCGCTCCTGGAAGAAGTCGATGGTGTCGGCGAGGGCCAGCGGCTGCGGCCGGTTGTTGAGCAGCCAGCGGGTGCCGCGCTCGACCAGGCGGCGCGAGTGGAGCCGGACGCGGGTCTGGACGTCGGCCGGCACCTGGTTGTCGAGCGCCTCGACGGCGTCCCAGACGGCGCTGAGGCCGAAGATCTCGCGGGCGGCGAGCTGGGCACGGACGATCTCCTCCATGGAGGCACCGGTCTCCTCGCGGAGCCGGTGCAGGAAGGTCGAACCCCCGGTGTTGACGGTGTCGTTGACCAGCATCGTGGTGATGATCTCGCGGCGCAGCGCGTGCGCGACGATCTGCTCGGGGAACTTCTCGACCAGCGCCTTCGGGAAGTAGGCGTGCAGCAGCCGCATCAGGTACGGGTCGTCGGGGAGCCGGGTGGAGATCAGCTCCTCGGCGGCGGTGATCTTGGTGTAGGCGAGCAGGACGGCCAGTTCGGGCTGGGTGAGGCCGCGCTGGTTGTTCAGCAGCTCGCGGATCTGCCGGTCGCCGGGGAGGAACTCCAGGGCCCGGTCGAGGGCGCCCTCGCGGACCAGGCGGCGCATGAAGCGCTGCTGGGCGTGGAGGAGCGAGGATGCCTGGGCGGCGGAGTTGGCGAGCGCGGTGTTCTGCGCGTAGTTGTTGCGCAGCACCATCGTGCCGACCTCGTCGGTCATCTCGGCGAGCAGCGTGTTGCGCTGCTTGACGGTCAGGTCGCCGTCGGCGACGACCGAGTTGAGCAGGATCTTGATGTTCACCTCGTGGTCGGAGGTGTCCACACCGGCGCTGTTGTCGATGGCGTCGGTGTTGATCCGGCCGCCGGTGCGGGCGAACTCGATCCGGCCGAGCTGGGTGGCGCCCAGGTTGCCGCCCTCGCCGACGACCTTGACGCGCAGGTCGGCGCCGTTGACGCGGATGGCGTCGTTGGCCTTGTCGCCGACGGCCGCGTCGGACTCGGCGGACGACTTGACGTAGGTGCCGATGCCGCCGTTCCAGAGCAGGTCGACCGGGGCGGTGAGGATGGCCCGCATGAGGTCGGCGGGGGTCATCTTGGTGGTGCCCGAGGGCAGGCCGAGGGCGTCGCGGATGTGCGCGTTGACCGTCACCGACTTGGCGCTGCGCGGGAAGACGCCGCCGCCCGCCGAGATCAGGCCGGTGTCGTAGTCGGCCCAGGAGGAGCGGGGCAGCTCGAAGAGGCGGCGCCGCTCGGCGTAGGAGGTGGCGGCGTCCGGGTTCGGGTCGACGAAGATGTGCCGGTGGTCGAAGGCGGCGACCAGGCGGATGTGCTCGCTGAGCAGCATGCCGTTGCCGAAGACGTCACCGGACATGTCGCCGACGCCGACGACGGTGAAGTCCTCGGTCTGCGTGTCGTGGCCCAGCTCGCGGAAGTGCCGCTTGACCGACTCCCAGGCGCCCCGGGCGGTGATGCCCATGCCCTTGTGGTCGTACCCGGCGGAGCCGCCGGAGGCGAAGGCGTCGCCGAGCCAGAAGTCGTAGTCGGCGGCGACCTGGTTGGCGGTGTCGGAGAAGGTGGCGGTGCCCTTGTCGGCGGCGACGACGAGGTAGGTGTCGTCCTCGTCGTGGCGGACCACGTCGGCCGGGGGCACCACCTCGCCCGCGACCATGTTGTCGGTGATGTCGAGCAGCGCCGAGATGAAGGTCTTGTACGCGGCGATGCCCTCGGCCAGCCACGCGTCGCGGTCCTTGGCCGGGTCGGGCAGCTGCTTGGCGACGAAGCCGCCCTTGGCGCCCACCGGCACGATGACGGTGTTCTTCACCATCTGCGCCTTGACCAGGCCGAGGATCTCGGTACGGAAGTCCTCGCGCCGGTCGGACCAGCGCAGGCCGCCGCGGGCTACCTTGCCGAACCGCAGGTGGACGCCCTCGACGCGCGGCGAGTACACCCAGATCTCGAAGGCCGGGCGGGGCGCGGGCAGGTCGGGGATGGCCTGCGGGTCGAACTTCATCGAGACGTAGCCGTGCGGCTCGCCGCTCGCGGTGTGCTGGAAGAAGTTGGTCCGCAGCGTCGCCTTGATGACGGTGAGGAACGACCTCAGGATGCGGTCCTCGTCCAGCGAGGCGACCTGGTCCAGGGCGCCGTCCAGCTCCTCCAGGATGCCGTCGGTCAGCTCCAGGCCGGCGGCCTGCCGCTCGGGCGCCATCCGCGCCTCGAAGAGGGAGACCAGCAGCCGGGTGGTGTGGACGTTGTTGCGGAGGGTGTCCTCCATGTAGTCCTGGCTGAAGGTCGAACCGGCCTGCCGCAGGTACTTGGCGTACGCGCGCAGCACCATCGCCTCGCGCCAGGTCAGCCCGGCGCCGAGGACCAGGGCGTTGAAGCCGTCGTTCTCCGCGGCGCCGGTCCAGGTGGCGGCGAACGCCTCCTGGAACCGCTCGCGGCCGTCGTCGCCGAGGAAGTCGTTGACGTGGCTGAGGCCGGGGACGCGCAGCCCGAAGTCGTAGATCCAGGCGGTGGAGCGGTCGGCGCGGCGCAGCTCGTAGGGGCGCTCGTCGACCACCTCGACGCCCAGCCGCTGCAGGACGGGGAGGACGGCGCTGAGGGAGACCGGGTCGCCGGTGCGGTAGATCTTGAAGCGGCGCTCGTCGGGGGCGGCGCCGACCGGCTCGTAGAGGCTGAGGGCGAAGTCGTGCTGGCCCTCGCCGCCGCGCAGCCGCTCCAGGTGGACGAGGTCGGCGACGGCGGCGCGCGGGGAGTGGTCGGCCTTGTACCCCTCGGGGAAGGCGCCCTGGTAGCGGCGGAGGAGTTCGGCGGCGCGCTCCTCGCCGCACTCGGCGTTGAGCGCCTCGCCGAAGCCGTCGGCCCAGGAGCGGGCGGCCTCGACCAGGCGGGCCTCGATGCGGTCGTGGTCGGCGTCGGTCAGCTCGGGCAGCTGGGTGCCGGAGGGGACGCGCACCACGAAGTGCAGCCGGGAGAGGATCGACTCGGTGTTCCAGGCGGTGAAGTCGACGTTGGTGCCGCCGAGTTCCTCCTTGAGGATGTCGATGATCCGCAGCCGGACGCCGGTGGTGTAGCGGTCGCGCGGCAGGTAGACGAGGGCCGAGTAGTAGCGGCCGTACTCGTCCTTGCGCAGGTAGAGCCTGAGGCGCCGGCGCTCCTGGAGGTACAGGACGCTGGTGGCGATCGGCAGCAGTTCCTCGGCGGAGATCTGGAACATGTCGTCGCGCGGGTACGTCTCCAGGATCTGGAGGAGGTCGCGCCCGTCGTGGCTGTTGGGCGAGAACCCGGCGGCCTTGAGGATGTCGGCGACCTTGCGGCGGATGACCGGGACGCGGCGGACCGACTCGGTGTAGGCGGCGGAGGAGAAGAGACCGAGGAAGCGGCGCTCGCCGACGACGTTGCCCTCGGCGTCGAACTTCTTCACGCCGATGTAGTCGAGGTAGCTCGGACGGTGCACGGTGGCGCGGCTGTTGGCCTTGGTGAGGATGAGCAGCCGGTGCTCGCGGGCCTTGGCGCGGGCGTCGGCGGGGAGCCGCTCGAAGGAGGGGCTGACCGGGTGGTGGTCCTCGTCCTGGTGCGGGTCGGCGCGGAGGATGCCGAGGCCGGTGCCGGGAACGGCGGCCAGCGAGTCGTCGTCCATGAGGCGGTACTCGCGGTAGCCGAGGAAGGTGAAGTGGTCGGCGGCGAGCCAGCGCATCAGCTCGCGGGCCTCCTCCACGTCCTCGTCACCGAGGTCCCCGGCGACGGGCTCCGCGGGCAGGTCCTCGGCGATGTGCAGCGCGGCGCCGCGCATCTTCTCCCAGTCCTCGACGGCCTCGCGGACGTCGGAGAGGACGCGGAGCAGATCGGCGGTGATCTGCTTGAGGTCGCCCTTGTCGGTCTCGCGGTCGATCTCGACGTGGATCCACGACTCGGTGACCGCGTCGGCCGGCCGCTCGGCGGCGCCGCCGGGGAGCACCTCGACGAGCTGGCCCGTGATGTCGCGGCGGACGGTGATCTGCGGGTGGATGACGACGTGGATGCCGCGGTTCTGCCGGGAGAGCTCGTTGGTGACCGAGTCGACGAGGAAGGGCATGTCGTCGGTGACGACCTCGACCACGGAGTGGCTGCTGGTCCAGCCGTTCTCCTCGACGGTCGGGGTGTGCACGCGGACGTTGGCGGTGCCCTGAGGCCGTTTTTCGGCCAGCCGGTAATGGGAGTACGCGGCTCCGAACATGTCGACCGGGTCGCGGTCGGCCATGTCCTCGGCGGCCGTGTGCAGGTAGTAGCGCTGGAGGAAGGCGAGCACGGAGTCCTGGTCCGGCGCGCCCCCGCCCGGCGCCCCGACGGGGAGGCGTCCCCCCGCCGGGCTGTTCTCAGCGACCTGTGCCGCCCTTTCGAGCAGCTCGGCCTTGGCTTCGTCCAGCTTGGTCTGCATGGTCCTCTGGCTCCTGTCGCGCGCCGTTGCGAGACGTTGATGAAACGTGTGGGACGTAACGCCGCGACGCGGGGTCTCCGGTCGGATTCGACGTTATGCCGGGAAGCGGGACGAGCGGGGCGTTATCGGCCATTGTCGGCGGCCCGCTCTCCCGAAAGGGACCAGCACGGCAGGCCCGGGGCGGCACACAAGCCGCACACCGGGCACAGTCCGGGGGCGTCACTGCCCCCGCCGCGTATCGCGCTGATCACGAGCCAAGGCTATCTCGCATCCGGGGGCGCCCGTCATGAGCCGCTTCTGTACAAAACCGATGGGGGAACTTAGCCGGTCCGCGCATCCGGGCGTGGGGGCGGAGGGGGTAGAGGGGACTGGTGGGCAGCGTGGGCGCCTGGGGCGCGGGCGGAGTGCGCTGCCGCCGCCCCGGGGCCCGGCCGGCTGCGGCCCCGGGCAGGCGGGACGGCATTCCGGGGCTAAAACCGGGCTCTCGCGGCGAGGGCGCGGAGTTGGGCTCGGGTGGGGCGGTTTTCGGCCACTGGGGAGGTGGGGGACGTGGGTGCGTACGGCTGGCTCTGCCCGGGGACCGGGGCGGTATGGGGCTGGGGACGAGCGGGTTTGGCGGCGGGTGGGGGCCGGTGAGCCGGTCTCGCGGTGGGGGCGGGTGTGGCCGGATGGGGCTGCGGTGCGAGTGAGGGAGGCCGTGGCCGGGAGACCGGCCAGGTGTAACGGAACTCACCCTCGCCGGGGGGGCTCAGCCGCGCCCGCACCGCCCAGCCGTCACCGCCGCTCGAACACCCCGTGCGCCACGTCCACGGCCTCCGCCAGCGAGTCGACCACGACGGCGCCGGTCGCCTCCAGGCTCCCCCGGCTGTGCGACCCGCCGGTGTACAGCACCGCCCGGGCACCCACCGCGTGCGCGGCCACGGCATCGTCGGCGGCGTCCCCGATCACCACGGTGTGCTCCGCCTCCACGACGTCGAGGGCACGAAGATGGCGCGCCATGTGCGCGGCCTTGGACCCGCCGGAAGGGCCGGTCCGCCCCTCCACCCGCAGGAAGTGCCGGTCGATGCCGAACCCCCGCACCAGCGGAACCAGCTCCTCGTGCCCGTACATGCTGAGGATCGACTGGCTGTGCCCGGCCTCCTCCCACCGCGCCAGCAGCCCCTCGGCCCCCTCGGCGAGCCCGCAGACCGCCCGCAGCCCCCCGTAGTGCCGCTGGAAGCTGCTGTCCATCAGCTGCCACTCCTCGTCGGTGGGCAGCCGACCCATCAGCCGCTCGTAGAACCGCGGTATGGGCACGCAGTACAGCTCGCGGTACTGGTCCAGGGTGATCGGCGCCACCCCGAACTCCGCGAACGCGGCGTTGGTCGCGCCGAGCACCGCCTCGGTGTCGTGGAACAGCGTTCCGTTCCAGTCCCAGACGATGTGCGGCGTGATGGCAGGCATGGTTCGACGGTAACGGGGGGCGCGGGAATGGGGCCAGGGGATTCGGGCCGGGCGGGGTCGCGCCCGGGCACGTCGCCCCGGGGACGGCCGGCGCTCCGGCAACTGAGGCGGACAGGCGCCGTCAGCCGACGAGGTGCTCGATCTCCTGCGTCGCGAACCAGAGCAGCTCGTGATCGTCCGCACCGTCCACGACGAACTGGGCGTCCTCATCCCCGCCGTCGGCCGCGGCCAGCGCCTCGGCCGCCTTGGCCACGTCCGCCGCCGCGGCGTCCGCGTCGACGTGGACGGCGGCGGCCTTGCCCAGCGGCACGGCCGCGTCGAGCCGCACCTCACCGAGGGCGTCCGGGTCGAGCGCCCGGTCGGGGTCGGCGTAGACGGCGCCGTCGGCGATGTCCACCGCGACGACGACCCGCTTCCGGACCGCCTCCGGGTCGGCCGCCAGCAGGCGCAGCGAACCGTGGGCGGCGCGGGTCAACGCCGCGTACTCCAGCTCCTCGATGTCGTCGGAGACGTACCACTCGCGCAGGCCCGGGGTGACGGCGAAGGCGGTGAGCGGACCGGGCCCCACTTCGCCCGCCCGGTGCGCCTGGGCGAGAGCCGGCAGGGTCAGGGGGACGTAGACGCGCATGGTGGGCCGTTTCCGTGGTCGGGTCTGGACGGGGCCCAGGATACGTGGCCCGCGTCCCCCTTCGGGGTGGGGCGCCACCGCGCGAACCGTCAGCACGGCGACCACCTCGTCACCCCCGCGCGCCGTGCCCCAGCAGCGCTCCGCACCCCCTTTCTCATCCTGAAGGGTGAATTTCTCCGGCCCCTCGCCAGGACCTCCGCCGCCTTGCCTGCGGCGGCCCCGCACAGCACGCTGCGGCCAGCGGTTACCGCCCGGTAGAGCCGCCCCTCCCGACCGACCCAGAGGAGACGCACTCATGGACCGGCCCCCGCCCGGCCCCGGCAGGACCGCCACCGCCACCCGCCGCACCACCACTCGCCCCGCGACCGCCCGCCGCGACAGCCGCCGCCCCGGCGAACGCCCGGCCGCCCGCCGCCCCCGCGAGGCCGTCCCCCGCTACTGGTTCGCCGACCGCATCCTCGCCGTGCTCACCGGCCGCCGACCCGTCCACTCGATGCTGAACCACACCGTCGGCGAGGCCTACGAGCAACTGATCCAGCTCACCCCGGTGGACGAGCCCTTCCTCGTCGGCCGCGAACCCGCCGTCCGCCACTGCGACGAGTACGCCCCGCGGGAAGGCGTCATCGAGGCGTTCGCCCGCATCACCAGCGGCGACCGCGTCCACGCCCTCGCCTTCCGCCTCGAACAGGGCCCCGACCACCGCTGGCGCTGCGCAGCCGTCGAGGTGGGGCACCGCCCCCGGGAAGCGGCGGATGCGTGACCTGGCCTCGCGCCGGGGGGGCACGGCTGTCCTACGGGGCTGCCGCGGCGACGGGGGCGGAGGCATGACGTGGCCTCGCGCCGCGCGCCACGGCCGTCCTACGGGGCTGCCGCGGCGACGGGGCGGGAGCCCCGGCCAGGGTGCCCGCCCGGCTCGCCCGACAACCGAGGGCGAGGCCGCCGCCCGAGGGCTTCCACCGCGACGAGTCGGGGCAGGACCTGGCCACACGCCGGGCCACCACCACCGCCCTACGGGGCTACCGCCGCGACAGGGCGGGAACCCCGGCCAAGGCGTCCGCCCAGCTCGCCCGACGGCCGAGGGCGAGGCCACCGCCCGAGGGCTTCCACCGCGACGAGTCGGGGCAGGACCTGGCCACACGCCGGGCCACCACCACCGCCCTACGGGGCTACCGCCGCGACAGGGC